>NZ_JBSNCE010000005.1:0-242053 GCF_053764755.1 Rhodococcus sp. 2H158
CCCTTTTGTGTTCCCCCCCCCCGCCGGTGACGCGGATCAGGCGCTCAGGTCGACGTCCTTGCTCTCCTTGACGAACCGGGCGAGGACCACGGCACTCAGGGCGCAGCCGGCGACCAGGTACACGATCACGCTGCCGATGGTGCCGGAGCCGGCGTACAGCGAGGCCACGATGACCGGGGTGAAGCCGGCACCGAGGAGGCTGCCGATCTGGTAGCCGAGGGAGGCGCCGGTGTAGCGGGCGCGGGTGCCGAACTGCTCGGCGAGGAACGCCGGCATGGGGCCGAACGTCAGCGACTGCAGGACCGAGCAGGCGATCACGAAGGCCAGCACGACCAGCAGGAAGTTGCCGGACGACGCGAGCTGGAACAGCGGCCACGCCAGGACGACCATGCCGACGAAGCCGGTCATCATGACGGGCTTGCGCCCGTAGGTGTCCGACAGCCGGGCGGCGCCGAGGATGCCGAAGATCGCGACGAACTGGCAGATCGCGAAGGCGGTGAGGCCCTGCGACCGGGACACGCCGTTCCCGGCGGCGTAGGTGATCACGAACGTCGAGAACAGGGCCTGGATCACGAACGGCGCGGTGCACACCAGTCCGGCGAGGATCAGGGTGCGCGGCGCGCGCAGGATCGTCACCAGCGGGATGGTCTCCTTGGTCCGGTCCTTCTTCGCCTCGGCGGCGCGCAGCGCCTCCTCGAAGACGGGGCTCTCGGCGATGCGGGCCCGCACGAACAGGCCGACGGCAAGCAGGACGGCCGAGAACAGGAACGGGACGCGCCAGCCCCACGAGAGGAAGTCGTCCTCCGGCAGGAGGGCGGCGAGCGAGAGGGCGACGGTGCCGAGCACGGCGCCGGTGGGGCCACCGGCGTTGGTGAACGCCGCCGCGAAGCCACGGTTGCGGCCCTTGACGTGCTCGAGCGACATCAGGGCCGCCCCGCCCCACTCGCCGCCGATCGCGACGCCCTGCACCGCACGCAGCAGGATCAGCATCACGGCGCCCCAGGTGGGTATCGCCGGGACGAGGCCGATCAGGAAGGACGCCACCCCCATGATCGTCATCGACAGCATGAGCATCTTCTTGCGGCCGATGCGATCGCCGAAGTGACCGAAGACGATGCCGCCGAGCGGGCGGGAGATGTAGCCGATGGCGAAGGTCGCGTAGGAGGCGATCAGCGCGAGGCCGGGGCTGAGGTTTGCGAAGAACACGGGGCCGAACACGAGCGAGGAGGCGGTCGCGTACAGGATGAAGTCGTAGAACTCGACGGTGCTCCCGAGGTAGCTCGAGAACACGACGCGACGGATGTCCTTGTTCCGCTGCGCCGGCGCGACGATGGCGGCGTGCTCTGGGTCTGCGAGGGTCATGGTGGGTCCTTACTCTGCGAGGACGATGCTAGATCCGGTCGGCGGGGCCGCTCAGAAGGGGTAGACGGGCACGTCGCGGCTGACGGTGATCCAGCGCGACTCGGTGAACGCCTCGATGCTGTTGGCGGCACCGCCGAATCGGGCGCCGTTGCCCGAGGCGCCGAGGCCGCCGAACGGGATGTTCGCCTCGTCGCCGACGGTCTGGTCGTTGATGTGGGCGATGCCGGTGGGGATCCGCTCGGCGAGGGCGAGGCCCTTGCCGACGTCGCGGGTGAAGATGCCGAGCGACAGCCCGTACTCGGTGTCGGTGGCCAGGGCCACGGCCTCGTCGAGGGTCGAGAACTTCACGACGGGAGCGACGGGCCCGAACACCTCCCGGGCGTAGGCGGGGGCGCCGGCGGGGACGTCGGCGAGGACGGTGGGCCGGTAGAACAGACCCTCGTAGGTGCCGCCCGCCACGAGGCGGGCGCCGGCGTCCACGGACGCGGTGACCAGAGCGTGGATCTTCTCGAGCTGACCGTGGTCGATGATCGGTCCGAGGGCGACCTGCTCGGTGACCGGGTCGCCGACGGGCAGCGCCTCGGCCTTGGCGGCGAGCTGCGCGACGTACTCGTCGTAGACGGACTCGTGCACGATGTGCCGGCCGGTGGTCATGCACACCTGGCCCTGGTGCAGGAAGGAACCGGCGGCACCGGCGGCCACCGTGGCGGCGAGGTCGGCGTCGTCGAGGACGACGATCGCGGAGTTGCCGCCGAGTTCGAGGTGGACCTTCTTGAGGTTGCGGGACGCGGCGGCGCCGACGGCGCGGCCGGCCGGGGTGGAGCCGGTGAAGGAGATGACCGGTACCCGCGGGTCGTCGACGAGGGCGGCGCCGACGTCGGCGCCGGCGGGCAGCACGGACAGTACTCCGGCGGGCAGGCCGGCCTGCTCGAAGATGCGGGCGAGGGCCACGCCGCCGCAGACGGCGGTACGCGGGTCGGGCTTGAGGATCACGGCGTTGCCGAGGGCGAGCGCCGGCGCGACGGATCGGATGGCGAGGATCAGCGGGAAGTTGAACGGCGCGATGACACCGACGACACCGACGGGCACCCGCTTCGACATGCTCAGGCGCGGCGCCTCGCTGGGCAGGATCTCGCCGAGCGCGTGCGAGGGCAGGGCCGCGCCCTCGAAGCACTCCTGCGCCGCGACGTGCGTCTCGAGCTGTGCCTTGGGGCGCAGGGAGCCGGACTCGCGCATGATCCAGTGCTCGACCTCGTCGGCGTGCTGCTGCCACAGGTCGCCGGCGCGGCGCAGCACGGCGGCGCGTTCGGTGTGCGGGCGGGCCGCCCAATCGCGCTGGGCCGCGACGGCACGGTCGACGGCGCGTTCGAGGTCGCCCTCGTCGGCGAGGCCGACGCTGCCGAGCGTCGCGCCGGTCGCCGGTTCGACGACCTTGCTCTCACCGGCGCCGCCGGGGATCCAGTCTCCGGCGAAGATCTTTCCCTGCCAGATGGATTCGTCGAGAAGTGCCATCACGAACTCCTTGTGTACGGGTGCCGGACCGGCCGGCGGGCGAAGCGGGGGCACGCGGCGGTCGCGGCCGTGAATGAGGGGACCGCCGAGGCGGCCGTGGGTGAGGGGACCGCCGAGGCGGCCGGACGAGGCGGGCTGGACGCTCGCTCGGTGTCGGGGAGCGAGCCCTCCGTTGGCCCCTGAAGTATGGGTCACGTCACAATGGCGTGAAAAGCAGAATTAGCCGGTGATATTCCACAGGTCTGCTCAACAATGGTGGCATGCGGGACCGCGGGCGGCACCGAAGCCGGTCGCCACCCGCGGATCCGGTGAACCTGCAGGTCAGGGGGTCGGCACGACGGCGTCGAGAATGCCCCACGTGCGCAGGATCTCGGACGGGTCGTCCTGTCCGGGCACGGGAGGTGCCGTCGGCACGCCCGCCGGGGTGCGCGAGAAGCGGGGCGCGGGTGCAGGTTCGGGGTGACCGTCCCGGTACAGGAAGGTGCCCCGTGCGGTGAGGTGCGCGTCGGCGGGCGCCTCGGTCATCGAAAGGATCGGGGCGACACAGGCATCCGTGTCCCGGAAGACCGCCGACCACGCGTCGCGCGGGCGGGTGGCGAACGCGGCGGCGATCCGCTCGCGCAGCTCCGGCCAGCGCCGGCGGTCCCACTGCCCCGGTAGCTCGCCGTCCGTATCGAGGCCGAGCCCCGCGAGAAGCTGGGCGTAGAAGGGTGGTTCGAGGGCCGCGACCGCGACGTGCCGGCCGTCGGAGGTCTCGTACACGTCGACGAACGGGGCGCCGGAGTCGATGAGGTTGGTGCCGCGCTCGTCGTGCCACGCGCCCCCGGCGAGCATCGAATACGGGTTGGCCATCAGGTGCGCGACGCCGTCGACGATCGCGGCATCGACGACCTGACCACACCCGGAGCGCTGCGCCTCCCACAGCGCGGCGAGGATGCCCGACACGAGATACATTGCACCGCCTCCGAAGTCGCCGACCAGGCTGAGCGGCAGCTGCGGGGGCCCGCCGGCCCGGCCGATCGCGTGCAGCGATCCGACCAGGGCCTGATAGGTGGGGTCGTGCCCGGCGCGCTGCGCGAGCGGCCCGTCCTGACCCCAGCCGGTCATCCGGCCGTACACCAGCTTCGGGTTGCGCGCCCAGCAGTCCTCGGGGCCCAGGCCCAGGCGTTCGGTGACGCCGGGCCGGTAGCCCTCGATCAGCACGTCGGCCTTCTCGACCAGCGCGAGCACCGTCGCGAGCCCGTCCGGGTCCTTCAGGTCGGCACCGATCATCCGCTTGCCGCGCTGGAGGGTGTCCAGCCGCGGATCGATCGGCATGGTGAACCCGGCGCCGGCGCGCTCGACGCGCACGACGTCGGCGCCCTGATCGGCGAGGAACATCGCGGCGAACGGCGCCGGTCCCAGCCCGGCCAGTTCCACGACCTTCAGGCCGGCCAGCGGGCCCGTCCGGTGTTCGGTCATCGTGATCTTCTCCTGCAGGTTCTCGGCGTCGCTAGACGCCGACGAGCTCGCCGACGGTGACGGTCTGCTTGCCCTCGGTGATGTGCGAGGCGATGAACTCCTCGTTCAGTTCGATGCCGAAGCCCGGGCCCTCGTTCGGGTAGAGCTTGCCGTCGGCGAAGATCGGCACGTTCAGGGCGATGTCCTGCGTGATCTTCTGCTCGGCGTTCTCCCACTGGTTGTTGATGATCAGCGGACCGAGGTTCTCGTGGGTGAACTGCGACGCCCAGTTGTTGGCGATCATCAGGTGCGCCGAGGGGCTGGCCTCGAGGCCCGAGCCGATCATGCAGCCACTCATGACGGCCATGTCGGCGAGGCGGGCCATCGTCAGCCAGCGCTGCGCCTTGAGCAGGCCACCGGCCTTCTGCATCTTGATGAACAGGCCGTCGGCGGCGCGACGTTCGATGATCTCCCGGATGTTGTGCAGCTCCTGCGCCGACTCGTCGGCGAAGATCGGCGTGTCGATGCGGCTGCGCAGGCGCGCCATGCCTTCGATGTCCCAGTGCGGGACGGGCTGCTCGATGCACTCCATGCCGTACCGGTCGAGCCGGCGCATCGTCTTCAGCGCCTGGTCGTAGTTCCAGAAGCCGTTGGCGTCGACCACGATCCGGGCGGAGTCACCCAGCGCGGCACGGACCTCGCGGACGTTGTCCACGTCGTGGTCGGAGTTGCCGTCGGACTTGAGTTTGATCAGGCAGAAGCCCTTCTCGTGGGCCTGCACGGCCTCGGCGACCACCTGGTCGACCGGGCCGGCGGAGGCGACCCAGCCCTGCACGGAGGCATCGGCGTTCTTCCCGCCGAGCAGCTGGTACACCGGCACGCCCAGGGCCTTGCCCTTGAGGTCGTGCAGCGCGAAGTCGACGAGAGCCTTGGCCTGGTTGTTGTCGCGGACGAAGGTGTCCATCTGCCCGACGATCTTCTCGATGTTGAGCGGATCCTGGCCGATCAGGAACGCCGGGGCGATGTGGTTCGCGATCATCGCCGTCATCGATTCCTGGGTCTCGCCCCGGTACCAGGTGGAGGTGTCGCCGCTGTCGCCGTAGCCGACGATCCCCTCGTCGGTGTGCAGCTTCAGCACGACGGAATGGATGTGGGTGATCCTGGTCCCCGGCATGAGGAACGGCTTGACCAGCGGTGTGGAGACCGGGATCAGTTCGACCTTGGTGATGATCATGCGACGTGCTCCTGAGCGGAAGAAGGGATGACGGTGGCGCCGGCGTCGGCCAGGGCCGTGAGTTCGGCGGTGTCGAGGCCGGCCTCCCGGAGGATCTCGACGGTGTGCTCGCCGATGAGCGGGGCGCGGCGCTCGACCGCGCCCGGGGTGCGGGAGAGCTTGGCGGGGATGCCGGGGACGGTGACGGCACGGCCGTTGTGCGGGTGCGTGACGGTCGGCAGCATGTCGCGGGCCCGGAAGTGGGGGTCCGCGAAGATGTCCGCGGCGTCGAGGATCGGGCCGAGCGGCACCTTGCCCCCGAGCAGCTCGATGAGTTCGGCGACGGTGCGGGTGCGGGTCCAGGCGTTGACCACCTCGTAGACGGCGTCGCGGTTGAGCCACCGGTCGTGGTCGGTGGCGAACCGCGGGTCGTCGACGAGTTCCGGCTGCCCCATGACGGCGGCGAGCTTGGCCCACTGCGGGTTGTGCGGGGCGCCGAGCGCGACGACGCCGTCCTTTGCCTGCACCGTGTCGAACGGCGCGAAACCCTGCAGCTGGTTGCCGAGCGGGCCGGGGACCTGCCCGGTGTGGCCGTAGGTGTTGACCACGACCTCGGAGATCGCGAGGACGGCGTCGGCCATGGCGACGTCGACGTACTGGCCCTGCCCGGTGCGCTCGGCGTCGCGCAGGGCGGTGAGGATCCCGAAGGCGGCGAACAGGCCCGGAACCGTGTCGCCGACACCGGAACCCACCCGGACGGGGTGCTCGGCGTCGGTACCGGTGATGGACATGAGCCCACCCATGGCCTGCGCGACGATGTCGAACGCCGGCCAGTCCCGGTAGGGGCTGTGCCCGCCGGTCTTGTCGCCGAATCCGCGGATCGAGGCGTACACCAGGCGGGGATTGCGCGCGGCGAGGGTGTCGTAGTCGAGGCCGAAGCGGTCCATGACGCCGGCGCTGAAGTTCTCGACGAGGATGTCGGCGTCGTCGATCAGGCGCAGCAGCACGTCGCGGGCGTCGGGCTTCTTCAGGTCCAGCACGATCGACCGCTTGTTGCGGTTGGCCGACTGGAACACTCCGCCGTAGTCGCGCGGCTCGTCGTCGGAGGCGAACGGGCCGGTGTAGCGGAGGAAGTCGCCGCGCGGCGGCTCCACCTTGATCACGTCGGCCCCCTGGTCGGCGAGCAGCGACGTGCAGAACGGCCCGGCGAGGGCCTGGGTCAGGTCGATGACCCGCACCCCGTCGAGGGCGCGGCGCCGGCTGGTGCTCATGCGGTGGCCTCCCGTCCGAGCAGCGCGCGGCCGATGACGACCTTCTGGATCTGCGGGGTGCCCTCGCCGATCTCGAGTCCGGAGACGTCGCGCAGCATGGCCTGCAGCGGCAGTTCCTCGGCGAAGCCGCTGTGACCGTGGGCGACGATGCAGTCGCGGATGGTCTGCAGCGAGACGTCGGTGGCGTAGAGCTTGGTCATCGCGGCCTCCTTCGTGAAGGGTCTGCCGGCGTCGGCGAGAGAGAGGGCGCGGTAGGTGAGCCAGCGGGCCGCCTCGAGCTTGGTGGCGTTCTCGGCGATCGGGAAGGACACGCCCTGGAACGAGGCGACCGGCTTGCCGAACGCCTTGCGGGACTTGACGTAGTCGATGGTGATGTCGAGGGCCTTGCGGGCGACTCCGGTCGACATCAGGCCGATGACCGAACGGGTGTAGTCGAATTCGCTCATGACGAGCCGGAATCCGTTGCCGACGCCACCGATGACGTACTCGTCCGGGACGAAGACGTCGTCGAGGAACACGCCGGCCCGGCCGAGCGGCTTCCAGCCGGCGTCGGGGAACTTCTGCATGCTCACGCCCTCGGAGTCGAGGGGCACGAGGAAGGCGGTGACGCCGGATTCCTCCGGGGTGGCGCCGCGGGCCTTGACGAAGGTGATCATCGCCTTGGCGTGCGGGGCGAAGGTGATGGACGTCTTCTCGCCGTTGAGCTTCCAGCCGCCGTCGACCTTCTCGGCCTTGGCGCGCATGGCCATCGCGTCCGAGCCGCTGCCCGGCTCGGTCAGGCCGAGGGCGACGACGTGGCGGCCCTCGACGATGCCGCGCACCCAGTCCTTGGCGACATCGGGGGCGAGGAAGCGCTCGAGCAGCGGGCCGGTGAGGTTGTTCGTGTAGGCGAGCTGGCTGAGGTAGAAGTTCGCGTAGGCCAGTTCCTCGTGGGCGATGCCGAGGTGCGTCTTGGTGAGCACCTCACCGATGCGACCCTGGCCGCCGTTCTCCTCGGAGACGCCGAGGCCGAGGAGGCCCTGTGCGGCCATCTTCTCGGCGAGGTCCCACGGGAACTCCTCGCGGTGGGCGCGTTCGAGATAGCTCTCGGCGTGCGGTGCCGCGAACTCGCGGACCCACTGGGCGAACTCCTCGTGTTCTGGCGCGAAGAGGACCGGCGGATGCAGGGCGTCCGTGGCAGACATTATCGATCTCCTCGAAGTGGTTGTGAATCAGCGCTTCTCATCGGCGCCGGGAACGGAACCCGGACCGCGCGCTGCCGATCAGCGCGTCGGAACCCAGTATGTCCGCAGTCACAACCTCAGAAAAGAACAGGAATCTGCTGATTGATATGAGAAATACTCAAGAATGGTCGGCAAGCGCCGCTCACAGCGCGCCCACGCGGGCCGTTGCGAACGAAATGAACTCGCGCACCACCCGGCTGAGCACCACGTCGGGTCGCCAGGCGATGACCAGCCGCACCGGATCGAGCTCGGGGACGTCGATCGGCAACAGCACGATCTTCAGTCCGCCGTAGGTGCGGTTGAGCTGCGGCTGGTGCAGCATGATCGTCCAGCCCAGGCCCCGGCCGACGTACGCCCGCACGGTCTCGTAGTTCGCCGACCGGTACTCGATCCGGGGCGTGAACCCGGCCCGCGCACACACCTGCATCGCGTGTGTCGAGGCCGGCGCCGCGTCAAGTAACACCATCGGTTCGTCCCGCACCGAGGCCAGCTCCACCGGGCCGGGCGTGGCCGCCAGCCGGTGCCCCGCCGGCACGACCAGCGCCGGCCGCCTCGTCATCAGCGTGGCGGTGCGCCATGCGGGTGGCAGCTCCAGGTCGTAGGTGATCACCGCGTCCAGCGCCCCGCCCTCGAGTCGCTCGGCCAGCTCGTCGGCCATCGCCTCCCGGAACTCGAGCGACACCCGCGGGTGAAGCTCGGTGAACTCGGACAGCAGCGGCGGCAGGATCGTCGGCCCGACCGTCGTGTAACAGCCGACGGCGAGCCGGCCGGCGAGCTCGCCGCCTGCCCCGAGCATCTCGTCCTCGATCTCGCTCGCCTGCTGCAGCAGGGCCCGCGCCCGGGCCAGCAGCGACTCCCCCGCCGGCGTGAGGTGCACGCCGTGGGCACGGCGGCGTACGCACAGCTGCGCCGACAGCGCCTTCTCGAGTTCGGTGACAGCCAGCGACACCGCCGACTGCGACACCAGCAGCCGGTCGGCCGCCGCGCTGATCGTCCCGGTCTCGGCGACGGCGACGAAGGCGACCAGTTGCCGCATGGTGAAGGCCGGCGCCCGGTCGCTGCTCATGAATCGATCATATGGGCGGTCCGCGCCGCGCCCGTCGCGGCGGTCAGGCGTCGGGGGCGGTCGTCAGCGGCACGTCGCCGCCCGGCCGCCGGCGGGGCTCCGCGACCCGGTGCAGCCCCCGGCCCAGCTTGCCGACCCCGGTGCTGCCCGCCCCGACGGCCCGGCCGCCGAGGGTGCGGGCGCTGTCGCCGAGGGTGCGGGCGCTGTCGCCGAGGGCACCGCCGACGGCCCGGACCGGTTTGCCCAGCTCCGCCAGGTTCTCGGCCACCGACGGATCCTCGGCCTCGAGGGCGCGCTCCGCGGCGCTGCCGAGCGCCGCCGCGACGTCGTCCAGGTCCGCCCGGAGCCGGGCGATGTCCTTCTTCACCCGGGCGGTCGACAGCCACCGCACCAGCTCGAACGGCGTGAGCGCCGCGTAGCTCGCCAGCCGTGCGCGGGCGCGCAGCAGCAGCCCGACGTCCCGCTCGACGCGCCCGGCGAGCGTCGTGCCGACCGCCGCGCGTTCGTGCCCGAGCCGGTCCGGTTCGGTGGTGCGGATCCGTTCGAGCCGCAGCCGCTGCCACAGGTTCAGCGAGTCCTCGACGAGGACGAGCAGCTGCAACGTCTCGCCGAGCCGGTCGGTCTCCACGGCCTGCTGAAGGCAGGCCACCCGGTCCTGCGCCGGCGCGTCGACGGCGAGCCCGTCGAGCACTTCTCCGGTGTGGGCACGCAGCCGCCCGGCCCGATCGGCGAGTACGTCGCCGAGGCCGCGCACGGATTCCCAGTCGGTGGCGCGCAGCTGCCCGGTGGCGTCCAGGAGCCCCGCCACCCGGGTCAGCGCGTTGTGGTGGTCGACGGCGTCCCCGCCTTCGGGCGCGCCGACCAGCTCGAAGATCTCCTCGGAGAACTCGTGCACCCGCGCGACGGCGGCCTCGACCGAGACGATCGCGTCCCGCAGCGCGCGGGCGACGGCTTCGTCGGCGGGACCCGGTTCCTCGATGTGCGCGTCGTCGGCCATGGCTCCATGGTGCTACGCGCGCACGACGGGCGCAGCAGGATGCCCCGTGCCGAGCAGGTGACGGATGCCGAAGCCGGTGACCAGGGCGGTCACGAACGCCATCAGCAGGCCGCCGAGCGCGCCGATCGCCACGGTGAGCCACAGCGGCTGGCCGGGCTGCCACAGCGGCGTGCACACCACGAGGAACAGCGTGAGACCGGCCAGCCACGCACCGGCCGTCCACACGATCCAGCGCCCGGCGCGCGGGAGGTGCCGGCGCAGCTCGAGCCACTGCGCGACCCCGATCGAACCCAGCAACGCCACGCCGAAGACGACACCGAGCGCGATCGGGATCGCCACCGGCCACGCGGACCACGTCTCGTAGAACGTCGAGGGCGACATCCCCAGCAGGTAGGCGCACGCGGCGGCGACACCCGTGCCCAGCACCCAGCGCCGGACCGACATCGCGGGCAGCCGGTGCCGCAGCACCCGCGCCTGCGACCAGCCCAGCACCGATCCCTCGACGACACCGGCCGCCATCAGCGCCGGCAACGCCGCGGCACTGTCGAACAGCAGGGCTCCGACGACCGCGGGAACGAGGAATCCGACGAACTCCCCCGCCGTCGCCGACACCGTCCAGTCCCGCAGCAGGCTCATCGGCCGAGCCCCAGCCGTGCCGCCAGCTCCGGACCGCCGACCTGCCGGACGAAGTCCGGGTCCCCGCACACCACCAGCTGGTCGCGGGCCCGGGACAACCCCACGTACAGGCGCTCGCGCGAGCGCTCCTGGGGCAGCGTCTCGTTCACCGCGAGCACCACCGCCCGGCGCTCGAGTCCCTTGAAGCCGAGGACATGCCCGTAGAAGACCTGTTCGGTGTCCCAGAAGCTGTCCCAGTACGCCGAGTTGCCCTCGGACTGGCGCGCCACCTGCTCCGGGTGCCGGCTGCCCGTCGCGAGCAGCGCGACGTCGCCGGGCCGCCAGCCCTCCTCGAGCAGGGCGTCGATCCGGTCGTCGGCCACGGCGAGCGCCTCGTCGCCGCGGCACGCGACGAACTGCACGTCGGGGCCGTCGCCGCCGAGCAGCCGCATCCGCTGCCCGACGAGCGGGCCGAAGGTCCCCGCGATCTGCCGGGTGTTGCGCAGGTTGTGGTCGAGCACCAGCGGAACCAGCGGCACCGGGGGCCGGCCCTCCCGGTCGAACACCCGCTGCGCCTCGTCGGTGAACACGTAGATGCCGCTGGTCTCCTCGTCGCGCAGGGCGGCCATGATCGGATCCCACCAGGCGTCGGCGAAGTCCTGCGCCTCGTCGACGACGACCGCGTCGAAGCGTTGTCCCTCCGGCAGGGACCGGGCCAGCTCGGTCATCTGGACGGGCAGGTCGTGTTCCCAGAAGCGCACGGTGTCGGCGGTGCGCAGGGCCTCGTCGGGCCCCTCGGCGGCCCCCCACCGCCGGCCGAGGGCGTGGAACTCGCCGACGTATGCGGGCCGCTTCTTCCGGTTCCACGTCGCGGTGATCCGCTGCAGGTACGACGCGAGGCCGTGCGAATAGCAGATCAACGCGACCCGCTGGTGCTGCTCGGCGAGGCGCCGGGCCTGCTCGAGGGCGAGGAACGTCTTGCCGGTGCCGGCGCCGCCGCGCACCTCGACGCGGGTCAGCAGGCGGGTCGCGTCGAGGATGACGGCCTGCTGCTCGGTGAGCCGGTCCGCGGCGTCCTCGTTGGCGACGGCACGCGACACCACGTCGCGCTGCGGCAGGCCACGGCCCGCGAGCACCTCGGCGAACTGGTCGACGCCGTCGGCGACGAGGGCCGGCCGGTCGAGTTCCTGCTTGTCGAGCACCGCGCGCAGCCGTTCGGCGATGCTGCCGAGGTCGTTGCGGTCGATCACCTTCCAGCGGGGGCACTCGGGCAGGGCGAAGTCGGCGCGGACCTCGGTGTTGGGCAGGACGACGAAGTGGTCCCAGCGCAGCCGGCCCTGCGTCCAGCGGGGGTCGGCCTCGACGTAGCGGCGCAGCGCGTAGCAGGACTGCATCACCTGCCGGACCGGATCGATCGACCGGTCCTTGCCCTGCCGGGCCTGCACCCACTGGAAGCCGTCGTGCCACACCTGGCCGCCCTTGACCTCGAGGCACACGATGCCGTGGCCCTCGAGGGCTACGACGAAGTCGATCTCGTGGTCCTTGAGATGGTCGGTGACGCGCAGGCCCGCGGCGACGAGATCACCGTCGCCGAGCTGCCGGCCGAGCGCCTCCCAGACGACGCGTTCGGCGTCGTTCGCCAACAGCGGATGCTCGGGTCTGCGGATCGGCATGCGCTCAGCTTGGCACGCGCACCCATGCCTGCTCGAGCAATGCGGTCACCTCGGCCTCGTGCCGCGCCCGGTAGGCGCTGAGCACCCGACGCGGCCGGGTCTCGTCGCCCAGGCCGACGGCGGCGGCGAAGGCCGGCGCGACGCCCTCGTCCGGCACGATCTCCGGGGCCGAGTGGCCGATGAGGGCGAGCGCCTTGCGCAGCGGTTCCGCGTTGTCGGCGACGGTGCGCAGCGGCAGCACGTCGAACCGGCCGCCGGGGTGGAACTCGAGGAACATCTCGTTGCCCTCCTCCACCCCGAGGTCCTCGAGGAACCGTCGCACGCTGCCGAGATGGGGGGACGCGCCCGTCCAGCGCACGACCTGGGTGCCCAGCCGGGACGACAGGGAGACCTCGCGTCCCGGGGCGCAGCCGATGATCCCCGCGACCGCGGACGGCACCGGGAAGTCGGCACCGCGCAGGTGGTCACGCGTGGCGGTGACCCGCAGCCGCCACACGTCGCCGAGGCGGTAGAGGCGGCGGGTGCGGTGCGGCGGCTTGATGCTCACGTGGGTACGGCGGCGCCGGCGCACCCGGCCGTCGACGATCTCGAAGTCACCGCTGCCGGCGAAGATGCGGGCGCTGGTCGGCGACACCCCGAAACGCTCGACCAGCCGGTCGACGACGCGGTCCAGGTCGGCGGATCCGCCGTCGGCGTCGACGATCCGGGCGATGCGGCCGCGCACCGCGCCCGCCTCGTCGGTCTCCCATTCGCTGAGTGACCACCTGCCGTCCTCGGAGAGCGTGAACCGTTCGTCGGCGCCGATCGCGTCGATCACGGCGGCGGGACCGGCGGGGGTGCCCATGCGGTCGACGAGCTCCGCGGCCGGCAGCGGATCCCCGATCACCTCGAGAACCGCCGCGGCATGATCGGCGAACGCGGACCGCCGGGTCAGAGCGCGGCCCTCGAACATCGGTACACCGCACCGGCGCAGCCACGCGGCGAACTCCGCGGCGGGCAGGTCCCACACGACAGCGACGGCCGCGGGTTCGACGACCCCGTTCGGGGATTCGAACTCGGCGAGCAGCGCGTGGGTGCGCCGCTCGGCCTCGGCGAGACCGGGCACGGCGACCCACCCGTCGACCACCTCGAAGCGGTCGTCGAGGCGGGCGAGAGCCCGCCACAGCGGCACGTCGAGTCCCGGGACGGGCTGGGCCAGCTCCGGCCGCAGCCCCAGCATCCGGTCGAGGGCGGCGACGGGGCGCACGTCCACGCGCAGCGCCGCGAGCAGGTCGCCGACGGCGGTACCGAACGCGAAGGTCGACGGGGCGCCCGGGTCGGGCGGCTCGTCGCCGAGGACGCGGCGGCGGATCGCGTCGCGCTCGGGCGCGGACAGCCCGGCGACGTACGCGGCGAGTTCGTCGAGTGCGCGGTGGGGCGCCGGCACGGGCAGGTCACGTGCGGTCAGGGCGGCGATGCGCGCGGCGACCTGCTGGATCTCCTCGGGGGTGCCGTCCTCGAGCTCGACCCGCACCAACGGCCGGTCGGGGTCGGCGCGCAGCCCGCGCCACCGCGCGAGCGCGACGAGGTCGTCGATCAGCAGCGACAGCGCAGGCGGGAGCGTGGGGGCGTCGGTCGCCCCCCGCAGCGACGCCGGGTCCCGCAGGATCGCGAGGACGAGGACGGCCTGCACGATCTGGTGCACGGTCTCCGGGCCCGCACCGCGCACGGAGAACAGGGCGGCGGGCGTGTAGCCGAGCAGGCCGGCGGTGGTCGCCGCGCGGGGCAGCCGCGCGACGGTGGCGGCGGCACGGGTGCCGAGCCCGAGCGCCGCGACGGGGACGTCGACGGTGTCGGCGATTCCCGTGGAGAACGCGAGATCGGGGTGCTCGGTGACGTAGATGCGGGCCAGTTCCCCACAGATCGCCACGACGTCGGCGGAGGCGGCGGTCTCTGCCGGGGACCGGCGTTCCCACCAGCGCTCGTCGGGCACGAGGGCGGCCAGTTGCGCGTTGCGGGCCGAGCCGTACCGGTCGAGCCACGGCATCAGGTCGAGCCAGACGTACTCGCTGAGCATCCCGGGGGACAGTGCAGTCGACCACAGCGACACGACCCGGTGCTCCTCTTCGATGCGCGACAGGCGACCGCGGTCTCGTGCGGGACGCCCGTCGGGGACTCTACCGGCCGGGGGTCCGGCCGACGTACGACGACCGGATCAGCCGAGTTCGTCGGCGCGCCGGACCAGCATGTCCCGCAGGCGGGCCGTGTCCCGGTCGTCGAACCCGATGTCGGCGACGCGGTCGAGGCCGCCGGCGATCCCGCGCCGGATCCCGTCGAGCATCCGGACGACGGCGCGTTCGGGCACGCCGAGCCGGCCGCCGGACTCGACGAAGTGGCGGCGGGTGAGCTTGTTGGCCTTGCCGTACAGGTCGAGGGCCATCGGGTCGCGCCAACCGAGGTAGGGCTGGGTGCACAGGAGGTCGTAGGCCGGGGTGACGGCCCACAGCCCGGCCTCGGTCAGGTGGATGGAGAAGTTCTTCCCGTGCAGGTCACCGTTGCCGACGGCGTACGAGTAGGCCACGAGCCGCAGCAGTTCGAGGGTGGCGACGCGGGCCGATCCGCCGCCGCGCTCGCACGCGGCGGCCAGCGCCTCGACGACGCGTTCGGTCTTCAGCCGGTACTTGGCCGCCGGGTAGACACCGAGGACCTGGCAGGCGTCCTCCTGCGCGGTGCGGTGGACGGTGTGGCCGGGACCGATCCAGCGGTCGAAGCGGGCGACGAGCAGTCCCGCGTTGCCCCTGCGGTCGTAGACGAGCTGATGCCCGGCGACGGCGAGGCCGCAGGCGGTCGCGAGACCCATGAAGAAGTGCTCGTTCTCGACCAGGCGGGGATAGCCGCGGGGTGGTGCGAGTTTGAGGATGGCGGGGCCCTGCACCGTCGCGACGGGGGCGGAGTACATCTGGGCCGACACCTTCGCCTGCACTCCCGGCAGGGAGGTCGGGTCGAGGACGACGGACTCGTGGCCGGAGATCCGGTCGAACAGCTCGTGCAGGTCCTCACGCCGGACGGCATCCGGGTCGAGCAGGAGCGTCGACGTCGGTGGCCGGGCGCCGGCGGGGAGCACCCGCACATCGCCGATGGTGTCCGCGCCGACCGCCATGAGGATGGTGAGGTGGTCGTCTTCGGAGGTCTTGGTGGCGGCGACGGCGCCGCGGAGCCGGATGCCCTCCGGCAGCAGGCCGGCGAAGAACGGGGGCACGCTGCCGCCGCCGGCGCGGACCTCCTCCCCGGTCTTCGGCACCGTCCACGCGAGGGCGGGAGCGGCCGGATCGTCGAGGTAGTCCTGCACGTACCGGAACACGACATCGTGGCCGTCCCGGCTGAGGTGCCCGGCCAGGCGGTCGCCCTTGTACACGTCGGCGCTGTCGACGGCGACCAGACGTTCGACCACCGCGCTCACCCGGCCCGGTCGCCGCGCGTCGTGAGGGTCAGGTCGCAGCCCAGCGCGTCGGCGATCGCCACGACGAGGTCGAGTTGCACGGTGGCGCGACCGGACTCGAGCGACTGGACGCTCGAGCGCGACACACCGGCGAGGTCGGCGAGCTCGGACTGGGTGAGGCCGAGCCGGTGCCGCCGGTCCACGAAGTGGTCACCGAGACCGCCGCGTCCCGTGCGGGTGCGACGACGAGGCGTGGCCACGGCACCTCCTCTCTGTGCTTGCGACGGCATGCTTTGCATCGAGTGTGCCGTCGTCACGCCCCGTTGTCCAGGCTTGTGCCTGCTATTGCAAGCTCAACAGGGGTGAGGCGCCTCGAGTGCCTTGGGTACGGGGCTTCGGCAGGCTCTCGCAAGCCCAAGGGACCCGACCTGTCAGTGCGCGGCCTGTCAGTGCGCGAGGCGATCCGGCTCGACCTCCAGCTGCGCCGCGGGCCGAAGCCGCAGCAGCACCAGGCCCGCGACCGACGCCACGATCAGTGAGCCGACGGCACCGTGCACGTGCAGCGCGTTGACGGCGATCCCGGCGCCGACCAGACCCACCAGCAGCGCACACCACAGAACGACTTTCGCGACCACCATGACCCAAGCACCTTCCCGAGGCCCCCGTCCGACAGTGAAGAATAGTGCGCTGGGTCACACGATCGCGGGAGGGGCGCGGCGTGTCCGCTCGCCGTCGGCACAGGGCACACGCCGCGCCGCGGCACAGGGCACACGCCGCGCCGCGGCACAGGGCACACGCCGCGCCGCGGCACAGGGCACACGCCGCGCCGCGGCACAGGGCACACGCCGCGCCGCGGCACAGGGCACACTGTTGCGCATGAACTCGGAGGAGATCCTGCGCCCTCTCGAGGGCATCCGCGTCCTCGAACTCGGCAACTACATCGCCGCACCCACCGCGGGCCGGCTGCTCGCCGACTTCGGCGCCGAGGTCATCAAGGTCGAACGTCCCCGCACCGGCGACGAACTGCGCAATTGGCGCCTGTACGCCGGGGACACGTCGATGCTGTACCGCACGGTGAACCGCAACAAGAAGTCCATCGTGGTGGACCTGCGTACCGACGCCGGCCGGGCCGTGATCCTCGATCTGGTGCGCCACTGCGACGTGCTGCTCGAGAACTTCCGGCCGGGCACACTGGAGAAGTGGGGCATGGGCCCCGAGGTGCTGTCGGAGATCAAGCCCGACCTGGTGATCACCCGGATCTCCGCGTTCGGCCAGACGGGTCCCCTCGCGGATCGCCCCGGATTCGCGGCCGTCGCCGAGGCCGTGGGCGGGTTCCGCGAACTCGTCGGGGATCCGGACCGGCCGCCGGTGCGGGTGGGGGTGTCGATCGGCGACTCCATCGCCGGGCTGTACGCGGCCTTCGGCTCGGTCACGGCGCTGCTGCAGCGGCAGCTGATCGGGTCGCTGCCGATGGTGAACCGGGTCGTCGACGTCGCACTGAACGAGTCGATGCTGTCGATGATGGAATCGCTGATTCCCGACTACCTCGCCTACGGCGTCCGGCGCGAACGGGTCGGCGGCCGCATGGAGGGCATCGCCCCCTCGAACGCCTACCCCTGCTCGGACGGCACCTCCGTGATCATCGCCGGCAACGCGGACGCCATCTTCCAGCGCTACATGCGCACCATCGAGCGGCCCGACCTCGCCGACGATCCCGGCCTGACCACCAACCACGGGCGGTGGGCCCGGCGGGAGGAACTCGACGCCGCGATCGCCGACTGGACGCGGCGCCGGCCGCGCGACGACGTGCTCGGGATCCTCGAGGCCGCGGGGGTGCCGTGCGGGCCGATCTACACGGCGGCCGACATCGTCGACGACGAGCAGTACCGGGCCCGGAACATGATCCAGCACTTCGCCGTCGACGTCGGCGAGGACGAGCCGAAGCAGGTCGGGTTCCCGGGCATCGTGCCCGTGCTCGGCGGCCGGTCGCTGCCCATCCGCAACGTCGGGCCGGACCTGGGCGAACACACCCGCGAGATCCTCGGCGGCCTGCTCGGCCGGACCGAGGCCGAGATCGACGAGCTCCTGGAGGTGGTGTCGTGAGCGGTGGTGTCGTGAGGGCCGGGGCACCGCAACTGCGCGACGTGACCCTGCGCGACGGGCTGCAACTGACCGGCAAGGTGCTGCCCACCGAGCGCCGGGCACAGATCGTCCGTGCCCTGCTGAGCGCCGGCGTGCCGCAGCTCGAGATCGGCTCGATGGCCCGACCCGATCTGGTGCCCCCGATGGCCGGCACCGTCGAACTGATCGGGATGCTCACCCCCGAGGAACTCGACCGCTGCTACATCTGGGTGGCCACGCCGCGGCACGTGGAGAAGGCGGCCGCCGCCGGCGCCCGGCACTTCCAGTACTGCCTGTCGGTGTCGGACGCACACAACCGCGCCAACATCGGCCGGGACACCGACGCGAGCCTCGCCGCGATGCCCACCGCGGTGGAGCACGCCCACGCTGCCGGCGGCAGCATCCAGCTCTGTCTGGCCACGGCGTTCACCTGCCCGTTCGACGGGCCTGTCGACCCCGACCGGGTGCTCGAGATCGCGTGCGACCCCCGCGCCGACGGCGCCGCCGACATCGTCCTGGCGGACACCCTCGGCCAGGCCGTGCCGGCGCAGGTCGCGGCGCTGGTGTCCCGGGTGCGCGACGACTCCCCCGCCCGCCGCATCGTCTTCCACGGCCACGACACCTGGGGTCTGGGCGTCGCCAACAGCCTCGCGGCGATCGGGGCGGGCGCCGCGGTGGTGGACGGTTCGCTCGGCGGCCTCGGCGGCTGCCCGTTCGCCCCCGGCGCGAGCGGCAACACCGCGAGCGAGGACCTGCTCTTCGCCACCCGGCCCCCCTGGCTGACCCCGGCGGTGTTCGCCGACCTGGTCCGGCTCGGGGAAACCGTCGTCGCCGAACTGGGCGAGCCGAACCGCTCCCGCGCTGCGCAGGGGGCCCGATCCGAGGCCGCGGCGTTCGAATGGGTGGTGAACCGGTGAGGGTGCTGATCGCCCCGGACAGTTTCAAGGGCACGTACCGGGCTGCGGAGGTCGCCGAGGAGGTGGCGGCCGGCGCGGAATCCGCCGGGCTCGAGGCGATCCGGATGCCGGTGGCCGACGGCGGCGACGGCACCCTCGAAGTGCTCACCGGCCCGCTCGGCCTCGAGCTGATCGAGATGGAATCCGTGAACCCCTGGCGCGCACCGTGCTCGGGATCGTTCGGACTCGGCGAGGACGGCACCGCGGTCGTCGAACTCGCCACCTTCAGCGGAATCACCACACCGCACAAGGGCTTCCGTGATCCGATGACGGCGGACACCTACGGCACCGGGCTGGCGATGGTCGAGGCACTGCGGCGCGGCGCCACGCACATCGTCGTCGCGGCCGGCGGGTCGGCCACGACCGACGGCGGGCTCGGCGCGATCACCGCCATCATGGAGGCCGGCGGCCTGGGCACCGCCACCGTCACGGTGCTGACGGACGTGACCACCCGCTACGCCGACGCCGCCGTGGTGTTCGGCCCGCAGAAGGGCGCCGACGAGACGGCCGTGGAGCGGCTCACGCGGCGCCTCGAGGACGCGGCCGTGACGCTTCCGCGTGATCCGCGCGAGGTCGACGGCACCGGCGCGGCCGGCGGTTTCGCCGGCGGCATGTGGGCGCAGTTCGCCGCGGACCTGCGCTCGGGAGCCGAATTCGTGCTCGACGCCGTCGGTTTCGAGGCGGCCCTCGCCGGCGCCGACCTCGTCGTCATCGGCGAGGGCCGCCTCGACGGACAGTCCCGCGCCGGAAAGATCGTCTCGGCGATCCTCGCCCGGGTCCACACGGTTCCGGTCGTGGCGGTGGTGGGATCCGTCGGCGACGACCTCGGTGACTACCGTGACCGATTCGCGGAGATCATGGTCGCCACCGATCTCGACGCCATGCGCGCGGCCGGCGCCCGGCTCGCACGCCTCGCCTGAATCGAACGATATTCCCGGGGAACGTCATTCGCACGGCGGTGCGGTGACGGTCGTCGTCGGCGGCGTCGGGCCGGGGCGGGGGCCGAGATCGGGGTCGGACGCCCGCACCGACCAGCCCGCGGGACGGACCTCGGGCGCCTGCGCGGCCGGAGTGTCGCGCCCCGGGCACGGAACCGCGGACGGCGTCCCGGTCTCCGGCGAGAGACTGGTCTGCGGTGCGGGCACGGACCGGACGGCGTCGGCCGGGCGCGGCGGCTCGGACGGTCCGGCCCCACCGATGGCGACGGCCAGCCCGCCGCCGAGCAGCACGGCCAGCGCGACGAGGGCCGACACCAGCACCGCCACCCGGCGGCCCGGAGAAGGCGCCGGGGCCGGCGGCCGATCGGTGTGTGCGGCCACGAGCGCGGCTCCGGTGGCCCGGTGCCACGGCACGCCGTGCGGGGTCACGAACGGCACCCCGAGGACCGCGGACAACTCCCGGGCGACCGCGGCGTCGCCGGGTCGCAGGTCCAGGAAGGCCAGCGCCTCCGGCGCCACCCCGGCCCGCGCCACGGCCTCGTCCGCGGCCTCCGGCAAGGCCGGGGCGATCCCACCGAAGTCGTCCTCCGCCACGGCGACCGACGCGAGGACCGCCCCCGAACGGATGTCGGCGACCGACGCGGTCGTGGCCGCATCGTCGCGGCCGATCAGTGCCACCACCCGTACACCCTCGAGTTCCGGGGTCGCGGCGAGGAAGGCCAGCCGGGCCTCGTCGACCCCCACGGACTGCACCGGCACAGCGGTCTCCCCGGAGTCCGGCACGACCGCCTCGGACGCCACCAGTCCGGCCCGGGCGAACGGCACCCCGGCCCGCGCGGCGCGCTCGGTCATCACCGCGAGCGCCCGGCGCACCGCCTCGGCGTCCGTGCGTTCGCCGGCGGCCCACCGCTGCGTGTCGAACGGGCCGAGCGCCGGAACGTCGGCATCCACGAGCACCGCACAGACCTCACCGGCATCGATCGCAACGCCGAGCACCGCACGCATCACTGCCCTTCCGCCGACGGGACGATGCCCGAGCGTAACGCACCGTGGCGGAAGGACGTGGCGTCCGAAACCGCTGCCGCTACTCCTTCTCCCCCGCCGTGCGCGTCGTGAACGGCAGCACGAGCCGGGACCGGTGGGCGGCGTCCCGGTAGATCTTGTGGGTGACCGGGCGGCCCACCGGCAGGTGGAACGCATCCGGCGGGAGCAGCGCGTTGTGCTCGTCGGCCAGCGGCTCCCCGTTGGACAGCTCCACGGTCAGCTTGTGACCCGGCTGGAAGGTGTTCGCGAACGGGTAGAGGCGCAGCACGTACTCCTCGATCTTCCCGGGCTCGACCGGCACAGCGCGGGTGTGCGGGTGGTACGGGTTGCCCTCGGTGGTGCGCTCGTCCAGCTCGCGGTGCGAGGCCTTCAGGTAGCCGGTGGTGATCAGCTGGCGCTTGCCGCCCGGGGCGTAGTCCCACAGGCGCAGGATGAAGTTCGAGTCCGGCTGGTCGATTTCCGCGAAGATGTGCGCGGCACCGGTGCCGATCATTTCCGTGGGCTCCTCGAACACCGGGGTCTCCCACTTCAGGATCTCGACCTTGTCGGTGACGGTCAGCGGGGCCTGATAGAAGCCGTCCGGGGCGGCGTACTGCGCACCCATCGGCTCCGGCTCGGTGGACAGCTTGCCGCGCGGACGCAGGTACAGGGACTTGTACTCGATGGCCTTCGGCGGCCACTGGCTGCCGGTCACCCGCTCACGCGAGCCCTCCACGAAGACGTTCACGGCGGGCTCGTCCATGATCCCGTTGTCGATGCCCTTGATCCAGTAGTCGTACCAGCGGAACATCTTGTCGTGCTCCTCGATGAAGGGGCGCGACTGCATGGGCGGGTACGGGCCGATGTCCAGCTTCTTCGGACCCTTCAGCGCGTCGAAGAGTTCGATCGTGCCGTCCATCGTCCAGCCGCGGCCCTGGTCGATCTGCAGATAGACCGGGATGTCGATGTTCGGGGCCAGCGTGATGGGGTTGCGCTCCTCGTACCACTCGCCGTCCAGCTCGTTCATCACGATGTCGAACCAGGCCTCGTGGTGCTTCGGGTAGTTCAGCACGTGGACCAGGTTCGGCCAGGCGGCCACATCCGGATCCTCGAGGCGCGTGGCGACGCGCTCCCTGATCTCCTCCGGGGAGTACGTCTCGAGCATGCGGGACTTGACGTTGTCGGTGAAGGCCCAGCCGGAGTCGCCGCCGCGGCCCTCGCGGGCGGCACGCGGCATGAACCACATGATGCCGCCGTGGTAGGTGGTCTCGTAGAAGTCGTAGTGGCCGCCGCTGACGAAGATCGCCTTCAGATGCGGCGGACGCTCCGCGGCGGCGAGCACCTGCATCGACCCGAAATAGGAGATGCCGATCATGCCGACGTTGCCGTCGCACCACGGCTGCTCGGCGACCCACTCGATGAAGTCGTAGGCGTCCTGCCCCAGCGGCACGCCACCGGCGTTGTAGTTGCCGATGTGTTCGCCCTCGGAGGCGCCGGAGCCGCGCAGGTCGCCGATCACGTGGACGTAGCCCTCCGCGACGACGCGGGCGATGTCCCCGGCTTCGATGCAGCCGTCCCACATCGGGCTGGGGCGACGCTGCGGCGGCGTCGTGAGGGCGAGTGCCTGCAGCTCCTTGCCGTAGGGGCTCAGCGCGACCAGTGCCGGTCGAGGCTTGTCGTCGACACCCTGGTAGGCGTCTGCCGCCAGCTCGATCCCATCCCGCATCGGGACCCGGAGATCCTTGTGGATGTGGATGGTCTGCCCACCCGCGTCGAATTCTTCGAAATCGGCCATGAGTCTGCGACTCCTATCCTCTGTCAAGACTTCTGGGTGAACTGTGTGCGGTAGCCGTGCAGCGACGTGAAGAACGGGGACGGTTCGAGCGTCGGGTCCCCCTCGTAGCCGAGTTCCTCCGCCACCGGTGCGAACGGCGAGTACGCCGAGTCCGTCTCCTGCAGACCGCCGCACAGGCACCGATGGGCCGCGCCGCGGACGCCGCCCTCGATGTCCACACTCTCGCGGAGTGCCTCGGCAGCCTGGTCCCGATCGAGTTCGACGCCGTACGCGACACCGTCCGCCCGACGGTACGGATGCCCCAGGTACAGGTGGTTCGGGCGGATCTCGTCCCGCAGGTACTGCAGGCTCGACCGGTACGCGTCCGGATCCTCGTAGCCGGGGAAGCCGTTGGCCGCTCCGTGGACCTGCACGGCGTCGCCGACGAACACGGAGTTCTGCCCCTCGACGACGTACGCGACCGATCCGGCGGTGTGCCCGGGGATGGAATGCACCGAGACGGTGACGACGCCGCCGAGGGACAGCTTTTCGCCGCCCCGCACCAGCATCGTCGGCTCCATCTCCCCGGAGATGACGGCTTCCGCGGTGGCGGCCTGCTTCGCAGCGCCCTCGGGGTCGTGCAGGTACTGCCCACGTGCCGACAGGTACTCGTCGACGTGGGCCTGCCGCGAGCGCAACAGGTGCGCGTCGGCCTCGTGGATCACGACCCGGGCCCGTCTGCCGGTGAGTTCCCACAGGGCGTGTGCCCCACCGATGTGGTCGATGTGGCCGTGGGTCAACAGGATCCAGCGCACGTCCTCGATCCTGTGCCCGAGGGCCTCGAGCGCAGGAGCCATGCCCTCGGCGGGCGACGAGGCGATCCCGGTGTCGACGATCGCCGGCTCCGGGGCGTCGATGAAGAAGCTGTAGAGACCGAATCGACCCCACGGCGAGACGAGCGGATGAATCTTCACGTCCTGCACCACGTCACTCCCCCCGGCCGGGTCGGGCCTGCCGAAGGAACTCCGCCGTCTCCGCGAACGCCCGGTGGAACTCCGGGATCCACGAGAAGTTCTGGACGAAACCGTGATTGGCGCCGACATAGCGGCTGACCGTCGCGTCGACCCCGGCCTCGCCGAGCCGCGTGCCGTAGAGCTCGCCCTCGTCACGCATGGGGTCGAACTCGGCGGTGATGATCAGCGCCGGGGGCAGCCCGGTGAGATCCTCGCGCTTGATCGGGGAGACGAGCGGGTCGGCCGGGTCGGCACCGCTGTCGACGTAGAAGGAGTTGAAGCCCTTCAGTCCGGCCGTCTCCACGCCGTACCCTTCGGCGTTCTCCCGCAGGGAGGCGTAGCGGTCGACGGCGAAGTCCAGGTCCAGCGACGGGTAGTACAGGACCTGGTGCGTGATGCGGTCGAATCCCTCGTCGTGGGCCATCGCGGCGACGGCGGCGACGAAGGTGCCGCCCGAACTGTCACCGGCCAGCGCAAGGGTCTCACCGTTCCACTTCAGGGCCTCGCCGTTCTCCGCGGCCCACCGGACCACCCCGAGGCAGTCCTGGAGGCCGGCCGGGAACGCCGCCTCGGGTGCCCGGCGGTAGCCGACGGAGACGACCTTCAGCCCAGTCTCATTGGCCAGGTTCCGCGCGACGTGGTCGTGCGTGTCGAGGCTTCCGAGGAAGAACGCGCCGCCGTGGAAGTACACCAGCAGTCCGTACGAGTCGGCGTCGACCGGGGTGTAGATCCGGACCGGCACGTCCCCCGACGGGGTCTGCGCGGTCGTGTCCTCGACGGCATGGAGGGGCAGGCGCTCCTCGACGGGAGCAACCTGCGACTCCTCCGCTGCACGCATGGCTGCGGGGTCGAGCGGGCCCTCGGGCGGGGCCGGCAGGTTCGCCAGGACCTGTGCGATCTGGGGATGCAGTGCCATGACGTCAGACCTGAGGCTGGGAGACGGGCGCCTGGGACGACGGCTTCTGCCCGGGGAAGACGTCGTTGACCTCGTCCTCGGTCCATCCCTGACGCGAGATGCGCTGCAGCTCGTCCGTCACCGGCTTGCGGGTTGCCTGGTACGACGCGAGCGCCTCCTTGACGGAGTCGGCCTCCCGCAGGGCGTCGGCGAGACCGCCGGCGTCCAGGATTGCCGAGTTCGCGCCCTGGCCCTGGTGGTGCAGCATCGAGTGGGCTGCGTCGCCCACGAGGACGACCGAGTCCGAATGCCACGTGTCGACCGGGTCGATGTCGTAGACCGCGCGGATGTTCACGGTGTCCATGTCGAGGTCGCGCGTGATGTTCACGATCCGTTCGTCGAAGCCTTCGACGGTCCTCAGGAGATCGTCCTTGGTGATCTGCGGCGCCCAGGTGCTGTCCGGGCACAGGGCAGTGATGTCGAAGGACACCTGACCCCGGTGGCGCAGCGGCAGCAGGTAGACCTTCGTTCCCTTGCCGATGTACATCCGGAGGTTGTCGTCGGTGACCATCCCGTGGGCGTCGTCGACGGAGATCACTGCGCGGTAGGCGTGCTCACCGGAGAACCGTGGGTCCTTGTCGCTGAACAGCTGCCGGCGCACCACCGACTTGATGCCGTCGGCGCCGACGACCAGGTCGGCCTCGACGGTCGTGCCGTTCGTGAAGGTGAGGACGGAACGGTCGCCTCGGTCCTCGACGGTCTGCAGCTTGTGACCGAGGTGCACCATGCCGTCGGGGAGCACGCCCAGGAGAGCGTCGATGAAGTCACCGCGGTGGATCAGGTAGGTCTTCGTCTGGTCGGCGGAGGCCGGCCAGGTGTCCTTCATGATCGGATCACCGGTGGCGGTGAGGATCTCGAAGTAGTCACTCGGCGAGCTGACGTTCGCGATCGCGTCGAAGATCCCCCACTCGCGGAAGCGGTCCATGCTGGACGGACGCAGACCGATGCCGGCGCCGACCTCCCGGACCTCGGTGGCCTGCTCGTACACGTTGACATCGGCGCCGAGCAGGCTCAGTGCCTTGGCCGCCGCCGCGCCGGCGTATCCCGCGCCGACGATGGCGACGCGGAGGTTCTTCAGGTCTGAAGGCTGCATGGGTCTCTTCTCTCTGGGTCGGGCGTACGGGAGCGCCCTGGGAGTGGATGCGCTGGGTTGTCCTGGGGCGATCAGGACTGGATCGTGAGGAAGTCGGCCGGGTTCTCGACGAACAGCTTGGTGATCGTGGCCTCGTCCAGACCGGCCTCCCGCAGGTCCGGAATGAGGTCCTCGAAGAGGTAGTTCACGGTGTGGCCCTTGACACCCGGCCACCCGAGCGGGCTGCAGTTGGCATCGACGCCGGCGAGTGCCTGGTCGAGGTGGCCCTCCCCGAGGAACCGGAGGAAGTGGTCCAGGCGTTCCTTGCGCGGCCGGGCCCAGAACGGCGGGTCCTCGAGTTCGGTCTCGTATCCGAAGGTGTCGAAGCCGACGCGGCCACCCTGTTCGGCGATCCAGGTGTCGCGCGTCTTCTCGGCGTTCACGCCGTCGTCGGCGTGCCCGAACAGCACGCGGTCCAGCGGGAGGCCCTCTTCGTTGAAGATGGTGATGGCGTTCTCGGCGTCGATCGCCAGGTGGGTCAGGATCGGCACGCCGGTGGTCAGCGCGGCGCGAGCGGCAGCACGGTAGATGCGCTTGTCCAGCTCCGTCATCCGGCCACCGCGGCTCACCCCGACCTTGATGACGCCGGCGCGGCTGCCGGTGTCGCCGATGCCGACGGTGATCTCGTGCACGAACTGCCGGGTCAGGTAGTCCACGCTCGCCCGTTCGAAGAACGGCAGGGCGGTGTCGCCGCCGACGAATCCGGTGCAGGCGATGATGTTCACGCCGGTCTTGGCGGACAGCGACTTGTAGTAGTCGATGTCACGGCCGTTGCAGATGCCGGTGACGTCGACGAAGGTCCCGCCCCCGTACTCGTGGAACTTGCGCAGCTTCGGGACGGTCTCCTCGTACCGCTCCTCGGGGGTCTTCCACCATCGGGTGTCCAGTTCGGAGCCGGGCATGCCGTACCCGATGTGTTCGTGGATGGCGACGATGCCCAGTTCCTCGGTCGCGATCGGACCCAGAACGGTGTTCACTCTCGACACAACAACTCCCCTTCGGGAAAATCTCTTCGACGGTTTCGGGTGGGGCGTCAGCGCACGGCCAGCAGGTCGCGCGGATTGCCGGTGAGGATGCGCTGGATGTCCTCGTCGCCGAGTCCCTGCGCGGTGAGCAGGGGCACGAACGTCGAGAGCACGTAGCTGAACGGCAGGTCGCGGCCGGGCCGGCCCGTGTCTCCGCCGGGTTCGCCCGTGTCTCCGCCGGGTTCGCCCGTGTCTCCGCCGGGTTCGCCCGTGTCTCCGCCGGGTTCGCCCTTCGACACGCCGGTCGCGTTGCACGAGAGCAGGATTCGGTTTCCGTACCCGGCCTCGATCAATTCGCGGATCACGGCGGCGCGCTCCTCGTCGGCGACGTGGACGTCGTCGGCCGTGCCCACGTGGTCGAGGGCGACGAAGGCCCCGCGGCGGGCGATCTCGAGCGGTGCGCCGGCGGCGATCGCGTCCTTGCGGTCGAGACCGCCGACGACGACGCGGTCCGCCGGCAGCTTCTCGTCCAGGATGATCCCGAGGTCGTGGACGGCGTCGTTCCCGTAGCGGATCGAGGCCGCGACGCCCGTGGCCAGGGCGGTGCGGGCCGCGCCGCGGAACAGGCTCTCCTCGGTGGCGGTCATGCCGTCGGGATTCGCGGCGGTGGTCACCAGGCCTGCGGCGCCGCGGCGCTCGACGCGGGGAACCACCATGCCCTCGGTGATCTCCCTGGTGAACAGGTCGGCGAACTTCTCCGCGGGCCACGGGGTGGGCGGGTTGGTCTGCGGCGTGAGGAAGTAGCCGCCGAGCAGGTTCTCCGGGCCCATGCCCGTGGACGCGACGATGTGCACGCCGGTCGTGCGGGAGAGTGCCTCGTACAGCTTCACGTCGCGACCGTGGAACATGCCGGTGCTGTCGACGATCGTCCGTCCGCCGTGTTCGCGGAAGTCGGTCAGCTTCGCGGCCAGGGTCTCGAAGATCTCGGCGCGGTCCATGGTGATGTCGAATGCGTGCTCCGCGCCCGGAACCACCGACAACAGCGCCTCGTGAACCGAGACAACCCCCAACTCGTCGGCGGGAACGGGGCCGAGGACGGTGTGGACGGTGTTGCCCTCGGCAGTGTGGGCGCCAGTCATCGGCACTTCCTTTCGTCAGCGTCGCGTCAGCACGACGTGGTGCGTATCACAGTAGATGTTCGCATTACATCATGTCAAGTGAAGATTCATCGCGACACGTGACTGTGCTGACAGGTCAGTGGCTGTACTGCGGCTAGAATCCGAGCCCATGTCGCTCCGTGCCGCACAGAAGCAGATGACCTACGAGCTCTTCCTCACGAAGGCACTCGAGCTGTTCGGAACCAAGGGCTACGCCGCGACCACGATCGACGACATCGCCACCGCCGCCGGCTCGACCCGGACGACCTTCTACCTGCACTTCTCGTCCAAGGCGGAGGTGATGAGCGCGCTGCTGACGAAGGTCGACGCGATCCTCACGACGGCCGACGACCCCACGCTGACCGCAGTGGTCGCCTCCGGCTCGCGCGACCGGATCCAGGAGTGGCTGGACCGCAAGTTCTCGCAATGGGACGAGATCAAGCCCTACCTCACCGCGTCCTACCAGGCCGCCCATGAGCCGGACGTCGCGGCCAGGACCGAGCAGTGGTTCGAGGACGCGGTCGGTCAGATGACCGAGGGGCTGGACCGCGCTAACCGATTCCCGCCGGACCGTCGCCGGATCCGCTGCGTGCTCGCGTTCGGCCAGCTCGAGTACCTCTCGCGCCGCTACTTCTCGGTCGGCTGGCGGACCCCCCGCGAGGTCTGCCTCGACGAACTCACCGGTTCCTGGTGCCACCTGCTCGCATCGGACGACTGAGGCTCAGCATCGGCACGAGGAAGTCCGTCCCTGACGATCACCCTTCACGGGCCGCCGAGGACGTCGGTGCCGCCGGCTCGAAGGCGGACGCGTCGACCAGGATCTCCCGCAACCAGCCGATGAACTCCTGATCTGCCAGGCGCGGGTTCCACACCATGTCGACACCCAACGGCGAGACCGGCAGCGGGAACTCCTCGATGCGGAGGTTCACCCGTTCCCGCATCGCGACAGCGACCCGGAAGGTGTGCACCGCCACCCCACCGGCCGTTGCCACCAGATGCGGGATGAGCAGGTGGTCCGAGATCAATTGCCCGATCCGGTAATGGACGTCGTGCGCGTCCATCGCGGCGTACGGTGCCACCCGGTGCCGGGAGTCGTAGGTGACGTGGGGCAGCGAGGTGAGCAGGTCCAGCGCAGACGCCTCGGGATCGCTGTCCGGGTGGGCGATCACCACCCAGCGGTTCTCGTAGAGCCGGTGGCGCGGGTACGGCGAGGAGAACGCCTCGGACACGAGTACGACGTCCACCCCGTCGTCGGTGAAATCGCTCGGATGCGGCTCGACGAAGTTGCGCATCCGGAGGGTCGCATTCGGTGCCCGCTCGGCGATCAGTCGCGCCAGATTCGGCCCGACCACGAACGCGGTGCTGGTGGTCATCGCCACCGTGATGGTGCGGCTGTCGCGAGCAGGGTCGAAGCCCGGGAAGTCCACCACGCGCGCGGTCTGCCGCAGCACGTCACGCAGCGGAGCGATCAGTTCCAGGGCGCGCGGGGTGAGCACCAGGCCGCTCCCCTGCCGCGTCACCAGATCGTCACCGATCAGCCGGCGCATGCGGCCCAGGGCATGGCTCATCGCGGGCTGGGTCATGCCCACCCGGGCCGCGGCGCGGGTGACCGACCCCTCCTCGAGCAGTGCCAGCAGCGGCACCAGCAGATTGAGGTTGACCGAGGCGAGCCGTCCCAGGTCCGGATCGCTCGGGTGGTCGAGCGGTTGGTTCATCCACACGAACTCTACGTATCCGTTGGCCGAAACTACGGCGACAGTCGAAACTTGTGCGTCACGCGTCGGCCGAGGCCATGCGGCGCAGCTTCGGGATCGGGATCCGGTGATTGACGGCTACCGCGACGCCGCGCCCGTCGTCGTGCGTCCAGCGCATCACCGACGGTCCGTGCGGGCTGTCACCGACGAGGAACTCGGGTTCGCCGGCCGCCGGCAGGTGGCCGGTCGCCTTGAGGTTCAACCCGAACTGCTCGGTCCAGAAGTACGGATCGAGGTCCAGTTCGGGCGCGGCGTCGCCGGCCAGGAGCGCGACGGCCGCGACCTTGGCCTGCTCGATCGCGCTGCTCCACAGCGGAATCCGGCGCACACCCCCACGCGTCGGGATCGCCGCGACGTCACCGGCCGCGACGATGCCGGGCGCGACGATGCCGGGCGCGACTCGCCCGCGCGAGTCCGCCTCGAGGCGGCCGTCGACCATCAGGCCGCTGGTGGCCAGCCACTCCGTGTTGGGAATGTCGCCGATCGCGGTGACGATCAGGTCGGCCTCGACCCGCGAGCCGTCGCTCAGGACCACGGCACGCGCGCCGTCGATTCCGGCGGCGGTACCGTCGACCAGTTTCAGCCCCTGGGCGACCGCAGCCGCGGTGAACGCTTCGGACAGGCACGGCCCCAGATGCGGGAGCATCGGCCTACCGTCGGCCACAAGCGTGACCTCGCACCCCGCCGACAGCGCCGCGGACGCGATCTCCATCCCCAGTGGGCCGGCGCCGACGACCACGACAGACGGCCGCGCCGCCAGCCGTTCCCGCAACGCGAGGGCATCGTCGAGGGTGCGCAAGGTCAGCTCCGGACTGTCGGGACCACCGAGGCGCCGGGCCCGGGAACCCGTTGCTATCACCAGTCCGTCGAAGCTCAGCTCCGATCCGTCGGCGAGACGCACGCGGCGGGACTCGACGTCGAGGCCGACCGCTGCGACCCCGAGCACCTCGGTGGCCCCGTGCGTGGGCGGCGCCAGTTCGTGGGAACCACCGTCGACCAGGAGCGCCTTCGAGAGCGCGGGCCGCGAATAGGCCGCCCGCGGTTCCTCCCCCACGATGGTCAGGTCGCCGTCGAAACCCGCGGCGCGGAGGCTGTCACAGGCCGTCTGGCCGGCAATCCCATTGCCGACGACCACGATTCGTCGGGGAGCTTCGGTGCTGTTCATGTGGGTTCCGTTCCTGCGGCTGTCGGTGTCAGGCCAGTTTGAGGGCGGCCACGGGGCAGACCCGGACGGCGGCACCAGCGGCGGCGAGTTCGGTGCTGCCCTCGGGGAGCTCGCCGACGTCGATGATCAGTTCGCCCTCGTCGTCGAGGTGCATCAGTGCGGGAGCGGCCTCTTCGCACAGTCCGTGGCCTTCACAACGGGGCCTGTCGAGCACGATCTTCATGCGGGAACCACCTTCAGGATCTCGAGTTCGTCGATGGAACGGGTGATGTTGCTGGGCACGCGAACCGGCTCGGCGGCCACGAGCCGCTGCGCGTGATTCGCCAGTGCCGCGATGACGGCGTGAGCTTCGAGCCGGGCCAGGCCCTGACCGGCGCAGCCGTGCGGACCGTAGCCGAAGGACAGATGGTCGACCGGGTTCCGTTCGACCAGGAAGTCGTCCGGATTCTCGTAGTGCCTCGGGTCGCGGTTGCCCGCACCGAAGAGGATCGCCACCTGGGATCCGGCCGGCACCAGGGTGCCGTCGATCTCCACGTCCTCGGTGACCGAGCGGCCCCAGGCATGGATCGGAGCCCAGAAGCGGAGTGCCTCGTTGAAGGCTGCCGGCACCAGGGCGGGATTCCGGCGGACCAGGTCGAACTGGTCGGGGAAGGCCGAGAAGAGCGCGACGATGTTGCCGAGCGCGGTGATCGTGGTGTCCACCCCCGCACCGAGGTACTGGTGGATGATGTGGCCGGCGGTGTCGGGGGGAATGACGCCCCGGGCCTCGGCATCGAAGATCCCGCGACCCACCGACCCCGGTGCCAGATCCTCGGCCCGGACCCCGGCGCACCATTCGTAGAGTTCACCCGCGATCGGGAAGTTCTCGGCCGTCCGCTGGTTCATCGGGCCGATGACCTCGATCGCGGCCTGTCCCCAGCGCAGCATGTTGTCGCGCGCCGCGCCGGTGAAGCCGATCAGGTCGGCGACGACCTCGAGCGGAAAGGCGCGGGCCAGCGCATCGATGGCCTCGAACGATCCCTCGGCCACCAGGTCCGCGACCAGCGCATCGGCCTTGGCCTCGATCTGGCCCTTGAGTCCCCGCAGCGCCCGCGGGGTGAGGTTCTCGGTGAGGGCCGCGCGCAGTTCGGTGTGGATCGGCGGGTCGGAGGCCAGTGACGTGCCCTGGAGCGCCTCGTTGACCATCGGATTGAAGCCGATCGTCCGGGACGAGAAGGTGCCGGGGTCGGCCAGGGCGTCGCGGATGACGTCGTACCGGGTGAGGGCATAGACGTCGTTGGCGGGCAGATGCACCACCGCGCCGAGATCGCGGAGTTCGGCGTACGTCGGATAGGGGTCGGTCAGGACCTCGTCGGCGAAGAGGTCGATATCGGAACTCGCGGGAGTGCTGCTGGTCATGCACCCATTGAAGTGACTCCACTCACATAAATCCAACTCATATTGTGCATACGAGTACATGCACTCAATTGATGTGACGTCCGGCGGTGTTCGGCAGCAGCGGGCCAGGTCCGCCTCGATACCGTCGACCGGCAGGAGAGGGCGTTGAGGCGGGGACGGCCTCTACGATCGGATGAACCGGCCGACGACGGTGGCGACCGTGGCGGGATCGGTCTTGTGGGCCATGTGGGCATGCCCGTCGAGCATCTGGATCCGGGCGTCGGGAATTGCACCCGCTGCGCGGTGAGTTGCCTCGTTCAGCCGAGAAGGGCTTTCGGTGCCCGCCAGCAGGAGCGTCGGGGCCGCGATCCCGTCGAACCGGCCGGGCCGATACACCCAGTCCTCCTCGGCTCTGCACTCCCTGGGCACGGTGGGCGCAGCGGCGAGGAGGGCCGGCCATTGCGGACCCGATCGCATTGTGTCGCATTCCTCTTCGGTCAACTCCAGGATCTCGACGAGGAGTGCACGGAGCGCTGTTTCCATGTCGCCGGCAGCCACCGCCTCCTCGATCGCGTCGATCAATCCCGCGGGATAGGCAATCCCCAGGCTCGGCTCGTAGAGCACGAGGTGATCGACGTTGCGCGCGAGGGCAGCTCCACCCATCGCGCAGTTGGCCCCATAGGAGTGACCCCACACCGCGACAGTCCCGCCGGTGCGGGCCACGACGGCGTCCACGACCGCAACCACGTCCTCGAAATCACGCTCGATGGCGTATCCCGGTGTGTCGCCGCTCGCACCGAAGCCTCGGCGGTCCATCGCGAACGTGGTGACGCCGGCGCGCAGCTCGTCCACCAAGGGGCCGAACGTGGTGTGGTCGCGGAGGGACCCGTGCACCATGACGAGCGGCGGCCCGTCGCCGTCGACCCACACGGCCAGCGGTGTCCCATCGGTGGATCGAACGTCGAATCGGGTTGCACTGACTTCGGCAGCCCTCCCGTGACTCATGACCGTCTCACCTGCCGCCCTGTGCGGCGGCCGTGCGCCGGTCGAGCTCGGTGGCGAACGACGACGCGGCGTCGGCGAATTCGTCGGGCCGCTCGGCGTAGGTGACGTGGCCGCTGCCCTCCAGCTCGACGAAGCGAGCGTCGGGGAGCGCCGCGGCCAGTTGCCGGGCGATCGACCGCAGCGACGGGTGGCTTTCGCTTCCGGCGACGACGAGCGTGGGCACTGTCACGGCGGCCAGGTCCCCGGCCGTGACCTCGAGCGACGGGGACCGCAGGTCGGTGAAGCCGATGTCGGCGTTGGCCCGATAGCGGTTCCTTCGCTCGTCGTCGATCATCGACCACAGCCCCGGGCAGACGACGGAGAAGAACGCGTCGACCCCGGCGGCCGGTCCACCGACGGCGGTGGCCTGCTCGACGCGGGGCACCACGTCGCGGAGGACGACCCGGCCGGCAGCCGGATCGAGGCTGAACAGCGGCGGCTCGCTGAACACCGCGCCGCGGAGCAGGTGGCCGTAGCGCAACGCGACCTCGACGGCGACGGCGGCGCCGCCGCTCGATCCCACCAGCAGGCAGGGGGCAAGTTCCAGGGCTTCGATCAGCGCGGCGGCGTCGTCCGCGTGCAGGGAGTCGCTGATCGTGGCGTCGCCGCGGGAACTTCGGCTGTGGCCCCGGCGGTCGTAGCGCACGCACGTGTAGCGGTCCGACAACCGCCGTGCCTGGTCTGCCCAGACCTCGGCGTCGCCGCACATACCGTGCACGAACAGGATCGCCCGCCCTGACCCGGTGCGCTCGAAATAGATTCTGGCGTCGTTGATGTCGATCGTCGGCATGGCTGCCTCCCTCGTCGTCGGTCCCTGTCAGCGAGTGTGAGCCGGTCGCCGCCGGCGCACATCGGGCGTTCGCCCCATTTCCGACGCCGGTCAGGGTGAGAGGAGGCCGTGCTCCATCGCGAACAGCGTCGCGCCCGCACGCGTGGTGACCCCGGCCTTGGTGTAGATGTGCTCGATGTGGTGCCCCACCGTCTTGGGCGAGATGACGAGGGCGCTCGCCACTTCCTTGTTGGTGCGGCCGCGGGCGATGAGCGCCAGCACGTCGACCTCGCGCTCGGTGAGACCCGCGGGACGGGAGACCCGCGGCGGGCGGCTCACCTGACCGGCAGCATCGAGCACCGCGTCGACCTCGACCCGGGTGAAGCGGCCCGCGTCGACCTCGTCGAGCAGCTGCGACGCCGCCTCGGCCGGGGTCAGCGCCGGCCGGTGCGGCCGGTTCTCGGTCATCGCGTGGTAGGCATCGGCGGCGCCCAGCAGCCGGGCACCAAGGCCGAGCTGGTCTCCCGAGGCCCCGCGGTGGTAACCGGAGCCGTCGGCTCGCTCGTGGTGGCGTGCCGCCAGGTCGGCGAGGGGGGCCAGCAGCGCGCAGCGGTGCAGGACCCGCTCGCTGAGGTAGGGGTGCAGCCGAACCCGTTCCCACTGCTCGGCGCTGAGCGGACCCCGGCGATCCCAGATCCCGTTGGGGATACCGACACGTCCGACGTCGTGGACCAGCCCGGCTCGACCCAGCGTCGTCGCGTCGGCAGCGGCAAGGCCGGCAGCTTCGGCGGCGGCAACGGCCAGCCGCGAGACACCGGTCGAGTGGCCTCGAAGGTACGGCGACTTCAGATCGGCGAAATCGGCCACCGCGGTCAGAGCCACGTCGAGGTTGCCCGACTCGATCGTCAGGGCCGGTGCCGGCTCGGCATCGAGGACCGCCGCGCACGGGTCGTCACCGATTCCGGCGAGCCAGTGTTCCCCGTCGGCGACCACGGCGTCGACCACGGCCGGGTCGTACGCGCGGCCCCTGCGGTGCGACAGCACGTCGGTGGCTGTCGCCCAGCCCGCCCGGCGCGCCCACAGCTCGGCGTCTCGGGCGACCGTCACGATCCGCACCGCCACCGGCACCTCGTCGGCCGCCAGGCCGGCCGGGTAGCCCTTGCCGTCCCAGCGCTCGTACGCATGCGCGAGCGACCGACGGACGGATTCGGCCATCCCGAGGCGGGTGGCCAGGCGGGCGCCCGCCTCACAATGTTGCGACAGGCTGCGCCGATTCATGTCCGGGTCGCTCAGTGCCCGCACAATCCGCCCCACGCGGCGGTGCAACGGGAGATCGTTCGCCAGATGGCGCACGAAGTAGCGCATACCCTCACCGGGCTCGGCCATCAGCATCGGCGCCATCGCCGCGTCGAATCCGATGTCGTCGCCGCCGGCCAGTACCGCGGTCTCCGACGCATCCGACGTGCATCCCAGAAACCGAAGCAGCGCAACGTAATACACGCAGGACCGCGCCGGCGCAGCCAACCCGAGTGCCTCCGACACGGCCAGTGACAGCCCGCACGTGCGCAACCCGTGCTCCATCGGTTGCCCCGTGCCCAGATCCGTCGCCAACGACAACGCAATCGTCAACTCCGCCACGCGTCCGGACCGGGCATGGTCGCTCACAACCACCACTATCCCAGCCGGAACTCCCCGGTAGTCGCGATTCGACCGTCGATCCTGCGGCGGTCCGCGGGCCGGCCCGTCTCGTGAGGCAGGTTCGGGGACATGACGATTCTTCCTGGCCGATTCGCCCCGACCGAGGGAGGTTGCTGCGCGACGGGTCAGTCGCGCAGGAATTCGAGGACGGATTCCGTCCGGCCGAGGATCGCGTGCCCGGCCTCGGGTAGCACCTCGACGCTCGCGTGCGGGACGCACCGATGCACGCGATCGGCGGTGCCCTCGGAGTCGAACAGGACGTCACGGCCACCGACGATCACGAGCGCGGGCATGGTCAGCCGCCGCAGCGCGTCGTCCGAGAACACGGGCAACCGCTCCGTACGCGGCTTGAAATGGGCGAACGTCAGCACCACCTCGTCGAGGACGGGACGCGTCTCGGGAGTGTCCAGGCCGGTGACGGCGGCCGCCGAACGGAGTGCCCCCCGGCGCCCGAAAAGACGCAGGAACATCGCCTTGACCAGCCAGCCCATTCGCTGCCGGCCCAGGCCACCGGGGCACAGCAGGACCAGCCGCGTCACCCGTTCCGGGCGACGGGTGGCGTAGTCCACCGCCATCCAGCCGCCGAGGGACACGCCGACGATCGCCGCGCTCGTGATCCCCAGACCTTCGAGCACGTCATCGAGCCACAGCGCGTACGCGTCGGAGGCCAGGGGCGGCCGGGACGGCGCGCTCTCCCCCGGTTCACCGACGAGGTCGACGGCGAAGGTTCGGAAATGCCGCGCCCAGGAGGTGATGTCGTCGCGCCACATCGTCGCGTTCGCGCCCGAGCCGTGCAGCAGCAGCAGGGGCGGCGCGTCGTCCGGACCGGAGACGACCACGAAGGTCTCCCCCTGGCGGGTGGGTACCCGCACATGCTCGGCCGGAATCGGCCAGTCCCGCAGGGCATCACGATAGCGCCGCCGGACCTCGCGGGCGCCGGCCTCGGACGTGTAGATCGTGCTCATGACTCGAGCACCCCGTCGATGTAGTCGAACAGCCGGGCGGTGTCGGCCAGCCCGCCGAGGATGACGATCTTCATCCTCGCCCTCCTCTCGTCGTACACCGTCTCGATCCGCAGTGGCTCGTCGCCCGAACGGCGGTTGCCCGCCGCGCTCGTCACGAGAGTGGTCAGGCGGTGGGCCGTCTCGGCGCCGACCGCGTCGATCTCCACGATGCTCGACACGTCGGTGTGCCGCCGGCGTCCGTCCGTCTCGCGTGACGACGGCGGCATCGGACGGCCGGTGAAGGCCTCGAGGTCCTGCTGCGCGATGCGGTACTGCTTGCCGATGCGGACCGCGGGGAGCCGCCCGGAGCGCACGTAGCTGCGGATGGTGCGCACGTGCAGACCCAGGCTTTCGGCCACCTCGTCCACCGAATAGAGACGTTCACTCACATAACTACCCTAAACTTCCCTCACTATCCGAGCAATAGGGATGTTCAAGTACATATAAGGAACTTCTTCCCCGCTCCTCGCCTCCCGCGCCCTCCCTTCCGTCGTCGCCCACCGGCGAGCACGGGGAGTTCACTACGGCCGGTCCGGGTAGCACCCCACGGTCAGCCCCACCGTCGCGGCGAGATAGCTGCCGAACGCGATGGAGGAACCGTCCGCGGCGAACATCCGGATCTGGAGCCCGGTCTCGACCGGCAGCGACCGGGCACCGTGGAAACCGGTGCCCGCCAACGATTCCTCGAACACCCGCGCCGCCCGCTCCAGCTGACCCGGCGGCACCGGCCGATCGGAGAGGTGGATCGGGAGGAACACCGTGGTGCCCTCCGATCCGTCGGGCATTTCGCAGTAGGCCGTCGTGGCCGGGTCCGATTGCCGGAACTGCATCTCCGGGAAAGCGTCCGACAGGGCGGCCATCGCGTCGTGCTCGACCCGGGTGTAGTACTCGACGGCACCGGCGCGGTCCGCGGCCACCGGCTCGGGCACGGCGACGGGGATCGGTCCGCCCGCGCACCCCGCGAGCGACAGGGCCAGCACCGGCACACCGACGCGCAGAACCTTCATCGCACCACTCGATCCGTGAGGCCGCCGACGACCGCGGCGACGTTGTACAGGCTCATCGTTCCGTCGCTCAGGTACTCGCTGTGCCCGGTCGAGCCGAGCCGCGGCCGGCCGGACGCGTCCGCCCCGGCGTCGCTCGACAGGTGGGTCACGCCGTCGAGGAAACTCGGATCGCCGTCGAACGTGCCGACGTCACCGACCGGGTCGCGGTCGGCCTCCACGAGGTACGTCGCGCCCGGCGGCACACCGAGTTCGGCGACGTCGTCGGTGCCGATTCCCGGGGCGCCGAGGAACACGGCGGCGTCCACCCCGACACCCTGCTGCAGCGCCAGGCCGGTGGCGAGCGCACCGTACGAGTGACCGACGGCGGTGACGTGCGGGTCCCGCTCGGCGTACAGACCGTCGAGAAAGCCGGCGAGCCGCGGGGCGGCACGGACCGCCGCGAGGTCCGACACCGGGCTCAGCTCGGTGTGGGCGAGGCCCCAGCCCCATTGCGGCACCTGGTAGTTCAGCCACGTCACGGCGGCGACCGACTCGGCGGCGCGGCCGGCCTCCTGCAGGTGGCGCATGGTCTCCTCCCGCAGCGTCGCCATCCGGGTGTCGTATCCGGTGAGGTTGCCCTGCACCGTGGAGCCGGCGCCGGGGGTGAACACGGTGACGTGGTCGGCGGTGTCGACGTCCCCGACCGCCACCGCGGCCATCGCTTCCCGGCCCGAGAGATCGAGGCCCAGCAGCCGCCTTTCCTCGCGGGCCAGCGTCGTCTCGATGGCGTCGAGCGCGGCGATCTTGTTGCGGGTCTGGGCGAGTCCGGCGTCGGCGTTGCTCGCCAGTCCGCCGAGCGGATCGGCGTCGAGCTGGGCCTGCAATCGGGCGGCGACCTCCTCGAGCCGGCGCCGTTCCCCCGTCAGTTGCGCGCGGTTGGCCAGGTCGCGGACCGCGGCCGGCACGCCGTCGAGGTTGCCGATCAGCTCGGGCGCCAGGGTGACGACCTTCGTGCGCTCGCCGTGGTCGAGTCCGGCCCACCACGCGGCCACCCGGGCCGCCGCCGTCCCGGGCGCCGGCACCGCCGGGGCGGACGCGGGCACAGCGCGCACGCCCCCGAAACCGAGCGGACGCGAAGGGCTTTCGTCCGGCACGCGGCCGAGGTCGGCTGCGGCCCGCCGATCCAGCGCCTCGGCCCGGTCGAGGACCGCGCGGATGCGGGCCTGTGCCTCGTGCCGCTCCGGGTCGGTGCCCGGTCCGCCCGCGACGGTTCCGTCGTCCCGCACGGTCAACGCCCGGTCCCGCGCCCAGCGGGTCGCGTCGTCGAGTTCCGCGCGCAGTGCCCGCAGCCGCGGCGCGCACCACGCCGCGCAGCGGCTCACCTCCCGATACGCGTCGGACCGTCGCACGATCCCGCCGGTGACGTCACCGAGCCGCTGCTCGGCGGCGGCGTGCGCGAGCCCCGACCACTGTCCGTCGAACCGTCCCGACGCGGTGATCTGCGCGCCGATCCGCTCGAGTTCCCCCGCATGCCGGTCCAGCATCGCGCCGAGACCGTCCAGCGCATCCGGGTCCCACCGCTGCAACTGCCGAAGATCCATTCGATCCACCCCCTCGGCGCGGCAGCGTAATCCACTGCGCGCCTGCCGCGGCGGGGTGCACTGCCGCCGGCGTGAAACTGTGGAAGAACGGGCCGGTTGTGGACAACTCACGTCCGGAGACGAGTGCCCCGGGTCGCGACGACCGGGGAAGGCTGCAGCACGAGTTCCGCCTCCGGCGCGCGCGGCACCGGGGGCGGAAGGAGACGGGCGAGGGGTCCCGTCGCGTCAGATGTCGGAGATCGCCTCGAGCGGCGGCGTCCGTGCGGCACGGACGCCGGGCCACAGGGCGGCGAGCACACCGACCACGCCGGATCCGACGAGCATGGCGATCACCTGCCCCCACGGGACGGCGATCTTGTCGAGGCCCTGGTCGGCCAGCGTCCGGACGAAGCCCCAGCCGAACGCCAGGCCCAGCACCAGACCGACGACCGCGCCGAACACCGCGATGAGCATCGACTCGATGTAGATGGTGCGGCGGACCTGGACCCGCTGCATGCCGACCGCGCGGAGCATGCCGATCTCCCGGCGCCGCTCCACCACCGACAGGGCGAGGGTGTTGACGATGCCCAGGACCGCGATGACCACCGCCAGCGCCAGGAGCCCGTAGAGCACGGCGAGCAGCGTGTCGATCTGGGCGGCCTGCTGGCCCTTGAACTGCTCCCGATCGAGCACCTGGACCACGACGAACTGCTTGGTGGCGTCCTCGAGCGCCGTGCGGATCGCCTCCGGATCGCTGCCGGCCGCGGTGTTCACGAACACCACGAAGTCCGAGCGCGACGCAGGCGAGGTGAACTGCTGGTAGACCTCCTCGGAGACGACCCACGAGCCGAGCAACTGGTTGTCGGCGAAGATGCCGCTCACCGTCGTGCCGACGTCCTCGCCGTCGCGGCTGGTGAGGGTGACCGGGTCGCCGACCTTCCAGCCCTTCTCGTCCGCCGTGGTCTGCGACACCAGCAGGTCGGTGCCGGCGACGTCGTCCCGGCCCTCGGTGACGTCGACCTCGAGCACGTCGCCGAGGGGGCCGGACAGCGCGACGCCGAACGTGTCCTCGTCGCCGATGCGCGCCGGGACGCCGTGCATCGCGATGGTCTCCTCCACGCCCTCTGCCCGCGCCGCTGCGGCGGCGGCCCCCACGGGCACCCCGATCATCTGCGGTCCGGTGAGCATGAAGTCGGACTTGACGCCGGTGTCGACGAGCGAGTTGACGCTCTCCTTGGCGGACGCGCCGAACACCCCGATCACCGACACCAGCATCAGACCCAGCGTGAGCGCGAAGGCGGTGGCGGCGGTACGGCGGGGGTTGCGCACCGCGTTGGTGCGGGCGAGCCGGCCCACGGCCCCGAACGGGCGGGCGAACACCGCGCCGAGCCCCGCGACGAAGGGCCGCGACAGCGCGGGCGCCGCGAGCAGGACCGCGATGATCAGGGCGAAGGCCCCGACGCCGACGGTGGAGGCCGCGCCACCGCCGGTGCCCTGGGCGCCGACGACGACGGTGACGGCACCGGCCACGGCGGCGACGGCTCCGATGACGGTCCGCAGCCGCAGCGACTCGACGGTCGCGGTGGACTCCTCCCGCATGGCCGCGACGGGCGGGACCTTGCTCGCGCGGCGGGCCGGCGCGTAGGCGCTGACCACGGTGACGACGACGCCGATGAGCAGGGCCACGAGCACAGTGCGCGGCGCGAGCTGCAGCGGGCCCGAGGGCAGGCCGACGTCGAACGCGTTGAGCGCGGAGCGCAGCCCGTAGGCCAGGGCCACGCCGCCGGCGATGCCGAGGGCACTGCCCACGATCCCGACGACCAGTGCCTCGAGGTTCACCGACCGGCCCACCTGGCTGCGGCTCGCCCCGATCGCCCGCAGCAACGCGAGCTCCCGCAGTCGCTGCGCCACGATCATCGAGAAGGTGTTGTAGATGATGAAGGTGCCCACCAGCAGCGCGATCGCGCCGAACGCGAGCAGGAAGTAGTTCAGGAAGCTCAGCGCCTCCTCGATCTCGGTCTTGATCTCCTCGCTGACCTCGGCGCCCGTCTGGACCTTCTGGCCGGGCACGGCGGCGGCGATGCGGTCCCGCAGCTCGTCCGCGGGCACACCGTCACCGGCGACGTCGATGTACTGCACGTGCGTGCCGTCGGTGAACAGGGTGCGGGCCTGGTTCTCGGTGAACATCGCCCCGACGTAGCCGCCGGTGTCGGTCTCGACGTCGTAGATGCCGCTGACCGTGACCGGGACGATCCCGGCCGAGGCGGCGAGGATCTTCGTCGGGTCCCCGACGGACAATCCGGCACGTTCGGCGGCGCTCGAGTTGAGCGCGATCTCGCCGTCGACGGTGGGCGGTTGTCCGGCGACGAACTCGTTGGGGTCGCCGAGCTGCTGGTCGGGGGGCAGGTAGGCGGTGCCCTCGCTGGGGGCGCCGCCAGTCTGGATGGCCGCGCCCTCGGAGTCGAGGACGATGACCGGCCCACCGAACGCCGGCACCACGGTACGCACGCCGGGGACCGCGGCGACGACGGCGACGTCGGAGTCGGGGACGCCGCTCGCGCCCTGCTGTTCGCTGCTGACGCGGACGTCGACGCCCTTGGCGGCGTCGGCGAAGATGCTGTCGAACGTGCGCTGCAGGGTGTCGGTGAAGACGAAGGAGCCGGTGACGAACGCGGTGCCGAGCACCACGGACAGGACGGTCAGCAGCAGCCGCACCTTGTGGGCGGCGAGATTGCGCAGGGCAACCCTGCGGATGGGATTCGCACTCATGATCGGCTCGCCCTACTTCGCCGTGGGAACGGCGACGGCGTCGAACTGCTTCATCCGGTCGAGCACCGAGTCGGCGGTCGGGTCACGCATCTCGTCGACGATGCGCCCGTCCGCGAGGAACACCACCCGATCCGCGTAGCTCGCCGCACGCGGATCGTGGGTGACGATCACGACCGTCTGCCCGAACTCGTCGACCGCGGCCCGCAGGATCGACATCACCTCGCCCGAGGAACGGGAGTCGAGGTTGCCGGTGGGCTCGTCGCCGAAGATGATCTCGGGCCGGCCGGCGAGCGCGCGGGCGCACGCCACGCGCTGCTGCTGACCGCCGGACAACTCCCCGGGCCGGTGGTCGAGCCGGTCGCCGAGTCCCAGGCGGTTCACGACGGTGTCCAGCCATTCGCGGTCGACCTTGCGGCCGGCGATGTCGACGGGCAGCGTGATGTTCTCGAGTGCGGTGAGCGTGGGCACCAGGTTGAACGCCTGGAAGACGAAGCCGATGCGATCGCGCCGCAGCTGCGTCATCTGTTTGTCCGACAGGTCGGTCAGGTCCGTGTCGCCGAGGACCACCGAACCGGACGTGGCGGTGTCGAGGCCGGCGAGGCAGTGCATCAGCGTCGACTTCCCCGAACCCGAGGGACCCATGATGGCGGTGAACTCCCCCGCCGCGAACTCCGCGTTCACCCCGTCGAGGGCGTGGACGGCGGTCTCACCGGTTCCGTAGATCTTTCTCAGGTCGATTGCGCGCGCGGCAGTGGCGGTGTGGGCTGGCATGCCCACCATCTTCCTGACTTTTCCGACAGGGCACCATCGGGGACGTCCCGGATTCCGCGCCGGACGGTTCTCAGGGTGCGCCTGGTGACGTCCCGGTGAGGTTCTCCTGCGTCGCCGCCGGGCGCTACCGTCGAGACCATGCGGATAGGAGCACACGTCCGGCAGGACGACGATCCGATCGGCTGCGGCGAACGCGTCGGCGCAGACCTGGTGCAACTGTTCCTCGGCGATCCCCAGCAGTGGACGAAGCCGGGCCCGCACCCCCGGGAGGAACAGATCCGCGATTCCGACGTCGCGGTGGTGGTGCACTCCCCCTACGTGATCAACGTGGCCAGCACGAACAACCGGCTGCGGATGCCGTCGCGCAAGGCCGTGGCCGAGCACGCCGAGGCGGCCGCCCGGATCGGCGCCTTCGGCCTGGTGGTGCACGGCGGCCACGTCCGGTCCGGCGAGGAGGTCGCCGCGGGCGTGGAGAACTGGCGCAAGCTGTTCGAGCGACAGGAGGACAAGGGCGGGTTCGCGGTGCCCGTCCTGATCGAGAACACCGCCGGGGGCGAGTTCGCGATGGCCCGGCACGTGGATGCGATCGCGCGGTTGTGGGATGCCGTCGGCGACTACGACGTGGGCTTCTGCCTCGACACCTGCCACGCGTGGGCGGGCGGCGAGGACCTCGTCGATGTCGTCGAGCGGGTACGGGCCGCGACCGGCCGGATCGATCTGGTGCACCTGAACAATTCCCGCGACGGCTTCGGCTCCGGCCGGGACCGGCACGCCAACATCGCCGCCGGCACGATCGCTCCCGACCTGCTGGTGGCGGTGTGCCGGGCCGCGGACGCGCCGATCGTCCTCGAGACCCCGGCGGAAGGGATCGCCGAGGACGTCGCCTACCTGCGCGAACTGCTCGGGTGAGACACGCCTCCCGGAGACCGGGCCGTCACAGCCGTAACATCTTGCTCATGAAGCACGCCCGGATCGCCTTCGCCGTCACCGCCGCCGCGCTGGTACTTGCGGGCTGCTCGGACGCCGACAGCCCGGCACCGTCCGCGTCGGCGAGCACCGCCACCTCCACGATCTCCTCCGGGTCGGGGTCCGCCGACTCGTCGCCGACCCCCGAGCCCGCGCCGACCGACGCGGCGGACAAGACGTCGCCCGCCTCGGCCGGCGCGAAGCTGACCGTCACCGACATCCGCACCGGCCGGCACGAGAACTTCGACCGGGTGGTGTACGAGATGGGCGGCACCGGCATCCCGGGGTGGCGCGTCGGATACGTCGACCGGGCGGTGCAGGACGGCAGCGGCAACGACGTGGCCGTCGCCGGCGGCGCGATCCTGCAGGTGCTCATCGACGGGTCCGCCTATCCGTTCGACAGCGGCGTCGAACCCTACTCCGGCCCCAACCCGGTGCTCGCGCAGCCGGGCGGCTCGGTCGTCGAGGTCAACGGCTCCGGCGTCTTCGAAGGCGTGACCCAGTCGTTCGTCGGCGTCGCGGAGCCGAACACGCCGTTCGCCGTGTACGCGCTGACGAACCCGACGCGGCTGGTCGTCGACGTCGCTCGCTGATCGCGCGGCTCAGGCCCGGCCGGGCGGGAAACCGCCGGTCGCGACGGGACCCCAGTCGTCGACGGTGATGCGGATCAGCGACTTGCCCTGCTTACGCATCGCCTCCCGGTACTCGTCCCAGTCGGAGTGCTCCCCGGCGACGACGCGGAAGTACTCGACGAGCGGCTCGACCGAGTCCGGCAGGTCGATCACCTCGGCAGTGCCGTCGATCTGGACGTAGGGACCGTTCCAGTCGTCGGAGTGGATCAGGATCGACACGGCGGGGCGGCGGCGGATGTTGACGACCTTCGCGCGTTCCGGGTAGGTCGCGATCACGATGCGGCCGGCGTCGTCCACCCCGCAGGTGACCGGGGACATCTGCAGCCGGCCGTCGGACCGGGTGGTGACCAGGGTGCCGCGGTGGCGCGGGCGGACGAATTCGAGCAGCCGGTCGCGGTCCACGCGGTCCGCCGTTGCGATCTTCGGTGCCATCCTCCGACCCTACGTGCGCGGCCGTGACGACGGGCCCTGTCGGAGGTCACGTGCAGAATCCGGTGGGCGGGTTCGACGCGGACGAGCAGACTCGGTGGCGACCTCGCGAGCCCGCAGCAGTCCGCGCATCTACGCTTGACCTCGAGTCCACTCGAGGTTCTACGGTCGGGCGACCGACTTCAGGAGGCTCCCGCATGAGCATGGAAGTGACCGCGTGGAACGCGATGTACAACGCGATGCACGCGCAGAGCGACCGGCGTCCGTTCTCGCGCGCCAGCCTGCGCCGGATCGCCGAGTTCGCCCGCCCCCACCGCCGCAACATCGGCATGTACCTGCTGCTGAGCGTGCTGATTGCCGCGCTCGGCGTGGCCACCCCGGTCCTCGCCGGCCGGGTGATCGACGCCATCGTCGACCGCGCCGACTTCTCGGTGATCACGTGGCTGGCGGTGCTGATCGCCGCCATCGCCGTCGTCGAGGCCGGGCTCGGCATCCTGAACCGCTGGCTGTCCGCGAGCATCGGCGAGGACCTCATCCTCGACCTGCGCACCACCGTGTTCGACCACGTGCAGCGCATGCCCATCGCGTTCTTCACCCGCACCCGCACCGGCGCCCTCGTCAGCCGGCTCAACAGCGACGTCATCGGCGCCCAACGGGCGTTCAGCGACACCCTGTCCGGAGTGGTCGGCAACATCGTCACCCTCGCGATCACGCTCGTGGTGATGATCGGGATCTCCTGGCAGATCACACTGCTCGCGCTGTTGCTGCTGCCGATCTTCGTGGTGCCCGCCCGGCACATGGGCGTACGGCTGGCGCGCCTGAATCGTGAGGCAGCCAACCATAATTCGGTGATGAGCACCCAGATGACGGAGCGGTTCTCCGCGCCCGGCGCGACGCTGGTGAAGCTGTTCGGCCGTCCGGCGCAGGAGTCGTCGGAGTTCGCCGTCCGCGCCCGCCGGGTGCGCGACATCGGGGTGAAGACGGCGATGCTGCAGTCGGTGTTCGTCACCGCCCTGACCCTCGTGTCCGCCCTCGCGCTGGCCCTCGTCTACGGCCTCGGCGGCTTCTATGCGCTGCGCGGGCAACTCGAGCCGGGTGCCGTCGTGGCGATGGCGATGCTGCTGACGCGCCTGTACTCGCCGCTGACGGCACTCGCGAGCGCCCGCGTCGACGTGATGAGCGCGATGGTGAGCTTCGAGCGGGTCTTCGAGGTGCTCGACCTGCGGCCGCTGATCGAGGAGGCGCCCGACGCCCGCCCCGTCCCCGACGGCCCGGTCGCCGTCGAGTTCCGGCACGTGGACTTCGCATACCCCGCCGCCGACAAGGTCTCGCTGGCGTCGCTGGAGGAGGTGGCCACGCTCGACACCCGCGGCGGCGCACCGGTCCTGCACGACGTGAGCTTCCGGGCCGAGCCCGGGCAGATGGTGGCCCTGGTGGGCTCCTCCGGCGCCGGCAAGTCCACGATCGCGCAACTGGTGCCGCGGCTCTACGACACCGACACCGGATCCGTGCTGCTCGGCGGGGTCGACGTGCGCCGGCTCACCACCGCGTCGATCCGCGGAACCGTCGGCATGGTCACCCAAGACGGGCACCTGTTCCACGAGAGCGTGCGGGCGAATCTGCTCCTGGCCCGCCCGGAGGCAACCGAGCACGAGCTGTGGGAGGTGCTGGGCCGGGCCCGGCTCACCGAGCTGATCCGCTCCCTGCCCGACGGCCTGGACACCGTCGTCGGCGAGCGCGGATACCGGCTCTCCGGCGGTGAGCGCCAGCGGCTGACCATCGCGCGACTGCTGCTCGCCCACCCGCGGGTGGTCATCCTCGACGAGGCCACCGCGCACCTGGACTCGACGTCGGAGGCCGCGGTGCAGGAGGCGCTCACGGAGGCGCTGGCCGGACGGACCTCCGTGGTGATCGCGCACCGGTTGTCCACGGTCCGCGCGGCGGATCTGATTCTCGTGGTCGAGGACGGACGCATCGTCGAGCGCGGCACCCATTCCGAGCTGCTCGCCGCCGACGGGCGTTACGGCGAGCTGTACCGCACCCAGTTCGCCGATTCAGGACCGCGGGTGTCCGCAATGGCTCCCACACTGGGCGCATGACGACGAACGAGACCGACCTGCTGCTCCTGCTTCTCGACAATCAGCGCACCGCGTTCCGCAACGCGCTGTCCGGCCTGACCGAGGACCAGGCGCGCAGCGTGCCCAGCGCCTCCGCGATGAGCCTGGCGTCGCTGTTGAACCATGTGATCGACGGCGAGGTCGCCGCCGCCGACCGCATCTCCGGGACGCAGAGCCGCGAGCCGGACCCGGTGGCGGCGTGGACGGCCGGGTGGGCGGTGCGCGACGACGAGACCGTCGCGGATCGGCTCGCCCGGCTCGACACGGTCGCGGCACGCTTCGCCGACGTGCTGCGGGCGGACCCGGCCCTGGACCGGGTGGTGGACCTGCCGGCGGACATCGCCCGATGGCTGGACCAGGGCGTGCCGCTCACCGTGCGGTTCCTGGTCCTGCATCAGATCGAGGAATGGGCCCGGCACGCCGGCCACGCCGACATCATCCGCGAATCCGTCGACGGCGCCACCGCCGACGTCCTGGCCGGCAGGGTCCGGTAGCCGGCGCCGGCGAACCCGGACGACGCCCCGCCGGCGCGATAGGCTCCCCGTAGGCACCACTGCCAGGGCGGCCCGGCGCCGTCGCCGCGAGATCCTGGAGGCCGTCGCGTGACCGGACAACAGACCAGCACGGGAGCCGCGGGCGCCGCCCAGCACCCGATGTTCGAGAAGGTGGCGCGGGTCGGACAGGCCGCGAGCGGGGTCGTGCACCTGCTGATCGCCTACATCGTCATCCGGGTCGCGTTCGGCGATCCGGCCAGTGCCGATCAGTCCGGTGCCCTCGGCGAGCTCGCCGCCCAGCCCGGCGGCAGGATCGTCCTGTGGGTCCTGGCCGTGACGCTCACGGCACTGGCACTGTGGCGTCTGGTCGAGGCCGCTGTGGGCAAACGCTCGGACGTCGAGAAACCGTCGGCCCTGGACCGGGTCAAGACCGTCGGCGTCGCCGTGGCCTACCTGGCGCTGGCCCTGACCGCGTTCCAGTTCGCGCGGGGCAGCGGCAAGTCGAGCGGTGAACAGAATGCCGGACTCAGTGCCCGGTTGATGCAGTCCGGAGGCGGCAAGGTCCTGCTCGTCGCGGCCGGGCTGGTGATCATCGGTATCGGCGCCTACCACGTCTACAAGGGCGCGGCGAAGAAGTTCCTCGACGACCTGCACCGGGAGCGGTTGCCCCGGTACGCCGAGCCGCTCGGCGCCGTCGGGTACGTCGCGAAGGGCCTGGCGATCGCCGGCGCCGGCGTCCTGGTCCTCGTCGCGACGTTCACCGCCGATCCGTCCAAGGCGACGGGACTGGACGGTGCCCTCAAGACGCTGGGCACCGCCCCGTTCGGTCAGATCCTGCTCGTCGCGGCCGGCCTCGGTATCGCCGCGTACGGCGTGTACTGCTTTGTCCTCGCGCGGTACGGGAGGATGTGAGCCCCGCGGGCGCGCTGGTCGCGCCCGCGATCGCCGCCCGCGCGCTCAGTCGCGCCCGCGGTAGCCGCCGCTGTGGCCGCCCGAGCCGTGTCCACCGGACTGCCCGCGCTCGCCGGAGCGTTCACGGAATCCGCGGTTCGGCTTGTCACCGAACCGGTCGCCGCGCCCACCGAAGTCCTTGCTGCGGCCGCCGCGATCGCCCCAGTCCTTCTTGCCGCCGTACTCCTTGCGCTCACCCTGGCGGCGCTCGCCACGGTCGTCGCGTTGACGGTAAGTCGACGGCCGACCCGACGGTGCGCCGCTGTCGGGCTGCAGCTGGATGAGCACCCCGGAAATGCGGGTGCCGCGCAACGCCTCGAGCGTCTCCGGCGACAGGTCCTTCGGCAGCTCGACGAGGCTGTGGTCCGGGCGGATGCTGATGTGTCCGAAGTCGCTGCGGCGCAGGCCGCCCTCGTTGGCGATGGCGCCGACGATCGCGCCGGGCACCACCCGGTGCCGCTTACCCACGGCGATGCGGTAGGTGGCCATCTCCTGCCCGTCGCGCCCGACGCGTGACGCACCGTCGTCGTCGAACCGGCGCGGAGGCCGCTCCCGCGGCTCGCGTTCCCGCCGCGGCGGCGCCACGGGCTCGGGTTCGGCCTCCATGAGGAAGGACTCCCCGTCGCGGGAGAGCACGGCCAGCGCCGCCGCGATGTCGGCGAGGGGGACGTCGTGCTCGCGCTCGTAGTCCTCGACGAACGTGCGGAACAACGACAGGTGATCCGACGCGAGCGCCTCGGTGATCGAATCGTTGAACTTCTCGACACGCTGGGCGTTGACATCCTCCACCGACGGCAGCTGGATCTCGGTGAGCGGCTGCCGGGTGGCCCGCTCGATCGCCTTGAGCAGGTGCCGCTCGCGGGGGGCGACGAACAGCAGGGCGTCGCCGGTGCGCCCGGCGCGGCCGGTGCGGCCGATGCGGTGCACGTAGGACTCGGTGTCGTGCGGGATGTCGTAGTTCACGACGTGGCTGATGCGGTCGACGTCCAGACCGCGGGCCGCCACGTCCGTCGCGACGAGGATGTCCAGCGCACCGCTCTTGAGCTGGCCGATAGTGCGTTCGCGCTGGGCCTGCACGATGTCGCCGTTGATCGCGGCGGCCGAGAAACCGCGGGCCCGCAGCCGCTCCGCGAGGTCCTCGGTGGCCTGCTTCGTACGGACGAAGAGGATCATCGCCTCGAACTGCTCGACCTCGAGGATCCGGGTCAGGGCGTCGAGCTTGCGCTGGTGCGACACGAGCACCCAGCGCTGGGTGATGTTCGCCGACGTCGTCGTCTTCGACTTGACCGTGATCTCGACCGGGTCGTGCAGGTACTGCTTGGACAGCCGGCGGATCGCGCCCGGCATGGTCGCCGAGAACAGCGCGACCTGCTTGGTCTCCGGGGTGTCGGCGAGGATCCGTTCGACGTCCTCCTGGAAGCCCATGGTGAGCATCTCGTCGGCCTCGTCGAGCACGAGGAACTCGAGCTCGGAGATGTCGAGGGTGCCCTTGGCGAGGTGATCGATCACACGTCCGGGGGTGCCCACGATGACGTGCGCGCCACGACGCAGCCCGGACAGCTGCACGCCGTAGCTCTGGCCACCGTAGATGGGCAGCACGTGCAGACCCGGGATGTGCGCCGAGTACTTGCCGAAAGCCTCCGCGACCTGCAGGGCGAGCTCACGGGTGGGAGCCAGGACCAGCGCCTGGGGCCGCTTCACCGAGGTGTCGATCCGCGACAGGATCGGCACCGCGAACGCGGCGGTCTTGCCGGTGCCGGTCTGCGCGAGACCGACGACGTCGCGCCCCTCCAGCAGCGGCGGGATGGTGGCCGCCTGGATCGGCGACGGGGTCTCGTAGCCCACATCCGAAAGCGCTTGCAGCACACGGGCGTCGATGTCGAGATCGGCGAACGTGGGGGTAGCGGTGTCGGCTTCGGGGTCTTGCACAGTATCACTCATTTGACCTGCAGTTTATCGGATGGACGGCCATGACCCTTCCACAGCGCCGGACAAGGGTCCCCGACCACCCTATCCGGACGCCGCATCCGGTGCCGTCGCCGCCACGTGGCGGGCCCACAGCCGCAGCGCCGGCCGCACCGGCGGGTACTCGAGCCCGTGCCGGCGCGCGAGGGCGGTGGCGGGCGCGGTCGGGTACGTGTCGGCGCTGAGGAAGCTCAGGGTCTCCTTCTCCGCCCCGGTCAGGCGGGCCGGCAGAGCCCGCAGCGCGGCGACGGGTATCCGCCGGCGCGGCGCGGCCACGCCGAGCTCGTCGGCGAGCAGCGCAACCAGCTCGGGCAGCGGCGGCGTGGCGTCGTCGAGGACCCAGTAGGCCTGCCCCGCCGTCACCGGGTCGCGCGGCATCAGCGCCAGGAAGCGCGCGAGGTGGTCGATGGTGACGACGGGCAGCACGGTGCGCCGCGAGCCGGGCACGGCGCGCAGCTGCCCGCGGGCGAGTTGCACGACCAGCTCCGCGAGACCCAGGTACTGATCGGCCTCCCCGGTCCGGGAGTCGCCGATCACCGTCCCGGGGTTGACGACCGTGAGGGGAACCCCCAGCTCCGCGGCGAGCGCACGCACCGCCGCGTCGGCCTCGATCTTCGACGCCTCGTACGCGCCGAACCTCCGGTAGATCCGGCGCCGGTGCCGGGGCGGCCACGGCGCCGGCACGGCCGGGTACGACGCGACGCGGTAGCCGCTGACGTGCACCAGCCGGCGCGCGCCGGCAGCTGCCGCGAATCGTGTGATCTTCTCGGCCAGCACCACATTCACCTCACGCGCCGCTCGGGCCGTCATCCCGAAGGCGAACGCGGCGGCGAGGTTGTAGACGTCGCGCACGTCCGCCGCTACGGGATCCAGGACAAGCTCGGCGGAGCCCGGGTCGAACACGTGGACCGAGAGCCGGTCCAGCGACACCCCGCCGGACGCGAGCCGGTCGCGCAGCCGCGCCCCCGACTCGGCGGTCCGCACCGCCGCGACGACGAGGTCGTCGCCGTCCGGGTCGGTGAGCAGTTCCCGCAGCAGGCCGCGGCCGATGAATCCCGTCGCGCCGAAGACCACCGCGGCGCTCATCGCGCGGCTCCGAGGAGGTCGAGCGCGACGGCACGGGCGTCCACCAGGGGGGCCACGTCGTGCCGGGCACGGGCGACGGTGGTCGCGCCCTCGACGAGGCTGACGATCACCCCGGCGAGCCGGGCGGCATCGGGTATCCCGTCGCGGGCGAGCACGCGCTCGAGGACCACCCGCCACGACTCGTAGACGCGGGCGCAGCTCTGCTGCAGAACGGGGTTGTCGGTGGCGGCGTCGACGGCGACGGAGGCGACGGCGCAGCCGGCCGCGAACCCGGAGCGCCCGAGCCGGGCGGCGAGGTCGTCGAACACCGCGGCGACGATCTCGGCGGCGGTCCGCCCCTCGGCCAGCAGCGCCTCGAGCAGGCCGGTGAACTCCGCCCCCACCCGGTCCAGCGCCGCCACGACGAGCTCGTCCTTGCCGCCGGGGAAATGGAAGTACACCGAGCCTCGGGGCGCACCGGAGTCGTCGGTGATGCGGGCGAGGCCGGTGCCGTGGTAGCCGCGGGTCTGGATCAGTTCCAGCGTGGTGTCGATCATGCGCGCCTTCGTGCGTGCTCCCTTGGTGGTCACGGCAGAATAATAGACCGGTCTACATATTTCTGTCGACACCGCCGGCCCTCCGCCGGACGGGTCACGTGCGACGGAAGGCACACTGAACCGGTTCCACTCTCGACAGACGAAAGGACCTTCCGGTGCCGGAGCTCGTCAGCATTCCCACCCACTGGTACAACATCGCGGGAGATCTGCCCGACGCCCCGCCGCCGCACCTGCATCCCGGCACCAGGGAACCGGTCACGGCCGCCGACCTCGAACCGCTGTTCGCCGCCGGCCTGATCGAGCAGGAGCTGTCCACCGAGACCGACATCGCGATCCCCGAACCCGTCCGGGAGGCGTACGCGACCTACCGCACCACGCCACTGCTGCGGGCCCGGTCCTTCGAGCGCGCACTCGGCACCCCCGCCCGCATCTACGTCAAGTACGAGGGCGTGAGCCCGGTGGGCAGCCACAAGACGAATTCGGCTCTGGCGCAGGCGTATTACAACTCTCTCGACGGTGTGAAGAAGCTGACGACCGAGACCGGCGCCGGCCAGTGGGGCAGCGCGCTCTCGTTCGCATGCGCCAAGTTCGGCATCGACCTCGAGGTGTGGCAGGTGCGCGCCTCGTACGAGTCCAAGCCGTACCGCCGGCACCTCATCGAGGTGTACGGCGGCACCGTGCACTCGAGCCCGTCGGAACTCACCGCGTCCGGCCGCAAGGTGCGCGCCGAACAGCCGGACACCCCCGGCTCGCTGGGGATCGCCGTGTCCGAGGCCGTGGAGGTCGCCGCCGGCGACCCCGCCGCCCGGTACGCGCTCGGCAGTGTGCTCAACCACGTCGTGCTGCACCAGACCGTGATCGGTCTCGAAGCCGTCGCCCAGCTGCGTGCCGCCGGCGAGGAGCAGGCCGACGTCGTGTTCGGCTGCGCCGGCGGCGGCTCCAACCTGGCCGGCCTGTCGTTCCCGTTCCTGCGCGAGGTGCTGCACGGTCGCGCCACGACGCGGGTGGTGGCCGCCGAGCCGGCCGCGTGCCCGTCCATCACGCAGGGCGAGTACCGCTACGACCACGGCGACATCGTGGGTCTCACCCCGCTGCTCAAGATGCACACCCTCGGTCAGGACTTCATCCCCGACCCCATCCACGCCGGCGGGCTGCGCTACCACGGCATGGCGCCGCTGCTGAGCCACACCGTCGAACTGGGATACGTGCAGGGCACGGCCGTCGCGCAGACCGATGCCTTCGCGGCGGCCGTCGAGTTCGCCCGCAGCGAGGGCATCGTGCCCGCCCCCGAGTCGGCCCACGCCCTCGCGGCGGCCGCCGAGTACGCGCGGACCGTGACCGGGCCCGAGGTGATCGTGATCGGGCTGTCCGGGCACGGGCAGCTCGACCTGCCGGCCTACGCCGCATACCTGCACGGCGAGCTCGGATAGCCCCGGAGCGTGTCTTCCTCCCCTGTGACGGAGAGGAAGACACGCCGAGGAAGTCTGTGATGCAACACACGCCCGGTCATCGGCGATACACCTGTGGAACCGCTCCACCGCGCCATGTCACCACCGGGAGGCCCCGATGCCCGACGCAGCCGACAACCTGGCCCTGCGCCTGCTCGACGCAGTGCACCGCACCCGAGGCGTAGATCCCGGGATCGTCACCGATCGCTACCGGGCCTACCGGGCCGCCCAGGGCGCGGACGCCGGCCGCGACGGGATCCGCGCGCTCCTGCGCACCTTCGAGGAGACCGGCGGCAGCGCCCAGTGGGCCGGCAAGGTCGGCCACTACCGTCGCCGCTACAGCCCCGACGAGGCACCCATCGCCGCCGACACCGTCGAACTGGCCGCCGAGGTCCTGTATCGGCACGGCGTCGACACCTTCGACGACCTCGCCGGCACGGACGACACCACCCTCGCCGACGAGTGGCAGCGGCGCGGCGGCGACGCCCTCACCTGGCAGCCGCTCCTCGACGCCCTGCGGCCCGCCCGAGCCCTGCACACCGTCGCCTGAGCCCTGCACGCCGTCGCCCGAGCGGGCCCGGATCCGGACGCAAACCTGCCCGGGCCGCCCACCGCCGGGCGCATACTCGACCTATGCGTTATTCCGGCCGTCCGGAGGCCGGGCGGCGGCTGGCCCGCTCGGTCGCCCACCTGCGCGACGCGAACCCCGTGGTCCTCGCCCTCCCACGCGGCGGCATCCCCGTCGCCCGCGAGGTGGCTCGCGCCCTCGACGCCCCGCTCGACGTGCTCGTCGTCCGCAAGCTGGGGGTGCCGTGGCAGCCGGAACTCGCGATGGGCGCCATCGCCGAGGGCGGCTTCCGCGTGCTCAACGAGGACGTCATCCGCATCGGCCGGGTGGCCGAGGACTCGATCGAACGGATCGAGGCCCGTGAACGCACCGAACTCGACCGTCGCGCCCGGCTGCTGCGCGGCGGCAAGGAGCGCACGTCGCTGTCGGGACGCACGGTCGTCCTCGTCGACGACGGCATGGCCACCGGCGCGACCGCCGCCGTCGCCTGCCTGGCCGCTCGGGAGTCCGGTGCCGAACGGGTGGTGCTGGCGGTGCCCGTGGCGTCCCCGGAGGCGGCGCGTCGCGTGGGCGCGGTGGCCGACGAGGTGGTGTGCCCGTTCACGCCCGCGGACCTGGGCAGCGTCGGCGCCGCATACGACGACTTCCATCAGCTCTCCGACGACGAGGCCGCCCGCCTGCTCGAACCCGCCTGAACACGCACCCGCGGACAGCAGTTGTCCGTGTCCGTCATTAACAGGTATCTTCACAGGTCAGAGCGAAAAGGCTACAAATCGGGCACCCCCGCTGCTGCGTTTTCCGTCCTCGTGTGATGCAATGCACATCCACCAGTGAAAAATTGATGGAGGGGTCACCGTGAGAGAGTTTGCCGTGCCACAGTCGTTCTCGATTCCCGAGGACGCATCGATGGCGGACGCCGTCTTCCGGCACGAGAAGGAGTCGCCGACCTGGGTGCCGTTCGAGCGCAGGATCGACGGCCGGTGGGTCAGCGTCACCGCCGCCGAGTTCGCCGCCCAGGTCCGCGGGGTGGCCAAGGGCCTGATGGCCTCCGGGATCGAACTCGGCGACCGGGTCGCGATCCTGTCGAGCACCCGCTACGAATGGGTCCTCATCGACTACGCGATCTGGGCCGCCGGCGGCTGCACCGTCGCGATCTACGAGACCTCCTCGGCCGACCAGGCCCAGTGGATCCTCGAGGACTCGGGAACCTCACTGCTGGTCGTCGAGAACGACGACCACGCGCGAACGGTCGCGGCTGTGGCCGAGGCCGCGCCGGCCCTGCGCGAGGTCCTGCAGATCGAGGGCGCACCGGGAACGAAGAGCGCTGTCGACGAACTGATCGCGCGCGGCGCCGCGATCACCGACGAGCAACTCGAGGAGCGGCGCCACCAGGTGCGTGCCGAGTCCCCCGCCACCCTGATCTACACCTCGGGCACCACCGGGCGCCCCAAGGGTGTGCAGCTGACCCACAGCAACCTGTGGGCCGAGGCAGCGGCCGTCAAGCTCGCCCTGCCGAACTCCATGGTGAGCGGCAAGCGGACCCTGCTGTTCCTGCCGCTCGCGCACGTGTTCGCCCGCGAGATCTCGTTCGGCGCGTTCGAGCACGGCGTCACCGTCGCGCACACCTCCGACCTGACCACGCTGCTCGACCAGCTCGGCGAGTTCAAGCCGAACTTCATCCTGTCGGTGCCCCGCGTGTTCGAGAAGGTCTACAACTCGGCCAAGCAGAAGGCGTACGACGGCGGCAAGGGCAAGATCTTCGAGAAGGCCTCCGATACCGCCATCGCGTACAGCGAGGCGCTGGACAAGGGCCGGCCCGGTCTGGGCCTGAAGATCAAGCACGCGGTGTTCGACAAGCTGGTGTACAGCAAGTTGCGCGCGGCCCTCGGTGGCGAGTGCGAGCAGGCGGTTTCCGGCGGCGCCGCCCTCGGCGCGCGCCTGGGCCACTTCTTCCGCGGCGTCGGCATCCCGATCTTCGAGGGCTACGGCCTGACCGAGACCACCGGTGGCGTCACCATCAACACCCCCGAGCACCAGCGGGTGGGCAGCGTCGGCCGGCCGGTCAACGGGCACGCCGCGCGGATCGCCGAGGACGGCGAGCTGCTGCTCAAGGGCCCCGCGGTGTTCGGCGGCTACTGGAAGAACGAGAAGGCCACCGCCGAATCGATCGTCGACGGCTGGTTCCACACCGGTGACATCGGCAAGATCGACGAGGACGGATTCGTCCACATCACCGGCCGCAAGAAGGAGCTCATCGTCACCGCCGGCGGCAAGAACGTCGCCCCGGCCGTGCTCGAGGACGCTCTGCGGGCGCACCCGCTGATCAGCCAGGTCATCGTCGTCGGCGACGCGAAGCCGTTCATCGGCGCGCTGGTCACCCTCGACCCCGAGGCCCTGCCCGGCTGGAAGGAGCGCCACGGCATCCCGGCCGACGCCCCGGTGTCCGAGCTGTTGAAGAACCCCGACCTGATCGCGGAGATCGACGCCGCGGTGGCCGAGGGCAACAAGAAGGTCTCCAACCCCGAGCAGATCAAGAAGTACCGGATCCTCGAAGTGGACTTCACCATCGAGACCGGCGAGCTGACCCCGACGCTCAAGCTCAAGCGCAACGTCATCCACGAGGCGCACGGCACGGCGATCGAGGCCATCTACTCGTAGGGCCACGCCCATGGTGAGCGAATGTATCCTTCATCTCCTCTGATCGAGTGAGGGATACATTCGCTCACTGTTGTTGGGGGGCCGGCACTTCGGTCACGGTCCGGACGAACTCGGCGACGTCGCGCGTCACCGTGCGGTGCACCGGTTCGTGCAGCAGGTCGTGGCCCGCGTCGGGGTACTCGCGCAGGTCCAGGGCCGGGATCGTCCGGGCCCAGGCCCGCACGGGGTCGATCGGGGCCAGTCGGTCGTCGGCGCCGTGCACCGCGAGCAGCGGTATGCGCGCCGCCGCGAGGATCTCGGCCGTCGCGGGCACGGCCGCCGAGCGCGGCGTCCCGCACAGCACGGCGCCACGGAAGCGGCCGGCGTCGGTGCGCAGCAGCGTGAGGGTGGTCGCCGCGCCGAGCGAATGCCCCATCACCACCATCGGCATTCCCGGCTCGGCACGCTCCGCCACCTCGGCGACGCGCAGCAGGTCCGCAGCCAGGTCGTCGAGGACGCCCGGTTCACCGGGGCTGCCCTCGGACAGGCCGTGCCCGGCTAGATCGATGCCCCACAACGCGATGCCGTGCGTCGCCAGGCCCGCCGCGAAGCGGTGGTAGTGGCCGGTGTGCTGACGCATCCCGTGGGCGAAGACGACGGCGGCCGCCGCGCCGTCGACGGGCCAGTGTCGGTAGTGGATACGGCCGGTGCTGCCGTCGAAAAAGGGCATGCGGTCATTGTGCGCCGGTGCACAATCGCTGGATGACACCCACCACCGCCGCCGAGCGGGCGCGGGCCGAGGGACGCGCCGCCCGCGCCCGTGTGCCCCGCGGTGCGCACGGCGAATTCCGTTGCCCCGAACGCGACCCCGTGGCGATCTTCGAGCAGCAGAACCGCACCCGGCTGCCGGAACTGGTGCCGATCCGGTACGAGCGGATGACGGAGTCCCCGTTCGCCTACTACCGCGGCAGCGCCGCCGCGATGGCGGCGGACCTGTCCACCGAGCCGGTGACGGGACCGCACGTGGTGGCCTCGGGCGACGCCCATCTGGCGAATTTCGGCCTGTACGCCTCGCCGGAGCGCCAGGTCCTGTTCGATCTCAACGACTTCGACGAAGCGTATCCGGCGCCGTGGGAATGGGACGTCAAGCGGCTGGCCGCCTCGGTATGGCTGGCCGGCCGTCACACCGGCTGCACCGAGCAGCAGTGCCGGGACGCGACCCTCGCGACGGTGCGCTCGTACCGCGAGACCATCCGGTTCCTGTCCGGACTGACGGCCACCGAGCGGTTCTACTTCCAGGTCGACGCGGAAGAGATCGAGCAGGCGTCGCGGAATCCGGAGGGGATACGAGCCGTCGTGCAGAAGGCCCGCAGCCGCACATCGGAACAGGTCCTGAGGAAACTGACGGTCACCACGGCCGACGGCGTTCCGCGCATCGTCGACCAGCCCCCGATCGTCCGCCACCTCGACATCGGGTCACTCGACGCCATCGAGCGGATCGTCGCGTCCTACCGCGCGACGGTACGGGCGGATGCCCAGCTGCTGCTTTCCCAGTACCGCGTCGTGGATTTCGCGATGCGGATCGTGGGGGTGGGCAGCGTGGGCACCCGGTGCTTCCTCGCCCTGCTGCTCGGCCCGGCCGACGAGCCGCTGTTTCTCCAGGTCAAGGAGGCCGGACGGTCGGTGCTGGAGACGCACGGCGGGATCCGGGAGACCCCGCACCGGGTCGAGGCCGACCTCATCGCGCACGGCCAGGGCGCCCGCGTCGTGGGGGCGCAGCGGATCCTGCAGGCCCACTCGGATCCGCTCCTCGGCTGGATCACCGGCGTCCCCGGCCCCGACGGCGTGCGCCGGGACTTCTATGTGCGTCAGTTCCGGGACATGAAGGGATCGGTGCAGTGGGAACGGCTCAGTCCCGCACAGTCGGAGCGGTACGGCCGGCTGTGCGGAGCGCTGCTCGCCCGCGCCCACAGCCAGAGCCCGGACGGCGCGTTCGTCGCCGGGTACCTCGGCCGCGGGACGGTGTTCGACGAGGCGGTGGCGCGGTGGTCCGCCGCCTACGCCGATCGCACGGAGCAGGACTGGAAGGCGTTGTGCAACAGCGCGGCACCGGCGTAGTTCACCAGCAGTGCCCCTCGCCGCGATAGGTGGGGACGGTGGTGCGGGTGCCGCCGGCGTCGACGAGATGCAGTTGCGCGAACCGCTCGCACAGCTCCCCCGCCTTGGCATGCCGCAGCCACACGCGGCCGCCGACGGGCAGGTCTGCGGCGGCGCGGCCGGTGACCGGGGTCTGCACCTCGCCGGCACCCTCGGCGCGCAGCAGCCGCAGTCCGGCGGGCCGCACCGGCCGCGGTACCCGGGACGGACCCGTCGGGCCGGAGGCGATGTAACCGCCGCCGAAGAGCGTGGCGATGGTGGGGCTGGGCCTGCGCACCGTGGGCAGCGCGAAGTACAGCGCGGGCCGCGGCGTGAAGGCCCGGTATCGGTCGAACAACGTGGGCACGTACAGGCCGGAGCCGGCGGTGACCTCGGTGACGACCGGGTCCGCGGAACTGATCTCGAGCGAGCCCGTGCCGCCGCTGTTGACGATCTCGAGGTCGCCGACGACGGCACGGACGGCCCCGACGACGGCGCTGCGACGGGTGGCCAGCTCGGCGGCCGACCGGCGCTTGATCAGGCGGACCGCGAGCGAAGTGTCGGGCAGGCCGGCGATCTGCGCCTCGTAGAACATCACTCCGACGACGGCGAAGCCGGCGGTCGTGGCGCAGCGGGCGAGCTGCGCCACCTCGTCGGGCGTGCGCAGCGGCGAGCGCCGCACGCCGAGGTGCACCGGCCCGAGCCGCAGCGACGCATCCACGTCGAGGCACACGCGGGGCCGCACGCGGGCGGTGCCGAGGGCGTCGCGGACAATGCCGAGCTGGGCGGCGGAGTCGACCATGAGGGTGACGGCGTCGAGGGCGTGCGGCCGGCCGGCGAGTGCGGCGAGCGCGGCACGGTCGACGGTCGGGTATCCGAGAAGCACGTCGCGGGCGCCGCGCTCGACCAGCCAGAGCGCTTCGCGCAGCGAGTACGCCATGATCCCGCGGAAACCGCCCGTGGCGGTGAGGCCGGTGCCGAGCACCTCCTCGAGGACCGCGCGGCACCGGACGGACTTGCTCGCCACCCGCACGGGTGTGCCCCCGGCGCGACGGACGAGGTCGGCGGCGTTGCGTCGGAGTGTGGGGAGGTCGACGGCCGCGAGGGGCGGGTCCAGGTCGGCCGTCGCGTCGTGGAGCCGGTCGAGGGGGTGGGTCACGGCGGGGGTCCAATCCACGGCAGGTCGGGTCGTCGCGGCCAGTCAAGCACCGAGTTGGACCTGTGTCCAGGTTCAGGTCGTTTCCACGGCCCGGCCGGCGACGATCGCGGCGATGTCGTCGAGTTCGGTGACGATGGCGTCGCTGTCACGATCCACCAGCCACCGCAGGACCAGGCCGTCGAGCATGGCCAGCGCCAGGCGGGCGACGGTCGAGACCGGCTCGACCCATTCGGTGCCGGTGCGGGCGGCGCATTCCTCGAGGAAGGCCCGGGCCTCGACATCCATGATGCGGTACTGCTCGGTGGCGATGTTGCCGCCGAGCGGCTCGCCGGCAGCGCGGTGGCGCAGCGAATAGGTGGTGATCTCGTAGGTGAGCAGCTGACGGTCGGCGGTCGCCTCGATCGTCGGCCACATCCCGTTGATCCCGACGTAGAGCAGCTGCCGCAGCCCGCGCGGGCCCTGCGGGTCGGGCCCGTCCTGCGGGAGGGTGAAGGCGGTGCGCAACGCCTGGCTGAGCTGGAGCACCAGCGTCTCCCCCATCGCGGCGACGAGGGCTTCCTTGCTCTCGAAGCAGTAGTGCACCACCCCGAGCGATACGCCGGCGTGCTCGGCGACGGCCCGCACGGTGACGGCCCCGAGACCGCCGCCCTCGGCCAGCGCGAGGGCGGATTCGACGAGTTGGGCTCGACGTTGGTCCGCCGGCAACCGGTTCAGCATGCCTCCGATCGTAGAACCCGGTCCGGATCCGTCGGCGCCTATTGACCTGGACGGCCGTCCAAGTCGATGATTGCGCCATGGCCACCGACCGTCCCGCAGCCACCTGGCGCAACTGGGCACGCACCGAATCCGCGACGCCGCGCGCGTACGAGACTCCGGAATCCCTGGACGAGATCGCCGCCGTCGTCGCACGCGCATCCGAGCGGGGCCTGCGCGTCAAGGCGGTCGGGGCGGGACACTCGTTCAGCGGCGTCGCCGTCACCGACGGCGTGCTCGTCTCCCTCGACCGGTTCACCGGCATCGAGGACGTCCGGCCCACCTCCGCCGGTGCGCTCGTCACCGTGCGGGCCGGCACCCGGCTGCGGGACCTCAACCGGCTCCTGTGGGATCACGGTCTGGCCGTGCCCAACCTCGGGGACATCGACGTGCAGTCGCTCGCCGGCGCGATGTCCACCGGCACCCACGGCACCGGCGCGCGATTCGGGGGCCTCGCCACCGTCGCCCGCGCCGCCACCGTGGTGCTCGCGGACGGTTCCGTCGTGCACTGCTCCCCCGACGACCACGCGGAACTCTTCGAGGCCGCCCGGCTCGGCCTCGGCGCCGTCGGCGTCCTCGCCACGATCACCCTCGAGTGCGTGCCCGCCTTCGCGCTGCACGCCGCGGAGGCGCCCGGCACGCTGGACGACACCCTCGCCGTGCTCGAGCGCGACCGGCTCGCCGTCGACCACTTCGAGTTCTACTGGTTCCCGCACACCGACCGGGTGCTCACCAAGCGCAACACCCGGCTGCCCGCCGACGCGCCCGGCGCCCCGGTGGGCCGGGTGCGCGGTTTCGTCGACGACGAGGTGCTCGCCAACGGCATGTTCGAGGTCGTCCAGCGCGTCGCGACCCGTGCCCCCGCGATCATCCCGCGGCTCAACGAGTTCGCCGCCCGGACGCTGTCGCCGCGGGAGTTCGTCGACCGCAGCTATCGCGTCTTCGCCTCCCCGCGCCGGGTCCGGTTCCGGGAGATGGAGTACGCCGTACCCGCCGACTCGGTGACCGACGTGCTCACCGAGATCGATGCGTGGCTCTCCCGCAACGACTTCCGTGTCGCTTTTCCCGTCGAGGTACGCTTCGCCGCCGCCGACGACGTGTGGCTGTCGACGGCCCACGGCCGCGACAGCGCGTACCTCGCCGTGCACCAGTACCACCGGCGCGAGCACCGGGCGTACTTCGATGCGGTCGAGGCGATCGCCCGCGCCGTGGACGGACGGCCGCACTGGGGCAAGATGCACGGCCGCACCGCGGCCGACCTGCGCGCGACGTATCCGCGATTCGACGACTTCCTCGCCGTCCGCGACCGCGTCGACCCGCAGCGCACCTTCGCCAACCCGTACCTGGACCGCGTGCTCGGCCCGTAGACCGCGGGCTCGGCCCGTAGACCGCGGGCTAGCCGAAGGACGCCGCGATCGAATTGCGCGCCAACGTCTCCCGCTGATCGGACGTGAGCCCGAGCCGATCGCGCAGCGCCGCGAACGTGTCGTCGACGTACCCGCCGAAGTACGCCGGATCGTCGGAGTTGACGGTCACCAGCAGACCCGCCTCGAGCATGCGCGGCAGCGGATGCCGCTCGAGCGAATCCACCACGCGCAAACGGACGTTGGACAGCGGACAGACCGTGAGCGGAATCTGCTCGTCCACCAGGCGCGTGACGAGGAGGGGGTCCTCGAGGGAGCGGATGCCGTGGTCGATGCGTTCGGCCCCGAGCAGATCCAGTGCCTGCCACACATATTCGGGCGGGCCTTCCTCACCCGCGTGGGCGACCGTGTGCAGGCCCTCGGCGCGGGCGCGGGCGAACACGTCCTCGAACAGCGACGGCGGATAGCCCACCTCCGCAGAGTCCAGGCCCAGCCCGATGATCGGAGCCGACAGGCGCAGCAGTTCCCCGAACACCTCCTCGGCCTCGTGCACGGGCCGGTCCCGCACGACTGAGGCGATCATCGCCGCATCGACGCCGAATTCTCGCCGGCCCGCCGCGACGGCGTCCGCGAGGCCCTCGACCACCTCCGTCAGCGGCACGCCGCGGCTCGTGTGCGCCTGGGGGTCGAAGAAGAACTCGGCCCGCGTCACGCCGGCCTGCGCCGCCCGGCGCAGGTACGCCCGCGCGAGATCGGCGAAGTCCTCGGCCGTCCGCAGCACCTGCATGTTCGCGTAGTACAGGTCGAGGAAGGACTGCAGATCGGTGAACTCGTACCGGCTGCGCAGTTCGGCGAGGTCGGCGTGCGGGAGCGCGACGCGGTTGCGCTCGGCGAGAGCGAAGATCAGTTCCGGTTCGAGGGTGCCCTCGATGTGGACGTGCAGTTCGGCGAGCACGATCCTCCTTCGTCGACGCGTCCCTTCCGCGGCCGCGCGGAAGGGACGCGGGTCGTCAACGGCCCTTCCAGACCGGGGAACGCTTCTCCGCGAACGCCGTCGCGCCCTCGCGGGCGTCCTCGGACACGAACACCGGGCCGACGATCTCGCGCTGCCTGTCGAAGGCCTCGTCCGCCGGCCAGTCGGCGGCCTTGGCGATGACCTCCTTGGTGGCCGCCACGGCGAGCGGGCCGTTGGCCGTGATCCGTTCGGCGAGGGCCAGGGCGCCCTCCAGCGCGCCGCCCGGCTCGGTGAGAACGTTGACGAAGCCGTAGCCGTGGGCCTCCTCCGCGGTGAACGCGTCGCCGGTGAGCGCCAGTTCCATCGCCTTCTGGTACGGAATCCGGGTGGGCAGGCGCAGCAGGCCGCCGCCCGCGGCGACGAGTCCGCGCTTGACCTCCGGGATGCCGAACCTGGCGTCCGCGGCGGCGACCACGAGATCCGTGGCGAGGACGAGTTCGGTGCCGCCGGCCAGCGCGAAGCCCTCGACGGCGGCGATGATCGGTTTGCGCGGCGGCGCCTCGGTGAAGCCGAGGCCCTTGCCCGGCACCGCGACGTTCTCCCCGGCGACGAACGCCTTGAGATCCATGCCGGCACAGAAGTTGCCACCCGCACCGGTGAGCACGCCCACGGACAGGTCGGGATCGGCGTCGAGTTCGTCGACGGCGGCGGCGAGGGCGTGGCTGACGGCCGCGTTGACGGCATTGCGGGCCTCGGGCCGGTTGATGGTGATCACCAGGATTCGACCGCGACGCTCGAGCAGGACCTCGTCGGACATGCGCGCACACCTTTCACAGGATTCGGTTGCCGACCGCGCGGGCCGCGGTCCATTCGCTTATACCGCAACCGAACCCGACGGCGGCGGACCGGCCCCACCGCCGTGTCACGACACGCGGACGGCGACGGGCGTGACGAAGCCGTCCCCGTCGATGTGCACCTGGTCGCCGGTGTGGAACCAGCCGTCGTCGAAGGTCTCGGCGGTCGATTCCGGGTCGTTCCAGTAGCGGCGCGCGACGCTGGGACCGCGGCACAGCAGTTCGCCGACGCCTTGATCGGCGGCCGGGCCGAGGAGCGCGACCTCCATGCCGCCGAACGGAACTCCGACGCTGCGCGGGTGCGCGGCCCGCTGGTCGGTGGGCAGCAGCAGCCCGATGCCGCCGGTCTCGGCCACCCCCCAGCCGCGTACGCACCTCGCCGCGGGGAACGACGCGCGCAGGTGCCGCCACGGCACCCGCACCCCCCGGGCCCCGGCGGCGACGACGGTGCCGCCGGCCGCCAGGGTGGGCAACAGCTGCACGGCGCTGCCCGCCGCCGTGGACAGCGGTGCGGTGAGCACCGTGCGCGCCCCCTCCGCGGTCAGGTCCATCGCGTGCACCACGGCCTCGATCGTGGAGAGAATGTTCTCGTTGGTCAGCTCCACCCCGTGCAGTCCCCCGCCGCGTTTGCGCACGTAGTACAGCACCGCGAGCTCGTCCGGCGCGGCGCCCTCGTCCAGGAACGCCACTCCGTCGGGCAGCTCTCCGTCGAGGGTCAGGACGGCGCCGCTGTCCTCGGCGATCCACCCGAGTTCCGGATCGCTGCACGTCGGATCCGGCAGCACCGGCACCCCACCGGCGAGGACCACCCCGAGAAACGCGTACAGCCAGCGGAATCCGTTCGGGTAGTGGACGACCACCCGGTCGGCCGGGCCCACGCCCTGATCGAGCAGGCCGCCGGCCACGCGGGCCGCCGACGACCACATCTGCCCGTAGGTGAGGGCGTTGCCGGCCCGGTCGACGGCGGCGACGCGGGCGGAGTGCCGCAGCGCGCTGCGGTCGAGCAGCTCGGCCAGGCACGGCTCGAGGTCCTCGTACCGCAGGACACCGTCCAGTCGGCGACTGACACGCTCGTCGCGGAACCACCCCGCTGCGCACGAAACCCGGACCACCGCCACCGACATCGTCACCTCCGCCTCGTCGTGTGCCTGCACTATATGGCGCGGGTCACAGTTGGGGGCGGGATCGGCTCACCTTCCGGTGTACGACGCCTTCCCCGGGCCGACGGTGAGGAAACTGCGCACGGCACCCTTCAGGTCGTCGGTGCCGAACAGCGCGCCGGAGACGTCCGGGGTCTCCGAGTCGGCGTGCGCGACGCCACCGGACCGCCACGCGCCGATGATCTGCTTGGTGGCGTCGTGGGCGCGGGTGGGGCCGTCGGCGAGCCGGTCCGCCAGGGCGCGTGCGGCGGAGTCCACGTCCTCGTGAACCGCGTTGACCACGCCCCACGACCGCAGCGTCTCGGCGTCGTAGAGGTCGCCGGTCATCACCAGCTCGCGGGCGCGGCCGGAGCCGGCACGCTCGGCCAGCCGCTGCGGCCCGCCCATCGACGGGGTCAGACCGACGACGGTTTCCACCAGCCCGAACTTCGCGCCCGGCGCCGCGAGGACGATGTCGCAGGCGAGGGAGATCTCGAACGCCGCGGTGAGGGTGAGCCCGTGCGCGGCGAACACCACGGGACACGGCAGGGCCTCGAGCGGGTGGATGATCTGCGCGAACAGGTCCTGCCACAGCTGCGCGCCCTGCCCGGCGTCGAGGCCGTCGAACAGGTGGACGTCCACCCCGCCGGAGACGACCTTGCCTTCCGCGCGGATCAGTACCGCGCGCGGCGGCGCGGCCACGAGCGCGGTGATGTCGGCGATCACGGCGTCGAACAGGGCCCGGTCGAACAGGTTCAGCGTGCCGTGCGCGACGGTGAGCACGGCGACCTCGGCACCGGCCGCGGTGGTGTGGCGCTCGAGGCGGGTGGGATGTGTGGTCTGCGTCATGCGCGCCACACTAGGCGAGCGTGCGGCGCTCCTCGAGGGGTGGTCTCGGCGCCGGCTCGGTGCGCACGGGCCGCGCGAAGAACAGCGCCGCGGCGAAGCCGACGAGCAGGACCGCGGCAGGCAGCAGCGTCGACTCGGCCATGGCGGCGGCGAACGGCGCGCGCACCGGCTCGGGCAGGGCCGTCGTCCCGCCCTCGCCGGCACCGCCGCCGGCCAACCCGTGCACGGCGAGGCGGGACGTGATGAGCGCACCCACGGCGGCGCTGCCCAGGACGGCACCGACCTGCCGGGTGGTGTTGTAGACACCCGACCCGGCCCCCGCCTGATGCGGCGGCAGGTCGTGCGTCGCGGTGGCGGCCAGCGGCGACCAGATGCCGGCCATCGCGGCGCCCATTAGGGCGATCGGCAGCAGCAGCTGCCACACCGGGGAGTCGGGCGTCATCACCGCGGCCAGCCACGCCAGCGACACGGCGAGCAGCGCGAATCCGGTGCCGGCGATGTAGCGCGGATGGGTCCGGTCCACGAGCCGCCCGACCATCGGGGCGAGCACGCCGGTGAGGACCGCCATCGGGGCCATCAGCAACGCCGACTCCGTGGGTGTCCAGCCGCGCACGCCCTGGGCGTAGAACATCAGCGGCAGCACCATCGCGGTGACCGAGAAGCCCATCGTGGCGATGCCGATGTTGGCCAGCGAGAAGTTGCGGTCGCGGAACAGGCCGAGCGGAACGAGCGGCTCCCCGCGCCCCCGGGACTGGTACCACACGAACACCGCCAGCAGCGCCACCCCGGCGGCGATCAGCACCCACACGGGAGTGGACCAGTCGTAGGAGTTGCCCTCCTGGATACCGAACACGAGACAGAACATGCCCGCGCCGCTGAGCAGCACTCCGAGGAGGTCGAACCGGTGCGGATGGGTGGGCAGCGCCGGGACCAGCCGCGCCGCGAGGACGAAACCGACGATCCCGACCGGCACGTTCACGAAGAAGATCCATTCCCAGCCGAGGCTGTCGACGAGGACACCGCCGGCCAGCGGGCCCACGAGGGTCGCAACCCCCGCCACCGCGCCCCACAGGCCCATCGCGGTGCCTCGCCGGTCGGGCGGGAAGGTGCGGGTGATGATCGCCATCGTCTGCGGGGTCATCAGGGCCGCGCCGAGGCCCTGGAAGACCCGGGCGACGACGAGGGCGGCGACGGTGCCGGACAACCCGCACCACAGCGACGCGGCGGTGAACAGCACCAGGCCCGCGAGGTAGACGCGCTTCGGGCCGAACCGGTCGCCGAGGCGGCCGGTGACCAGCAGCGGCACCGCGTACGCCAGCAGGTAGGCGCTGGTGACCCACACGACGTTGTTGATGTCGGTGTCCAGCGCCCGCATGATCGCCGGGTTGGCGACCGCCACGATGGTGCTGTCCACCAGGATCATGAAGAACCCGAGGCACAGCGCCCACAGCGCCGGCCACGGATTTGTCTCGGTCTCCACCCGCACGTCCTCCGCTCGTAGGCGTCTACGGTAGCGCCGTGGACGGACATCTCCTGGACATCGTGCGGCTGGCCTGGTGCCGCGAACTCGGGCTCGACGACGGAGCACTCGCCGCCCCGGGACGGGTGACGCGGGTGGACGACGCGTCCGCGCTGGTCCGGGTGCTGCGCCTCGGTGAGGCCACCGCGGTGGTGGGTCCGGGCTGGGCGGTCGAGGCCGTCGCGGCGGTGCCCGATGCGGAGCTGGACGCGTCGGCGTTGCTCGACCTGACCCGCGGCCGCGCGGTGCGCAGCCACGCGCTGAGCTACTGCCCCGACTGGGTCGACGCGACGCGGGTCCGCGATCCGCTGATCTCCCACGAGGTCGACGATCTCGCGGAGCTGTTGCGGCGCTGCCCACCCGACGACGCGACCGAGGCGGGACTCGAGAATGTGAACGGGGAGGCCTCGTCGTTCGTGCTGCTCGACGACGACCACCGGCCGCTGTCGGGGGCGGTGTACCGGGAGGTGCAGTCGATCCTGGCGGACGTGACGGCACTGACCGTGCCGGAGCACCGCCGGATCGGTCTGGCGGCGACGGTCGCGACGCTCGCGACACACGACGCGCTCGACGCCGGGCTGATCCCGCAGTGGCGGGCCCGGCGCGACAACACCGCGGGCCGTGGCCTGGCCGCGGTGCTGGGATATACCGAACTGGGTACCCACACCTCGGTGGCCGTACCGGCTAGCGTCTGAACGGGCCGCACCGAGCGAAGGGAGCCCTGTGAACGAGCACTCCGGAGGCGACAGTGACGGGTATGTCACGCCCGGCGCCGAGTACAGCCGCGACACGCACTACATCACCACGCGCATCACCGCCGACGGGCGCGACGGGTATCCGGTGGAGGCGGGCCGGTACCGGCTGATCGCCGCTCGCGCCTGCCCGTGGGCGAATCGCACGCTCATCGTGCGCCGGCTGCTGGGGCTCGAGGACGCGCTGTCGCTGGGGTTGTGCGGGCCCACGCACGACGAGCGCAGCTGGACCTTCGATCTCGACCCGGGCGGGATGGATCCGGTGCTGCAGATCCCGCGGTTGCAGGACGCGTACTTCGCCCGGGACCCCGAGTACCCACGGGGCATCACGGTCCCGGCCGTCGTGGACGTGCCCACCGGCCGGGTGGTCACCAACGATTACGCGCAGATCACCCTGGACTTCTCCACGGAGTGGACGGCGCTGCACCGCGACGGCGCCCCCGACCTCTACCCGGAGCCGTTGCGCGACGAGATCGACGAGGTGGCCCAGCTCGTCTACCAGGACGTCAACAACGGCGTGTACCGGTGCGGGTTCGCCGGGTCGCAGCGCGCGTACGACCGCGCGTTCGACCGGCTGTTCGCGCGGCTGGACTGGCTCGAGGAACGGCTGAGCTCCCGCCGGTACCTGGTGGGCGAGACGATCACCGAGGCGGATGTGCGGCTGTTCACCACGCTGGCCCGCTTCGACGCCGTCTACCACGGGCACTTCAAGTGCAACCGGGGTCTGCTCTCGTCGATGCCCGCGCTGTGGGGGTACGCCCGGGACCTGTTCCAGACGCCGGGCTTCGGCGACACGATCGACTTCGTGCAGATCAAGGAGCACTACTACATCGTGCACGCCGACATCAATCCGACGCAGATCGTGCCGAAGGGCCCCGACCCGAGGGGATGGCTGACGCCGCACGGCCGGGAAGAGCTGGGCGGCAAGCCGTTCGGTGACGGCACACCACCGCCCCCGCCGCGGGCGCAGGAGGCGGTGCCGGCCGCTCACGGCGCGTGACTCACGCGCCCGGATAGGTTCCGAAGCTCCAGTACACCCCCTGCGGGTCCCGGCACGTGAAGTCGTGCGAGCCGTAGTCGGTGTCGTGCAGGGCGACGACGACCGTGGCGCCGGCGGCCACGGCGCGTTCGTGCAGCGCGTCGACGGCGGTGGCATCGGGGGCGACGAGGTAGATGCAGCCGGCGTCGGCGGGCGTCTCGATCGGGCCGCCCCGACCGGCCGAGCCGAGCATGACGCCGCCGCCGTGCGGCCATCTCAGCTCGGCGTGGTCGACGCGCTCGCCGTCGCCGTAGACGGCGTTCTCGGTGAAACCGAACGCGTCGACGAGGAAGCGGATCGCCGCCCGGGCATCGGTGTAGGAGAGGCAGGGCCACACGGTTGTGGTGAGTGCTGTCGTGGTCATGTCTGCCAGTGTTCGTCGACGGCCGGGTCGCCGTCTTGGACGATTGGGAACTGCTCGTCGCGCAGCCAGCGCGACGGCGGGACCCCGGCGATCTCGCGCCATTCCCGCGCGAGGTGGGCCTGGTCGTAGAACCCGCACCGGGCGGCCACGTCGGCGAGCACGTGCGGCCCGGGGCTGCGCAGCAGCCGACGGGACCGGTCGAACCGGATCACCCGTGCCGCCTCCTTGGGCCCGACCCCGAACTCGGCGGTGAATAGCGACGTCAGATGCCTTCGGCTCCAGCCGATCTCGTCGGCCAGATCGGTGATCCGCGGCCCGGGCGAACGCGGGTCCTGCAGCCTGCGCCACGCGTGGCGCAGGTGTGGGTCGATCTCGCCGCGCTCGGCGGCGAGCCGCCGGCCGAGCACCTCGTCGAGGACCCGGAACCGGCTCTCCCACCCCGCGGTGGCGGCGATCCGTTCGCCGAGCTCGCGGGCGGCGGCGCCGAGCACCTCCTCGAGGTCGACGACCCAGGCGCCGAGCGCACCGGCGGGCACGCCCAGCAGCTCCCGGGCTCCCGCCGGGGTGAGTGCGAGCTGGATGCCGTGCTGGTTGCCGTCGTGGGCGATGGTGACGGCGGTCGTGGCCAGCCCGCTCGCGAGCGCACCGAACCGGCCGGGCCCCTGGCCCGGTGCGGCGGCCCGCGCGAGTTCGAGCGGAGCGCCGATCGTGAGCACGACGGTCAGGTCCGGGGACGGCAGGCCGAGGTGGGTGCCGGGTGCGAATCCCGTCAGCCGGTACCCGTCGTAACCGCGCACGTAGGGACGCAGCGACGGGGCGGGCCGCCGCCGAGCACCGTCCGAGATGCCGGTCACGGTCCCAGGGTAAACAGGGATAGAGGACACGCCCATGGGGTACACGGGGTGAGCAGCCGTGGACTCACGGCGGCGCATGCAGGCCCGGGAGGGCCGGGAGGATCGAGGACGGAACGATGACCGACAGGGTGGGACGCGTGGAGAAGTATCTCGTCACGCTCCTGGACAACGGCAGCAGGCTGCAGGCGCCCGCGGTGGCGCGCTACGTCGAACTGACGCGGCGCGCCCATCCCGGCGAGACTCCGGAGCAGATCATCGGGCGGCTGGAGAAGATCTTCCTCAACGGAGTCACCGGCAGCGGCACGGCGGCGGGCGCCGCCGCGACCGTTCCCGGCCTCGGCACGCTCGCATCGATCGCCGCGGTCGGCGCCGAAACCGCGTTCTTCCTCGAGGCCGCCGCGCTGCTGACGCTTGCGGTGGCGTCGGTGCACGGGATCGAACCGCACGAGCACGAGCAGCGCCGCGCCCTCGTGCTCGCCGTGGCGCTGGGCGAGGCAGGCATGGAGATCGTCGAGCGGGCCACGGGCACGACCGCGAAGACGTGGACGTCGGCGATCACCGGCAAGATCCCCGGCGCCCAGCTGAGGTCCGTGAACAAGTCGCTCGCGCGGACGTTCGTCCGCAAGTACCTCGCCAAGCGCAGCGCCCTCGTGTTCGGCAAGCTGGTGCCGGCCGGGATCGGTGCCGCGATCGGCGGCGTGGGCAACCGCGCGCTGGGCAAGCGCGTCATCGCGAACGCGCGCGATGCGTTCGGCCCGCCGCCGGCGCAGTGGCCGGCGAAGCGTCCGCCGCTCGCCGGACCGGCCACCGGGCCGGACGGCGATCCGAACTGGCAGGCGCTGTCCTCTCCCCTGACCGGCTGGTGAGATGTCCGCGGGCAAGGTGTTCGTGCGCGAGAGCGGATCCGGCCCGCGCACCCTGGTCCTCCTGCACGGATACTCCGACCACGGGGGCACCTGGTGCAAGGTGGCCCCGGCCCTGGCCGAGCGCCACCGGGTCCTGACCGTCGACCTGCCGGGGTTCGGCCGGAGCGCCGGGCACTGGCGGGCGCCGGTACTGGACCACTACGTCGACACCGTCGCCGACGTGATCGCCGACTGCCGGGATCCGGTTGCGCTGATCGGCAATTCGCTGGGAGCGGTGACGTCGCTGGCGTTCGCGTCGACGTACCCGCGCCGGGTGGACGGCGTCGTACTCGCCGACATGCCGGGGATGGCCGGCATACCGCGTAGCTGGCTGGGCGGAGCGCGGCTGCCGTTGGACATGGTGTCGCGCGCGCTGTCCCGGCCCGTGCCGCCGGCGCTCGTGCAGTTCGCCGTCGCCGCCCTCTACACCCGCGCGGCGCTGCACCGCCCGGACCGCCTGGGCGTCGACACGCGCACCGCGTTCGCGGCGAACTACGCGACGCGGCGCAGCATCGAGACCATGCTGGCCGTCGGCCGGGCCGTGATCCCCGAACTGGGCCGGCTGCCGATTCCCGAGATGGTGAACTCCCTGACCGTGCCGGCGCTGCTCGTGTGGGGCGAGCGGGATCTGATCACCCCGGCGCGCGCCGCGGGCCGGGTGAACACCGGGGCCCGGCGACGGGTCGCGATCATTCCGGACGCCGGGCACTGCCCGCAGCTCGACGCCCCGAGCGAATTCCTCGAAGTGGTGCTTCCGTTCCTCGACCGGTCCTTCTCCCGGTCCGCCGCGCCGGGCACGTAGGCTCGCGGGGTCCGAGCAGGGGCCCACACCAGGGAGGGTATCGATGACAGCGCCGTTCCCGACGGGGCCGGTCGCCGGCGCCGGGTACGCGAACGCGGCCGCGCCGCCGCCGGGCATCGCCGTGCAGGGGCTGAGCAAGACCTTTCGCAACGTGCCGGCGGTGTCGGACCTGTCGTTCTCCGTCCCGCCGGGATCGATCACGGGATTCCTCGGACCGAACGGCTCCGGGAAGACGACGACCCTGCGGATGCTGCTCGGCCTGGTGCGCCCGACGGCCGGTGTCGCGCTCGTCGACGGGATGCCCTTCACCTCGCTGCCGCAGCCGGCGCGAGTGGTCGGTGCGGTGCTGGACGCGCAGAGCTTCCATCCCAAGCACACCGCCAGAACCCATCTCGAGGTGTACGCCGCCGCGATCGGCGTGCCGGCGACCCGGGTGCGGCGCGTTCTCGATCTGGTCGGGCTCGGCGCGGCCGCCCGACGGCGGATCGGCGAGTTCTCCCTCGGCATGCGGCAGCGGCTGGCCCTGGCCACCGCGCTGCTCGGCGAACCGCGCTACCTCGTGCTCGACGAACCGGCGAACGGCCTGGACCCCGAAGGCATGGCCTGGCTGCGCGACTTCCTGCTCGGCTACGCGCGTTCCGGGGGCACCGTGCTGATCTCGAGCCACATCCTGCGGGAGGTCGAGCAGACGGCCGACCATCTGGTGATCATCAGCCGCGGCATGCTCGTGCACCAGGGCACGACGGCGGACCTGCGGCACGCGCACCGCGCGCGGGTCCTCGTCGCCGCCTCCGACCCGGCCCGCCTGGCGACGGCGCTGGCCGCGGCGGGCCACACCGACGCGCAGGTGCAGCCGGACGGCCGGCTCGCGATCGTCGGGGTGGAGCCCGAGCGCGTCGCGGCGCTCGCCGCCGGGCACGGCGTGACCGTGTTCGGGACGAGCGTCGAGCACGCCGACCTCGAACAGGTGTTCCTGGCGATGACGGCCGGGCAGTACGTGGGGGCCGCGCCGGGGTGGGGCATGCAGGGGCCGACGCCCCCGCAGCAGCCGCCGTACCCGGGACAGTTCCCGCCGCCCGGGCCGTTCCCGCCCGGGCAACCGCATCCGCCGACCGGCTGGGAAGGACCCCGATGACCGCATTGCTGACGGCCGAGTTCCGCAAGGTCCTGGGCCTGCGCTACTGGTGGATCCTCGGCATCGCCCCGGTGGTGGTGGGCCTGTTCTCCGGTGCTCTGACCCTGCCGATCCTCGGCACGCTCGAGAGCCTCGTCGGCGAGAGCTTCGCCGAGACCGCCGCCGCCGCGATCGGGGTGACCGTCGCGCTCGCGCTGGTGTTCCTGTTCGCAGCGCTGTTCGGGGTGGTCAACACGGGCAGCGAGTTCCAGCACCGCACCATCGTCACCAGTTTCCTGACCACCCGCGGCCGCGACGGGGTGATCGCCGCCAAGCTGACGACGGCGGTCGCGTTCGGGCTGCTGTACTGCGTGGTGGTCGAGGCCGTGTCGATGCTGACCATCCTGATGTTCGGCGGCGGTCTCGCCGGCGACGGCTCGGGTGCGGGCAGTGTCGCCGCGGTCCTCGGCGCCGGTCTGTTCGCCGCGATGCTGTGGGCCCTCATGGGCGCCGGGCTCGGCCTGCTCACCGGGTCGACGGCCGGCAGCGTCCTGGCGATCACCGCCTGGATCCCGTTCGGGGAGCTGATCGTCTCGCTGATCCTCGACGGCCTCGGGGCGGGCGCACTCGCCCGGCTGCTGCCCGGGCAGCTCACCTGGTACACGGTCTTCACCGTCATCGACCTGCCCGAGGAGGTCGACCCGGCCGTGACGTGGCCGGCGGCGCCGCTGGGGCTGCTCGGCTGGACCGCGCTCATCTGCGGCCTCGGCTGGTGGCGCACCCGGACCCGCGACATCGTCTGAGTCCGACGGCGGTTCTCGCAGAATCCTCCCGTGTCCCCGGCCGGCGCTAATGTCGGAAGACGATGGCACACGACGCGCGTTCCCCCGGTTGGATCCGTCGGCTGGGCGCGGAGGCCTGGCAGCATCGCCGCGTCGCGCTCGGCGCGCTGACCGTCACCGTCGTCGCCGCACTGATCGACATCACGTTCCCGTTGCTGACCAAGCTGGCGCTTGACAGCGCCACCCACCCCGACGGCCATGACCTGCAGCTGATCGGGCTGGCGGCGGCGGCGATCGCGGTGGGCGCGCTGGTGCGGTTCGGGTGTCAGTACGGCCGGCGGATGCTCGCCGGCCGGCTCTCGCTGGACGTGCAGCACGACCTGCGGCTCGGGTTGCTCGCCTCGCTGCAACGGCTCGACGGGCGCGGCCAGGACCAGATCCGCACCGGGCAGGTGGTGTCGCGGTCGATCACCGACCTGCAACTCGTCCAGGGCCTGCTCGCGATGGTCCCCATGTCGGCCGGGGCGCTGTTGCAGTTCGCGCTGGCGCTGGTGATCATGGCGGTGCTCTCGCCGCTGCTGACGCTCGTCGCCCTCGTCACCGTCCCGGTGATCGCCGGGGTGGTCGCCGTCGTCCGGCCCAAGCTGTTCGCGGCGACGTGGTCGGCGCAGCAACGCGCGGCCGACCTGGCCCAGCACGTGGAGGAGACCGTCACCGGGGTGCGGGTGGTCAAGGGGTTCGGGCAGGAGGCCCGCGCCGTGGACCAGCTCGAACAGCACGGCCGTGCCCTCTATGCCGAGCGCATGCGCGCCGCCCGGATCAACGCCACGTTCGCCGCCCCGATGGGGGCCATCCCGCAACTCGGGCTCGTCGCCGTGATCGCGCTCGGCGGCTGGCTGGCCCTGCAGGGCACCGTCACCGTCGGCACGTTCCTCGCGTTCGCCGCCTACCTGGCGACGATGACCGCGACGACGCGCACGCTGTTCTCGGTGGTGATCATGGCGCAGCTCTCCCGCGCCGCGGTCGAGCGGGTGTACGAGGTGATCGACACCGAGCCCGACGTCGCCGACCCGCCGCATCCGGTGCCGCTGCCGGACGGGCCGCTGGGGCTGGTCCTCGACGCGGTGACGTTCGGTTTCGAGCCCGGCCGGCCCGTGCTCGACGGTCTCGACCTCGAACTGGCGCCGGGCGAGACCGTCGCAGTGGTCGGCTCCGCCGGCTCCGGCAAGACGGCGATGTCGCTGCTGCTGCCCCGGTTCTACGCCCCCGAATCCGGCGCCGTGTACGTCACCACCGCCGACGGCGACAGGATCGACGTCGCCGCCCTGCGCGCCGAGCACCTGCGCGAGGCGGTGAGCCTGGTGTTCGACGAACCGTTCCTGTTCTCGGACACGATCGCGGCGAACATCGCGCTGGGCCGGCCCGAGGCGAGCGCCGAGGAGATCCGCGCCGCCGCGCGGGCGGCGTGCGCCGACGAGTTCGTCGAGGCGCTCCCCGACGGGTACGACACCGTCGTCGGGGAGCGCGGTCTGACGCTGTCGGGTGGGCAGCGGCAGCGCGTCGCGCTCGCCCGGGCGCTGCTGCTCGACCCCCGGGTGCTGATCCTCGACGACGCGACCTCCGCGGTGGACGCGGAGACGGAAGCCGCGATCTTCGCGGCGCTGCGGGCGCGCCCGAAGCGCACCACGCTGATCCTCGCGCACCGGCGGTCCACGCTGTCGCTCGCCGACCGGGTCGCGGTGCTCGACGGCGGTCGCGTGGTCGACTCCGGAACCGTCCACGAGCTCGAGGCGCGCAACGCCCTGTTCCGGGCCCTGCTCAGTGGCGCCGAGGATGAGACGCCGGAGCCGGAGCGCACCGACGGGCACGGCGTCGAAGCGTTGTGGCCGGAGGCGGCGCCCGACTCCGATCCGGCCGTGGTCCGCGCGGCCGCGCCGCAGGCGGGGGCGGGCGGGGGCGGCCGCGGCGGCGGTCCGATGAGCGGCGCCCTCGGGTCGATCGCACCCACGCCGGCGCTGCGCCGGGCGGTCGAGGCGTTGCCTCCGGCCACCGAGCAACCGGGGCTGGACACTGCCCAGCTGCGGCGACCCGACCCTGAGTTCCGCCTCTCCCGGACGCTGCGGCCAGTGCGGTGGCTGCTTGCGGCGGTGGTGCTGTGCCTGGCGGTCGAGTCGCTGACGTCGATCGCGTTCCCGTCGATCGTGCGTTACGCCGTCGACCGCGGCGTCACTCCGGGCGAACCCGCGCGGCTGTGGGCGGCCACCGCCGTGGGCGCCGCGCTGGCGATCCTGGCCTTGCTGGTGGTCGCGGTGCTCACCGTGCTCACCGCCCGCGCCGGCGAGCGGGTGCTGTTCGGGTTGCGGGTGCGCAGCTACGCGCACCTGCAGCGGCTGGGTCTGGACTACTACGAGCGGGAGCTGTCCGGCCGCATCATGACCCGGATGACCACGGACGTCGACGCGCTCTCGTCGTTCATCCAGACCGGATTGTCCACCGCGGTGGTGAGCGTGCTGACGCTGGTCGGGATCTCGGTCGCCCTGCTCGCCACCGACCTCACCCTGGGGCTGGTGGCCCTGGCGGTGGTGCCGCCGCTGCTCGCGGCGACGCTGTGGTTCCGGCGGGTCTCGTCCACGGCGTACTCGGTCTCCCGCGAACGCATCTCCCTGGTCAACGCGGACTTCCAGGAGAACGTCACCGGGCTGCGGGCGGCCCAGGCGTACCGCCGGGAGGAGTTCGCGGCGCGCCGGTTCGCCGAGCGCGCCGATGCGTACCGGCGCAGCCGGATGCGCTCCCAGCGGGCCATCTCGCTGTACTTCCCGTTCATTGCGCTGCTGTCCGACCTCGCGCTGGCCGCGGTGGTGTTCGTCGGAGCCCGGGAGGTGGCCTCCGGGGCGACGACCGCGGGCGTGCTCGTCGCATTCGTGCTGTACCTCGGCCTGCTGTTCGGTCCCATCCAGCAGTTGTCACAGGTGTTCGACGGCTACCAGCAGGCCCGGGTGGGGCTGCGCCGGATCGGCGACCTGCTGCGCACCGAGAGTTCCCTCGAGACGGGCGGCACCGGCACGGTGCCCGTCCCGGGACACCTGCGCGGCGACGTGCGCCTCGACGACGTCGGGTTCCGCTACGCGGGGGCCGACACCGACGCGCTCACCGGCGTGGACCTGCACTTCCCCGCCGGCTCCACGGTGTCGCTCGTCGGCCGCACCGGCGCCGGCAAGTCCACGATCGTCAAGCTGCTGGCCCGGTTCTACGATCCGACGTCCGGCTCGGTGCGGGTCGACGACGTCGACCTGCGCGGGTATCGCCTGCCCGAGTACCGGGCCCGGCTCGGCGTCGTCCCGCAGGAGGCGCACCTGTTCACCGGCACCGTCGCGAGCAACATCGCCTACGGGCGGCCCGACGCGGACCGCGCGGACATCGAGGCTGCCGCACGCGCGGTGGGGGCCCTCGACATGATCGCCGGTCTGCCCGGCGGCATGCTGCATCCCGTCGGCGAGCGCGGGCAGGGCCTGTCCGCCGGGCAGCGTCAGCTCGTGGCGCTGGCCCGGGCCGAACTCGTCGATCCGGACCTGCTGCTGCTCGACGAGGCCACCGCGACGCTCGACCCGGGCACGGAACGCGCGGTGCTCGCGGCGGGTGAGTCGGTGACCCGCAGCCGCACCGCCGTGGTGGTCGCCCACCGGCTGGCCACCGCGGCACGCTCCGACCTGGTCGTCGTGGTCGACGGCGGGCGCATCGTGGAGACCGGATCGCACGACGCACTGCGGCACGCCGGAGGCGTGTACACGACCCTCTGTGATGCGGCCCAAATGCGGGCAGGGAATAATCGGCTGTCGAGAACCGTCGTCGATGGGGATCCCATCGAATCAGAGATTGTGAGGTAGGTCTCGACCGTGGCAGAGCTTTTTTGTTCGTCACAGCCGCGGGCTAGCCTCATATACATAGGCACTCCGATCGGGTACCGAAGAAAGAAACGAGGCGAACAACTGCCGTGAGCAGCAGCTCTACTTCCCAGTTCGGACAGAACCAGTGGTTGGTTGACGAGATGTACCAGCGGTTCCAGGACGATCCGTCGTCCGTGGACGCCAGCTGGCACGAATTCCTGACGGACTACTCCCCGGAGGCAGCGGTCGCGGGTGGCGCGAACGGTGCCACGCAGACCCAGCGTCCGGCGCAGAGTTCCGCCCCGACCTCCACCGAATCCGCCCCCGCCTCGAAGGCCGCCCCGGCCCAGGCTCCGCCGAAGGCCGCTACTGCCCCGGCGAAGCCCGCTCCGGCACCCAAGGCGGCTCCCGCTCCGGCACCGGCCAAGCCGGCCCCCGCCAAGCCGGCCCCCGCCAAGCCGGCCCCCGCGAAGCCCGCCGCGCCGGCCACCCAGGAAGAGTCCAAGGTTCTCCGTGGCGCTGCCGCTGCCGTCGCGAAGAACATGAATGCCTCGCTCTCGATCCCGACCGCCACCAGTGTGCGCGCCATCCCTGCGAAGCTGATGGTCGACAACCGGATCGTCATCAACAACCACCTCGCCCGTACCCGCGGCGGCAAGGTGTCGTTCACCCACCTGCTCGGCTACGCCCTCGTGCAGGCGGTGAAGGCGTTCCCGAACATGAACCGCCACTTCGCCGAGATCGACGGCAAGCCGAACGCGGTCACCCCCGCGCACACCAACCTCGGCCTGGCCATCGACCTGGCCGGCAAGGACGGCAACCGTTCGCTCGTCGTCGCCGCGATCAAGAACTGCGAGTCGATGAACTTCGCGCAGTTCTACTCCGCGTACGAGGACATCGTCCGTCGTGCGCGCGACGGCAAGCTCACCGCCGAGGACTTCTCCGGCGTCACCATCTCGCTGACCAACCCGGGCGGCATCGGCACCGTGCACTCGGTACCGCGGCTCATGCCGGGTCAGGGCACCATCATCGGTGCCGGTGCGATGGAGTACCCCGCCGAGTTCCAGGGCGCCTCGGACGAGCGCATCGCCGAGCTCGGCGTCGGCAAGCTGATGACGCTGACCTCGACGTACGATCACCGCATCATCCAGGGCGCGGAGTCCGGCGACTTCCTGCGGACCGTCCACAACCTGCTGATCAGCGACGATTTCTACGACGAGATCTTCCACACGCTGCACATCCCCTACGAGCCGGTCCGCTGGCGCAAGGACGTGCCGGAAGGCGCGGTCGACAAGAGCACCCGCGTCCTCGAGCTGATCGCCGCCTACCGCAGCCGCGGCCACCTGATGGCCGACACGGACCCGCTGCAGTTCGTCAAGGACAAGTTCCGATCGCACCCGGACCTCGACGTCACCACGCACGACCTGACCCTGTGGGACCTCGACCGCGAGTTCAACGTCGGCGGCTTCCACGGTCAGCAGCGCATGAAGCTGCGCGACGTGCTGTCGGTGCTGCGGGACGCCTACTGCCGCCACGTCGGCGTGGAGTACACCCACATCCTCGACCCCGAGCAGCACCAGTGGCTGCAGGAGCGCGTCGAGGCGCACCACGTCAAGCCGACCGTGGCGCAGCAGAAGTACATCCTCAGCCGCCTCAACGCCGCCGAGGCGTTCGAGACCTTCCTGCAGACCAAGTACGTCGGCCAGAAGCGGTTCTCCCTCGAGGGCGCCGAATCGGTCATCCCGATGATGGACGCGATCATCGACCAGGCCGCCGAGCACGAGCTCGACGAGGTCGCCATCGCGATGCCGCACCGCGGCCGCCTGAACGTGCTCGCCAACATCGTCGGCAAGCCGTACTCGAAGATCTTCACCGAGTTCGAGGGCAACCTGAACCCGGCCGCGGCCCACGGCTCCGGCGACGTCAAGTACCACCTCGGCGCCGAGGGCAACTACATCCAGATGTTCGGTGACAACGACATCAAGGTGTCGCTCACGGCGAACCCGTCGCACCTCGAGGCCGTCAACCCGGTCCTCGAAGGCCTCGTGCGCGCCAAGCAGGACATCCTCGACAAGGGCGAGGGCGGCTTCACCGTCATGCCGCTGCTGCTGCACGGCGACGCCGCGTTCGCCGGCCAGGGCGTCGTGGCCGAGACCCTCAACCTCGCGCTGCTGCGCGGCTACCGCACCGGCGGCACCGTGCACATCGTCGTCAACAACCAGGTCGGCTTCACCACGGCCCCCGAGCACTCGCGGTCGTCGGAGTACTGCACCGACGTCGCGAAGATGATCGGCGCGCCGATCTTCCACGTCAACGGGGACGACCCGGAGGCGTGCGTGTGGGTGGCCCGGCTGGCCGTGGACTTCCGGGAGAAGTTCAACAAGGACGTCGTCATCGACATGATCTGCTACCGCCGTCGCGGCCACAACGAGGGCGACGACCCGTCGATGACGCAGCCGGCGATGTACGACGTGATCGACACCAAGCGCAGCGTCCGCAAGAGCTACACCGAGTCCCTCATCGGTCGTGGCGACATCTCGCTCAAAGAGGCCGAGGACGCACTGCGCGACTACCAGGGCCAGCTCGAACGGGTCTTCAACGAGGTCCGCGAACTCGAGAAGTACAAGCCGGAACCGTCGGAGTCGGTCGAGCTCGACCAGACGCCCCCGGCGAAGCTGACCACCGCGGTCGACAAGTCGGTGCTCGAGCGGATCGGCGACGCGTTCGTGAACGTCCCCGAGGGCTTCTCCGTGCATCCGCGCGTCAAGCCGGTCATCGAGAAGCGCCGGGAGATGTCCCGTGAGGGCCACATCGACTGGGCGTACGCCGAGCTGCTGGCGTTCGGTTCGCTGGTCGAGCAGGGTGCCCTGGTGCGCCTGGCCGGTCAGGACTCGCGCCGCGGCACCTTCACCCAGCGCCACTCGGTGCTCATCGACCGCAAGTCCGGTGCCGAGTACACCCCGCTGCAGCAGGTGGCGGCCGAGGGCGGCAAGGGCGGCAAGTTCATGGTCTACGACTCGGCGCTGACCGAGTTCGCGGGCCTGGGCTTCGAGTACGGCTACTCCGTGGGCAACCCGGAGGCGCTGGTGCTGTGGGAGGCGCAGTTCGGTGACTTCGTCAACGGCGCGCAGTCCATCATCGACGAGTTCATCTCCTCCGGCGAGGCCAAGTGGGGTCAGCTCTCCGACGTGGTGCTGCTGCTGCCGCACGGCCACGAGGGCCAGGGCCCGGACCACACCTCGGGCCGCATCGAGCGGTTCCTGCAGCTGTGCGCCGAGGGTTCGATGACGGTGGCCATGCCGTCGACACCGGCGAGCTACTTCCACCTGTTGCGCCGCCACCACCTCGACGGCATCCGCCGCCCGCTGGTGGTGTTCACGCCGAAGTCGATGCTGCGCAACAAGGCCGCGGTCAGCGACCTCGAGGACTTCACCACCGGCAAGTTCCGCTCGGTCTTCGAGGAGCCGCTGTACGAGCACGAGGGCGGCGACCGCGACAAGGTCACCCGCGTCCTGCTGACCTCCGGCAAGCTCTATTGGGAGCTGAAGGCGAAGAAGGACAAGGAGAAGCGGGACGACATCGCGATCCTGCGGATCGAGCAGCTGTACCCGGTGCCGCGTCGCCGCATCGCCGAGGCGCTCGACCGGTACCCGAACGCGCACGAGTTCTTCTGGGTGCAGGAAGAGCCGGCCAACCAGGGAGCGTGGCCGTTCCTGGGTCTGGCGCTGCCGGAGATGCTGCCCGAGAAGCTGTCGGGCATCAAGCGGGCGTCGCGGCGCGCGATGTCGGCTCCGTCCTCCGGCTCGAGCAAGGTTCACGCGGTCGAGCAGCAGGAGATCATGGAGAAGGCGTTCGGCCGGTAGTCACCGGCGGTAGCCCCGCGGTTCTCACGCGAGCCGGGTCGTGCCTGCCCTTCGGGGCGGCCGGCCCGGCTCGCGCCGTTTCCGGCCCCCCGGGACGTGACCGAATGTCACACGCGTTCAATCAGATCGAACCGCTGTGACATTCGGTGCGCCCGCGGCGAGGGCGAGCGCGGGCAGGGCGGCGACGGCGAGGTCGACGAACTCCTCGCGGGTGAGCTGCGGGTCCCGTAGCCAGGCGATCGTCGTGTCCTCGACGAACGCGATCCAGCCGCGCACGGCCAGGGCGACGGCGGGCCCGGCGTCGATGCCGATGCGGGGCAGGTACGCGACGGTGCGGTCGACCATGGCGGTGCGTGTGTCCTCGAAGACCTGCCGCATGTCCGGGTCCCCGCTCGCGGTGCCGCGCAGCATCGACAGGTAGGTGTCGCGGTGGTCGGTGACGTAGTCGACGTACGCGACGATCGTGCCGCGCAGCATGTCCATCGGTTCGAGGCTGTCGTCGGGTGCGGTGCGCTCGAGCATGTCCCGGCTGGTGTGCCGGACGAGTTCGACGTGGAAGTCGTGCTTGGACGCGAAGTAGTGGAACAGCAGCCCGCGCGACACCCCCGCCTGGTCGGCGATGTCCTCGACGGAGATCTGCTCGAGCGGCCGTTCGGCGAGCAGCTGCACGCCGAGGTCGACGAGCTGGGCCCGCCGCTCGGCGGGACTCAGCCTGGTGCGCTTGACGCCGTTGCCCTTCACAGGTGCCATGCAAACACTCTTGTTGAATCGCAGTCAACAGGCTATTGACCGGCACTCAATATGGCCCTACGCTTATTTACATGAGTCTTCCGGTTACAGACACCATCGCCACCGATGCGCACCCGCGTCAGGTCGACACGCTGATCATCGGCAGCGGGTTCGCCGGACTCGGCGCCGCCGTCCGACTGACCCGGGCCGGCAAGGACTTCGTGGTCCTCGAGCGCGGATCGGAGGTCGGCGGCACCTGGCGCGACAACACGTACCCCGGCGCCGCGTGCGACGTCCCGTCCAACCTGTACTCCTACTCGTTCGCCCTCAACCCCGGCTGGACGCGGTCCTTCTCCCCCCAGCCCGAGATCCAGGCCTACATCGCCTCGGTCGCCGACAGGTACGACGTACGCCGGCGCACCGTGTTCGGGTGCGACGTGCAGACCGTCCGCTGGAACACCGCCACCCACCGCTGGGACGTGCAGACCACCAAGGGTGCGTTCGACGCCCGGATCGTCGTCTCCGCCGTCGGGGCGCTGTGCGAGCCGTCGCTGCCCGACATCGCGGGCATCGAAGGGTTCCGGGGCGAGATCTTCCATTCCGCCCGGTGGAACCACGACGCGGACCTGACCGGCAAGCGCGTCGCCGTGATCGGCACCGGAGCCTCCGCAATCCAGATCGTGCCCGCCATCGCCGGCAAGGTCGCCCACCTCGACGTCTACCAGCGCACCGCGCCCTGGGTGCTGCCTCGCGCCGACCGCGAGTACACCCCCGTCGAGCGGCTCGCGTTCCGCCGCGTACCCGGGTTCCAGCGCCTGTCCCGCGCCCTGCAGTACCTCACCCGCGAGACGCAGGTCGTCGGCCTGGCCAAGGCACCGGTCTTCATGAAGCCGCTCGAGTTCGCCGCCCGCACGCACATCCGCCGCCAGATCACCGACCCCGAGCTGCGCCGCAAGGTCACCCCGAACTTCCGGATCGGCTGCAAGCGGATGCTCATCTCGAACAACTACTACCCCGCGGTGGCCCGGCCGAACGTCGACCTGATCACCGACGGCATCGCCGAGGTCACCGCGGACGGCATCGTCACCCGCGACGGCACCACCCGCCGGGTCGACGCCATCGTCGTCGCCACCGGCTTCCACGTCACCGACTCGCCCACCTTCGCCGGCATCTTCGGCAAGGACGGCCGCAGCCTGGCGGACGTCTTCGACGCCACCGGCATGCAGGGCTACAAGGGTGCCGCCGTCGCCGGTTTCCCCAACATGTTCTTCCTCGTGGGACCGAACACCGGCCTCGGCCACACCTCGATGGTGTACATGATCGAATCCCAGCTGAACTACCTGGTGGACGCGATCGAGACGATCGACCGCCACCGGATCGGCACCGTCGAGGTGCGCCCGGAGGTGCAGGGCGACTACAACCGCAACCTGCAGGACGCCCTGAAGCGCAGCGTGTGGAGCAACGGCGGCTGCGCCAGCTGGTACCTCGACAAGCACGGCAACAACACCACCCTGTGGCCGAGCTTCACGTTCGAATTCCGCCGCATCACCAAGCATTTCGACCTGGACGCCTACCGCAGCGTCGCCGCGGCGGACCTCCCCCCGGTCCCGGCGCCGACGCCGGCGACCGTCCGTGACTCCGATGAGACCGACGCCCGGAAGGTGGCAGCGCAGTGAGCGAGTTCGCAGGAAAGGTCGCCGTGATCACCGGCGCCGGATCGGGCATCGGCCGTGCCCTGGCACTCGAGCTCGCCCGGCGCGGCGCCCGGCTGGCCCTGTCCGACGTCGACACCGTCGGGCTGGACGAAACTGTGCGCCGGGCTCGCGACCTCGGCGCCGAGGTCAAGGCCGATCACCTCGATGTCACGCAGCGCGAGGCGGTGCTCGACTACGCCGCCGCCGTCGCCGTCCACTTCGGCCAGGTCAACCAGATCTACAACAACGCCGGCATCGCCTACCACGGCGAGTTCGAACGCTCGGAGTTCAAGGACATCGAGCGGATCATGGACGTCGACTTCTGGGGCGTGGTCAACGGCACCAAGGCGTTCCTGCCCCACGTCGTCGCGTCCGGGGACGGCCACATCGTCAACGTCTCGAGCCTGTTCGGGCTGCTGGCCATCCCCGGTCAGAGCGCCTACAACTCCGCGAAGTTCGCCGTCCGCGGCTTCACCGAGGCGCTGCGCCAGGAGATGCTGATCGCCCGGCACCCCGTCAAGGTCACCTGCGTGCACCCCGGCGGCATCAAGACGGCGATCGCTCGCAACGCCGCCGTCCCGGCCGGCGACGACCAGGAGTCCTTCGCCCAGTTCTTCGACCGCAAGCTGGCCCGCACCAGCCCGGAGGACGCGGCCCGCACCATCGTCGAGGGCGTGCGCAGGGGCAGGGCCCGGGTACTCATCGGCGCCGACGCGAAGTTCCTCGACGCCTGGGTGCGCGTGGTGGGCCCGTCCTATCAGCGTGTCGTCGCATTCGTCAGTGGCCGCTTCGTGCCGAAGGGCTAGGGTCGCGGTCATGCCCCAGCTCCCCCTGCCCGTCGTGCGGGCCGCGGTGCGGCCGGCCTACCGGCTCGCCCTCAACGCGCGGCTGCCGTACCCCGTCCAGCGCCGGCTGCTCGAGCTCGTCGCGCCGATCCAGACCCTGCCCGAGGGCACGGTGGTGCAGCAGGTCACGCTCGCGGGCCGGCCGGCCGAACGCGTCACCGTCGGCGCCACCGAACGCCCCACCGCGGTGCTGTACCTGCACGGGGGCGGGTACACGGTGGCCTCGCCCGCCACGCACCGGTCCCTGGCCGCGCACCTGGCCGCGGCCTCGGGTTCGGCGGTGTACGTGCTCGACTACCGGCTGGCCCCGGAGCACCCCTACCCCGCCGCACTGGACGACGCGGTCGGTGCGTACCTCGAGCTGGTGACCGAGCACGGCGTGACCCCGCAAACCGCCCCGATCGCCGGCGACTCGGCCGGGGGCGGCCTGACGGTCGCGACGGCGCGCCGGCTGATCGACCGGCACGGGGTGCGGCCCGCCGCCCTGGGGCTGATCGCGCCTTGGGTCGATCCCGCCTCGCGGGACTTCCCCTTCGACCGGGACACGGTCCTCAACGCCGCCTGGATCTCGGCGTCGGCGCGGGCGTATCTCGGCGACCGCGACGCCTCCGACCCCGGCTACGCGCCGCTGCGCGGAGACCTGACCGGCCTGCCGCCGACGCTGATCCACGTCGGCACCAGCGAGATGCTGTACCCGCAGGTCACCGAGTTCGCCCGGAAGCTGCGTGCGGCGGGGGTGGAGGTGACGGTCACCGAGCAGCGCGAACTGTGGCACGTGGCCCATCTGCAGGCCGCTCTGGTGGGCGAGGCCGCCGACGCGGTGGCGCAGCTCGGCGCCTTCCTGCGCTCACACGTGCTCGGTGAGCCACGCCTGCGCGACGACGGCTGAGTCCTCGCCGCCGCCGATCCGGTCGAGCATCTCGGCCAGGTCGGCGGTGGTCAGCTCCCCCGCGACGAGGCTCAGGGCCTCGAGCTGACGTTCCTCGAGGACGTGCTTGCGGAACACCGGGACGACGTTCTGTGCGGTGAACACCGGTGGCTCCGTGCCGGTTCCGGCCTCCGGATCGGATCCGGGCGAGCGGTCCGGCGCATCCTTCAGCGCGACGCCCGTCGCGTCGCGCGCGGCGGCCGAGGCGGTCGTCAGCGCGGCCACGCCCCCGCCGTCCGCGGCCGCGCGCCGCGCCGCGCCGCCGTCGCCGGTTTCGACACGGCCCGGGACGCAGCCCCTTTCGGCCATGTCCCGCAGGCCGTCGTTCTCCTCGAATCCGCCCGTGACCGTCACGGTCAGTTCGCCGCACCGGCCGACGATTCCGCCCAACTCGGTGGTACCGAGCCGGGCGGCGGTGGCGTCGGAGACGAACAACACCGAACGATCCTGTGCGGCAGCGTAGTCCGTGACCGCCATGTCTTCGGGCAGGGATCGGGCGAGCGCCTCGTACACGTCCTCGGCGTCCGTGTCCGTCGCGGCCGGGGCGAAGTACCGCAACAGCCGTCCGGTGTAGTCCGGCACGAGGGTCACCTCGGCCGCGTCCAGTGCCGCGAGGTAGTCGTCGCGACCGCCGAGCCCGGTGCGCAGTTCGGTCCGGGTCCCGCTACCGGCCAGGGCGCCCGCGTAGATCCGGGCGAGCAGTTCGCTCGCGGCGTCGTCTCCGGCGCCGACGACCACGGTGGCGACGCCCGTCGGCTCGTCGAGGACCGACGGCCCGCACCCGGTCAGCACCGCGACGGCGACCACCGGCCCGGCCACCGCCCGAATGAATCCCTCGCCCCGCAGTCCCCGGCTCCTCGCGCTCCACACGATGCCCATCCTCGCGCATCCCCGGAAAGCCGCACGCCCCGGTCCGGAACCTGGGTGCGGGCTCCGGCCGGGGCGTGCGGTCGATCGCGTCAGTCGGTGACGCCCTCGGCCCGTGCCGCGGCCGCGACGGCCTCGGCGACGGCGGGCGCCACCCGCGGATCGAGAGGGCTCGGGACGATCTTGTCCACGGCCAACTCGTCACCGACGACCGAGAGGATGGCCTCGGCGGCGGCGAGCTTCATGCCCTCGGTGATGCGCCGGGCACCCGCGTCGAGCGCGCCCTTGAACACACCGGGGAAGGCCAGCACGTTGTTGATCTGGTTCGGGAAGTCGCTGCGGCCGGTCGCGACGATCGCGGCGTGCTTGGCGGCGACCTCGGGGCGGATCTCCGGGTCCGGGTTCGACAGCGCGAACACGATCGCGCCCTCGGCCATCTCCGCGACGATCTCCTCGGGCACCGTGCCGGCCGAGACGCCGATGAACACGTCCGCGCCGTCGAGGGCCTCGATCAGCCCGCCGTGCCGGCCGGCCGGGTTGGTCCGCGCGGCCAGGTCGACCTTGACCTCGTTCAGGTCGGTGCGCTCGCGCGAGACGATGCCCTTCGAGTCCAGCACGGTCACATCGGCCGCGCCGGCGGCGAGCAGGATGTTCGCGACGGCGACGCCGGCGGCACCGGCGCCGGAGATGACGATGCGCAGGCCGGTCAGCTCGCGGCCCTGCACCTTGGCGGCGCCCTTGAGCGCGGCGAGCGCCACGATGGCGGTGCCGTGCTGGTCGTCGTGCATGACCGGGCAGTCCAGCGCCTCGATGACGCGCCGTTCGATCTCGAAGCAGCGCGGGGCGGAGATGTCCTCGAGGTTGACCGCACCGAAGCTCGGGCGCAGCCGGATCAGCGTCTCGACGATCTCGTCGGGATCCTTGGTGTCGAGGACCAGCGGGATCGAGTTCAGGCCCGCGAACTTCTTGAACAGGGCGGACTTGCCCTCCATCACCGGCAGCGACGCGCGCGGGCCGATGTCACCGAGGCCGAGCACCGCCGAACCGTCGGAGACGACCACCACGAGGCGGTTGGTCCAGGTGTAGCGGTCGGCGAGGGTCTCGTCGGCCGCGATCGCGCGGGAAACCTGCGCGACGCCGGGCGTGTAGGCGATCGACAGATCGCGCTGCGTCTCCAGGGGTGCGGTGAGCTCGACGGACAGCTTGCCGTCGATATGGCTGCTGAAGATTTCCTCGTCGGTCAATTCGACCTTCCGGGGGGTAGGTGCATCAGACACGATTGACACGATGACACTCCTGCTCGAGCCGGAACCACTCGGGTGCCGGTTACTGCGAAGTAGCTGCGCGACGGACATCCGGCGCAACGCTTCGCCAAGGACATTTCGGTGAAGCTTCCGGGCGCGATCACGGTTACCGCTGTACAACGCTGTACGACTTCCGGAGCGTGATGGCGCCGAGGCGGGTGAGCCCTGGCGACGAGCCCTCTACAGGGTCTGCCATCTTCGTCCGGCTTCGGGGCGGTGGCACCGACGCCGGATTGAGGAAAAGTTTGCCACCTTCACAACCCAACAATCAAATCGGTATTTCTTGCGAATGTCTCACGTTTTTCCCCGCTCACCTGTGAGTTTGGACAGCCGAGCCGGAATGTCGACCCCGCGATCGGAGCCGTTCCGAGGCAAAAGCCCGAGATGCCGGCCGGTTACCTACCGGTAACGGACGGGGCGCGAAACGTCAGCCCCACCACTGGGTGAACATCAGGACCGCCCCCGTGAGATAGACCACACCGGCGCCCACGGCGGCGGCGAGCCCGCGCCGGCGATCCGCGAACACCTGCGCGGCCGACACGACGACCACCGCGACGACGTGCGCGGACAGCGACGCCGAGCCCGGTCCCGGGAAATCCCGCTTGTCGCCCAGGTACTGCGCCGCCCAGACCACCACCGTCAGGACGATCACCGCGCCGCACACCACGCCCGACAGCGCCCGCAGTCCCCGCACGACGAGCCCGTCCCGCCGCGGCGTCCCGCGACCCGGGCGGGACGGCGCCGCCATGGGAGCGCCGTAGGGGTCGCGGCCGGAGTCGTCCGCGTAGTAGTCGTCGTACTCGTCGGCGCGGTCGTGACGTCGCGCAGGGCGGCCCCAGGTGGTCATCCCGCAAGCACCTCGATCCCGGTGGCACGGGCCGTCAGGGCCTCGAGCGCCCCGGGGTCCGTCGTGTACCGGCCGAGGGGGACAGCCTTGTTGCCGCCGTGGTAGTCGGACGACCCCGTCACGAACAGGTCGAGCTTCGCCGCCATGTCCCGCATGAGCCGCGCGTCGGCCGGATCGTGGTCCGGATGGTCGGCCTCGAGGCCCCCGAGGCCCAGTTCGGCGAGCTCCTCGATGTGGTCGAGCGCAAGCAGCCGCCCGCGCGAACGGGCACGGGCATGCGCCATGACGGTGACGCCGCCGGCCTCGGCGACCATGCGCACGGCGTCCGACAGCGGCGTGTCCGCCTTGGTGACGTAGTAGCGGCCCCGCGACGAGAGCAGGTCTGCGAAGGCGGCGTCGATGCTCGGGACGACACCTGCCTCCACCAGCGCACGCGCCAGGTGGGGTCGGCCGGCCACCGGGCCGGCGGCGGTGACGATCCGTTCGGGGTCGACGGGCAGCCCGTCGTCGGCCATCCGCTCGGCCATCGCCCGGATGCGGGCCACCCGCTCCGCCCGCAGCCGCTCCCGCTCGACTGCGAACGCCTCGTCCCGCGGGTCGAACAGGTACGCGAGCAGGTGCACCGCCACGGGCCGGCCGTCCTCGCCGCGTCCGGTGCACGACATCTCCATGCCGCGGATCAGCCGCAGTCCCCCGGGCAGGGCGTCGGCCGCAGCGTCCCAGCCGGCGGTGGTGTCGTGGTCGGTCAGGGCGACGACGTCGAGCCCGGCCTCGGCGGCGGCGCGGACGAGCCCCGCCGGGGTGTCGGTCCCGTCGGAGGCGAGCGAGTGGGCATGCAGGTCGATACGCACCCCACCAGTGTGTCAGGTGCCGTCGCGCAGCCCCGGCGGACGGCCCGGGGCGGGTTAGCATGACGCTGTGACCGCCCGGACGGCCCGGTGCGGGCCGGAGCGTGCCGCGCGGAAGGGAACCGATGCCGAACCTGCCCTCGCACTCGTCGCGACGGACCGGCGCCGCGGCGCCCGCCCTGCGGATCCCCGCCGAGCGGGCCGTCGTGGACTGCGCCGTCTACGTCGACGGCATGCGGCTGCCGGGCCGTTACGCCCACGGCGCGGCGCTCGCGGAGGTGCGGCGGCGCGGCGCCGGCTTCGTGTGGCTCGGCCTGCACGAGCCCGACGAACAGCAGATGACGAGCGTGGGCCGCACGTTCGGCCTGCACGAGCTGACTGTCGAGGACGCGGTGCACGCGCATCAGCGGCCCAAGCTCGAGCGCTACGACGACGTGACGTTCCTGGTGCTGCGGACCGTGAACTACGTCGAGCACGAGTCGGTGACCACGACCAAGGAGATCGTCGAGACCGGCGAGATCATGCTCTTCTGCGGCCGGGACTTCGTGGTGAGCGTCCGCCACGGCGACCACTCGGCGCTGGCGGACGTGCGGCATCGGCTCGAGGCAGCCCCGGAGCGGCTGGCACTGGGTCCGTCGTCGGTGCTGCACGCGGTCGCCGACCATGTCGTGGACTCGTACCTCGCCGTGGTCGACGCCGTGCAGCCGGACATGGACGACCTCGAGGAACTGGTGTTCACGCCCGACACCCGCATCGCGGTGGAGCAGATCTATCTGCTCAAGCGGGAGATCGTGGAGTTGCGGCGGGCGGTGCTCCCCCTCGCGGCGCCGCTGCGCCAGCTGACCCGCGGCGCGGGCAATCCGGTGCCCAAGGAGGTGCGGCGCTACTTCCGGGACGTCGCCGACCATCACACCAAGGTGGCCGAGCGCATCGCGGACTACGACGAGACGCTGAGCACTCTCGTCGATGCCGCGATCGCGAAGGTGACGGTGCAGCAGAACACCGACATGCGCCGGATCTCGGCATGGGTGGCGATCGCGGCCGTACCCACGATGATCGCCGGGATCTACGGGATGAACTTCGACAACATGCCCGAACTGCACTGGGAGCACGGATACTTCGTGGTCATCGGGGCCATCGTCGCGATCACCGTCGGCCTGTTCGTCACGTTCCGCCGCAACAAATGGCTCTGATCACCGCGGCCCGGGAGCGCCTCGCGCCGGTCTCCCCCGACGGGCGCACACCCGGCCCGGCGGTGCTCGCGGCGGCACTCGTCCTGGTCGCCCTGCAGCTGACGGTGCGCTCGCTGCTCGCCTTCCGCGGGGAGTTCTATTGGGACGACCTGATTCTGGTCGGACGCTCGGGCATGCACCCGCTGTTGTCGTTCGAACTCCTCGGCTACGACCACGACGGCCATCTCATGCCGGGCGGGTTCCTGGTGGCCGGCGTCGTCACGGCCCTCGCGCCGCTGCAGTGGTGGCCCGCAGCGCTGACGCTCGTGGCCGGCCAGGCGCTGGCGTCGCTGGCCGTGCTGCGCGTGCTGTGGTTGCTGCTGGGGCCGCGGCCGGCGCTGCTCGGCCCACTGCTGTTCTACCTGTTCACTCCCCTGACGCTGCCGTCGTTCGCGTGGTGGGCGGCGGGGCTGAATTCGCTGCCGCTGCAGGCGGCCCTGGCGTGGGTGGCCGGCGACGCGATCCGGCTGGTGCGCACCGGCCGGATCCGCTACGCGCTGAGCGGGACGGCGGTCACCGTCGTCGCGCTGCTGTTCTTCGAGAAGTCGGTGCTGGTGCCGGCGGTGGCCTTCGCGACCGTCGCCCTGATGTACCGGCTGGACGGCCGCCGCCGGCCGGTGCGCACCGCGGCGGTGCGCGGGGCGCCGCTGTGGCTCGGCTCGGCGCTCGCCCTCGCCGGGTGGGCGGCCGCCTACCTGTCTCTGGTGGAGCCCCGGTTCGGGGCGCCCACGGCCGACATGGTGCGCGGGCTGACGCACCACGGCGTCTCGTTCGGGGTGCTGCCGACCCTGCTGGGCGGGCCGTGGCGATGGGACCGCTGGAATCCGGGCCCGCCGTGGGCGGATCCGCCGGCCGGGCTGGTCGTGGCGGCCTGGGCGGCGGTGCTCGCCGTCCTGGTGTGGTCACTGCGGCGGCACCGGCGCACGGGCTGGGTGTGGGTCGCGACGGCCGCCTATGTGGCGGCCTCGACGGCCGCGATGATCAGCACCCGCTTCGGCCCGGACACGACGTACGAACTGGCGCAGACCCTGCGCTACCACACCGACACGGCCGTCGTCGTCGCGATCGCCGCGGCACTGATCCTGCGCGCTCCGTCGCGCGGCGACGCGCCACCCGCACAACCGGCCCGGCGGATCGTCGCGGCCGGGTGCGCGGTCACCTTCGCGGCGAGCAGCCTGTGGTCGACGGCGACGTTCGCCCGCACCTGGGCCGACAACCCCACCGGCGCGTACCTGGCCGCCGCGAAGTCCGCGCTCACCGCGCGGCCGGACGTGCCGATCCTCGATCACCCCGTCTCGGTGTGGGTGCTCCTGCCGGTCACCCACCCCCACAATCTGCTCAGCCGCGTGTTCTCGCCGCTGCCGGGACGCGCCGAGATCGGCGCCGTCACCACCGAACTACAGGTGCTCGACGACGACGGACGGCTGGTGCCGGCGGGGCTCGTCCCGGTGCGGCACGTGCTGCCCGGGCCGGTGCCCGACTGCGGGCATCTGCTCACCGCGTCGACGACGACCGTGCTCCCCGCCGACACCGCGCTGGTGGGCGGGGAATGGACGGTGCAGCTGAACTACCGTGCGTCCGCGGACGGCGAGATCGAGGTGGGCTTCCCCGCCGCGCCGCGGGTGCGGGTGCCGGTCACCGCGGGACTGGGCACGGTGTACGCGCGGGTCCCGGGCGCGGGCACCGGGCTGCAGGCCCGCTCCACGTCGGCCGGGCTCGACGTCTGCCTCGCCGGCGGCCCGATCGGGGTCGTCGTGCCCCGCTGACGGCGCGATTCACATGCGGGCCGGGGCGCGGTTCGGGTCCCGCACGTCGATGCCGGCCTCCGACCACGCCTCGCGCAACGCATCGCCGCCGCGCAACCGCTTCCACGCGGCCTCGGTGCCGGTCAGCGGTATCACCTCGAAGAACCGCACCGGGTCGGCGGGCTCGGGCAGCACCAGGTCGGGGACGTCGCTCGGCTCGAGCATCACCGCGGTGAAGGTGGCGCCCTGCCACAGCGGCTCCCCCAGGTCGAGCAGGGCGTCGTCGGTGAGGACGACGCCCTCCACCGCGGGCAGGGCCGCGAGTGTCGCGAGCGTGCGGACCAGTCCCGGGAGACTGCCGCTGAGGCCGCGCACGCTGAGGATCAGCTCGGCGCGCGGCCCGCGGGTCGGGTCGGCGACCGTCGCGGTGGGGTCGCCCATCGGGTGCCGCGAACACCCCAGGGTCGCGAACCGCACCAGGTCCGGCTGTTCCACGCGGAAGCGCAGCACCTCGATGGGTTCGAGGCCGAGGAACGTCACGGACGCCGTCTCCGGCTCACCGCCCCCGAGGCGGGCGCTGAGATGGGCACGGACGGCGGGCAGCACGGCGTCGATCACCCCTGCAATGTAGACCCGAGGCGGGTCCCGCGCCGCCGGTGCGGCCTGCGCCGATCCGGCCGACCGGAACCCCGCCCGCCGGTACCGTCGTGTAATGGTGCGAGACACCGGCTTCCCCGGCGCCGACGCCGGCGACGACTTCTCCCGGCAGCGGCGGCGCGCCGAGTACGCGCGGCTGATCACGTGGCTGCGCCGCGAACCCGAGGACGTCAACGCCGTGCTGCCGTTCGACGCCGTGGTGCGGGCCCTCGGCCGGGTCGGGGAACGGCGCCTGGGCCTGCAGAGCATCGACGTGGCCTCGATCGTCGGCAGCGTGGACCGCACCGAGGACTTCGACCGGCGGTTCCGGCCCACGTCGGCGCGGCTGCGCCAGCGGTGGGAGAAGCTGGCCACGGCCCGCCGCCGGGGCGAGGCGGTGCCACCGATCACGGTGTACCGCATCGGGACGATGCATTTCGTGGTGGACGGGCACCACCGCGTCTCCATCGCCTACGCCCGCGGTGACGCGACCATCGACGCCTACGTGACCGAGATCGTCACCCGGATCTCGCCGGAGGGCGTGACCCAGCACTCGGACCTGATGCGCAAGGACCATTACCGGATGTTCCTCAGCCGGGTGCCGCTCACCGGCAGCCGGCGTGATGCGGTGACCGTCCGGGACCCGTGGGACTACGCGGAACTGGCCGAGTGCATCGAGGCGTGGGGCTTCCGGCTCATGCAGGAGCGCGGCGAGTTCCTCACCCGCGACGTGGTGGCGCAGCGGTGGTTCGACGAGGAGTTCGTACCGGTGGTCGACATGGTGCGGGCGGCGGGGATGCTGCGCACCCGCACCGACGCCGAGGCGTATCTGTGGCTGGCCGGCGAACGGTACCGGCTGGTGCGGCGGCACGTGTGGAACGAGGAGATCATCGAGCGGCTGCGTCGGCGGGCCCCGCGGTGAGCGCACGCCGGCCGGTTTGATCCCGGGGCGCCGGAGGTATCCCCGGGCAGCCACCGAGGGCGCCCACCGAACGCCCGGGTGCCTCGGGCCGGTCGAGAAGCGTGCCGGCGCCGGTCCGCGCTGGGGTTGGGGACCCCATGCGCTCCGTACCCTGGTCGGGAGGACCGGGCCCACGACAGGAGGACACGCTTGACGGCGACCGTGCAGGACGCAGCCGACACGACCGGACCGCATGACATCCGCGCCGAGCTACGGGCGGCCGCGCGCCGCGTGTTCGGCTGGGAGGAACTGCGTCCCGGCCAGCTCGACGCGATGGAACCGCTGGTGCGGGGCCGGGACGTGCTCGCGGTGATGGCCACCGGATCGGGCAAGTCGGCGATCTACCAGGTGCCGGCGTTGCTGATCGAGGGCACGACCCTGGTGATCTCCCCGCTCATCGCGCTGCAGAACGATCAGATCGCAGGTCTCGACGCCACCTCGGCGCCGGACGCGGTCGCGATCAATTCCCGGCAGCGGGTCTCGGAGACCGCGGCCGCGTGGGAAACGATCCGTGAGCGCACCGTGGAGTACGTCTTCCTGGCGCCGGAGCAGCTCGCCAACGACGAGGTGGTGGCCCGTCTCGCCGACGCGCACGTCTCCCTCGTGGTGGTCGACGAGGCGCACTGTGTGTCCGCGTGGGGCCACGACTTCCGGCCCGACTACCTGCGCCTGGGCGACGCGCTCGACCGGCTCGGCCGGCCCCCGGTGGTGGCGCTCACGGCCACCGCGTCGCCGCCGGTGCGGCAGGAGATCGTCGAGGAGCTGCGCCTGCGCGACCCGGTGGTGATCGCCAGCGGATTCGATCGGCCCAACATCGACCTGGCCGTCGAGCGGTACACGACCGACGCCGAGAAACGCCGGGCGGTGATCGAGACGGTCTCCGGACTCGAGACGCCCGGGCTGCTGTACACCGCGACGCGCAAGGACGCCGAGCTCTATGCGGCCGAACTGGCCGAACGGGGGCTGCGGGCGGCCGCGTACCACGCCGGCCTGCCGTCGGCCACGCGCGAGCGGGTTCACCACGGGTTCCTCGACGGCGAGTACGAGGTGGTGGTGGCGACCTCCGCGTTCGGCATGGGCATCGACAAGCCCGACGTGCGGTTCGTCGCGCACGCCTCCGCGCCGGATTCCGTGGACAGCTACTACCAGCAGATCGGCCGGGCCGGGCGCGACGGACTGGAGGCGAAGGCGCTGCTGTTCTACCGGCCCGAGGACCTCTCGCTCGCGAAGTTCTTCACGACCCACCGCCCGGACGAGGAACTGCTCGGCCGGGCGTTCACCGCGCTGCGGCGCGCGAAGGCCCCGACCCGACTGAAAGACCTACGCGCCGAACTGGATACCCGCGGCCGGACCCTGACCAACGCGGTCAATCTGCTCGAACGGGCCGGGGTGGTCTCGTCGGGACGCAAGGGGTTCACCGCACGCACCGTCGAGGTGGAGATCGCCGTCCGGCGCGCGGCGGAGGTGGCCGCGACGGGCGAACGGATGGACCGCTCCCGCGTGGAGATGATGCGCGGCTACGCCGAAACCCGCGGCTGCCGAAGGCAGTTCCTGCTCGGGTACTTCGGCGAGTCGCTGCCCGAACCGTGCGGCCACTGCGACTGCTGCCGCGAGGGGATCCCCGAGATCCGGCCCGAGCCGGCGAATCATGCTCGTCACGAATCGATTCCGCTGCACACCCGGGTCGTGCACGCGCAGTGGGGCGCCGGCGAGGTGATGAGCGCGGAGGTGGACCGGATCACCGTGCTGTTCGACGGGTACGGCTACCGCACCCTCTCGCTCGAGGCGGTCGAGGAGCACGATCTGCTGCGCTCCGAGAACTCGGAGCCCGAGCCGGAGCCCGACATCGCCTGACGTCCCCCAGGCGGGCCGGGCGGATGCGCCCGGTAAATCCGCCCGCGACTTCGGAATCCGCCCACGCCGCAGCGCGGGCGGATTCCGAACCGGCGCGTGGATCCTGCACGGCCCGTCCTGCCCGAGACGGCAACAGGGCAGCGGCGGGCGGCGGCACTCACCCGACGCTCTGCTGCGCCTTCGCGTAGGCGAACTGCAGGAAGTCCGCGCCGGCCAGGGCGGCGAACAGCCCGGCGACGAGCCGCGTCGGGCGCGGCGCGAAGACCATCCCGATCGTGAAGAAGGTCGCCACCCAGACGTCGAAGCAGAACGGGCAGGTGAGCAGCTCCCCGAGGCTGTGCCGCAGGGTGTTCGTTCCGCGCACCTCCTCCGTCACCTCGGCGGGGCCGCCCCGTCCCGTGTACCGGGTGAAGGGCGCCCGCAGGGGGCTGGTCACCGCGTCCTTCGTGACCGTCCGCGACAGCTTGTGCGTGCCCAGGGCGAGCACGATCAGGTCCTCACCGCTCAACCGGTCGGGCAGCCGCCGGCCGGTCACCAGCGCGCCGATCACGGCGACGGTGACGAGCGTGCTGTACCCGGCAAGGACCGTCGCGTACCCACGCATCGGGAGGTCCTCCCCCGCCGTGTATTCGCGGGCGTGCCTGCGGGCGGTCTCCGCGAGGTCGAGGGACGTGTCGGTCTGATTGCTCATCTGCTGCTCCTGCGGGTAGTTCGGTCCGCCCGCCGGATACCCCGTCCCCGGGCAGGCCACGCCTGCCGTCGCGCGCCTACTGTTCGACGAACCGCACCTCGTGCGTTTCGGCGGTCGCGGCAGCGAATCTCGTCAGTCGCAGGCCTTCCTTCTCGACGGCCGCGCGCCGGGTGGCGGTCAGGCGCTGCCACGGGGTCACCTCGAGCACGGCCGAGGTCTTCGTGACGGTGAGGTTCGCGGCCCCGGCGACCGTCCCGTCGACGAGGAGGGTCGAGCGCACGATGCCGTTCTGCGTCATGATCCGGCGACGGTGCTCGTCGGGGACGATCCGGGTCCGGTCGGCGTGCGAGAGCAGCACGTTGTCGTAGGGCGCGAGGATCCGCGCCGGCGCCGGCGTCGCCGGATCGGGTCGCGGGGCGTCGGGCAGGTCGAACACCTCGACGCCGTTCTCGTCACGGAACACCTCGAGCGACGGACGCAACCGCTCGAAGACCTCCCCGAGCCGCGTCAACCCCGACCAGGTCTGCGCGTCGCGCACGCTCGCCGGCCCGAACGCGGCGAGGTATCGCCGGAGGACGACGGCCGGGTCCGCCCGTGCCGGACCGCGACCGATCCACTCGTCGAGCGGCGTGAGTCTCGGCTGCCCGGAGCGCCCCCACAGTCCCCGCGGCGGCACCTGCACCAGCGGAAGCAGGTTCCGCAGCCCGTAGGCGAGCGCGGCCGGGTCGCGGCCGGGGAACCGCTCGGCGAGCAGCGGGCGCAGCTCCTGCAGGCTGCGCGGGCCGTCGCGGAGCAGGTCGCGCCCCGCGGCGGTGAGCTCGCGCAGATCCAGCCCCGCCAGCCCGGCGGCGTACTGGGTGTTGGTGGTCAGGTCCCGGTCCAGCAGCGGCTGGATCCAGTCCCGCAGGGCCACCGCGTCGGCCGCCGAGACGGCGAACACCGTGCCGCGCATGAGCACGATGCGCACCACGGTGCGTGATTCGAGCAGGTCGGCGAGGGCCGTCGGCCGGAACCGCCGCAACCGGGCCCACAGCGCGAAGTAGGGCGGGGTCGGCGCCTGGGCCTGCACGCCCAGCAGATGTTCGACCAGGTCGATCGCGGGCAGGTCGCCGCGGCGCAGCAGGTGCTGCCGGGCGAGGGTGGCGCGGCCGAGCGCGCGAGCGGTGAGGGTGCGCGGCGTCACGGGGACACCCTGCCACGGCGGTCCGACGGCGGCCTGGGTTTCGCATGCGCCTGGACGGCGAGACCGAGCGTCCGGTAGATGTTTAGTTGAATTTAGTTTCATGTTGCAGCGTCGAGGAGAGCCGATGTCCGATCCGAGAGGTGCGCGGCTGCTGGTTCCCGTGCTGTGCTTCATCATCACCACGATCGCCGTGATGCAGACGTCCGTGGTGCCGATCGTCGGCACCATCCGCGACCAACTGGGCGTGAGCACGACCGCCGCCGGCTGGGTGCTGACCGCGAACCTGCTCGCCGCCGCCGTCACCACGCCGCTGCTGGGCCGCCTGGCCGACCTGCGCGGCAAACGCCCGATTCTGCTCACCGTCCTCGTCGTGGTGCTCGTCGGCTCGCTGCTGTGCGCCGCCACGGACTCGTTCGCGCTCCTGCTGATCGGCCGGGTACTGCAGGGCGTGTCGTTCGCGTTGTTCCCCGTCGGCATCGCCGTGCTGCGCGCCGAACTGCCGCCGCAGCGGCTGATCGGCGCGATGGGCCTGTTCTCGGGCACGCTCGGCGTGGGCGGTGCGATCGGCATGGTGCTCACCGGCCTGATGGTCTCGGGCGGCGACTACCGCCGGGTGTTCTGGCTGGTGGCGGCGTTCAACGTCGTCGCGTTGCTGAGCGCCTTCCTCGTCGTGCCGAAGCGACGGCGGGCCGAGGGAGGCCGGATCGACTGGCTCGGCGCGGCCCTGCTCGCCGTCGGTCTGGCGCTGGTGCTGCTGGCCCTGTCCGAGGGCGGAACGTGGGGGTGGGCGGCGCCGCCCACCGTCGCGAGCGCCGCCCTCGGCCTGGCCGTGCTCGCCGGGTGGTTCCTCTTCGAACGGCACATCGACGAGCCGCTCGTGCCGCCGCGGATGCTCACCCACCGGCCGGTGTTCGTGGTGCACGGCGCCGCGTTCCTCGTCGGCATGGCCATGTTCGTCAGCTTCCTCGCCACCGCGTACTTCGTGCAGACACCGCCCGCCGTCGCCGGATACGGGTTCGGCGCCACCGTGCTCGAGGCGACCGCGGTGTACATGCTCCCGGGCGCGCTCGTCGGTGTGGTCGCCGCGGCACTGGCGGGCCGGCTCATCCACCGGTTCGACGCCCGCTGGGTGCTGATCGGAGCGTGCGTTCTCGGGATCGCCGGCTTCGCCCTGGTGGCGGTCGTGCACGACCGGAGCTGGCAGCTGATCGTCTCCGGCATCCTCGTCACCACCTTCGTCAGTCTCGCCTATGCGGCGCTGCCGGCGCTCCTCGTCGCCGAGGTGCGCCCCGATCAGACCGGGGTCGCGAACAGCATCAATTCCATCGCCCGCACGGCGGGCAGCTCGCTCAGCAGCGCGGTGGTGACGACATTGCTGGCCACGCTGACCGTCGCCGGGACCGGCGGCGTTGTCCGCGAGAGCGCGTTCGTCGCGGCGTTCGTGCTGGGCGCCGCGGCCGCGGCCGCCGCGGCGGTGCTCGTTCTCGTCGGCGGGCAACCGGCGACGCGTCCGCTCAGCGACCGCGAGGAGGACGAGGTGGAGGCGACGGCCCTCGCCGCCGAATGGGGATCGGTGTCCGGTCTCGCCGCCACGCCCGTCGTCGCGGACGAACAGGCCGACGCCGCCGCGGCACGTCGGGGCTGATCGGGCGACGTCAGTCCTGCTCCCGCAGCGCGCGCACCGCCTCCTCCGCCTGCCGCGCCGCGTCCTCGGCCTTCGCGGCGTCCTCGTCGGCCGACCGGGCGGTGCGTCGCGCGAACTCGCGCCGCTGTTCCACCCGGCTCAGCTCCTCGCGCAACCGCGCGACGTGCTCGTCGAGTTCCTCGACCGCCGCGAGTGCCCGTGCCGCCACCGACTGCGCCTCGTCGGCGGTGTTCTGCGCCGCCTCCGCCTCGGCGACGGCGGTCTCCAGGGCGGCGGCGCGCCGGGTGCGCTCGGCCTCTTCCGCCTCGGTGTCCGTCCGTGCCGGCGGGGGCGGGACGACCGACAACCCCACCGGGCCGAAGCCGCTGTAGTCCAGGGGCGCCTCGAGCCGGCCCCCGCGCACCTGCTCGGCCAGATCGGCGTCGGCGAGGGCGGCGTGCAGGGTCTGGCCGACCTCGCGCAGGGCCGCCTCCGACGCCCGCCGGCCGTGCTCGGCGGCGAGGCGGGCCGCGGCCTTCTCGAGCGCACCGATCACCCGCCGTCGCTGCGTGGACAGCCGCCGCAGCTCGGGCCCGGAGAGCTGACGCTGCGCGGAGCGCAGGGCTTCGCCGAGCCCGAGCAGGGCCGTGACCTCCGCGGACTTCTCGCGGACGAGCATGTTCACCAGCCAGGCCGACACGGTCGGCTTGCGCAGCCGGCCGACGGCCGCCGCGAGCTCGCGGTCTCCGGCCTCACGGGCGCGGGCGACGTGCTCGCTGCGGGCCGCGGTGAACTCGCCCGGATCGAGCCCGTACAGCTCGTCGGCGATGTCGTCGAGGTCCACCGGCCTACTATGCACCGCTCGGTCAGAGGGTGATGTTCTCCCCCGTCGCCTGGTCGAAGAGGGCGATCTTCGCCGGATCGAACCACAGCTGGACGGGCCGGCCCTTCGCGACGCCGGACTCGGCGGGCAGCCGCGCGACCATCGACCCGCCGGCGAGGTCTGCGACGCCGACGTCGGCCGCCAGGTCGTCGAGGTCGCTCGAATGCAGGTCCGGGGACTCGACGGTGAAGTACGCGTACTTGTCCGACCCCATCGATTCGAGCACGTCGACGTCCACGGTGAAGGTCGTGCCCTGCTCACGCTGGGCCGGGTCCAGGAGCGTGGCGTCCTCGAAGTGTTCGGGCCGGACGCCGACGACGACGTCACGTCCCGGATTGTGCTTCTGCACGGCCGCCCACCGCTCGGCCGGCAGCGTGAAGTCGCCGATCACGGTGCGCACGCCGTCCGACTCGAGCTGGCCGGCCAGGAAGTTCATCGACGGAGAGCCGATGAATCCGGCCACGAACAGGTTCTTCGGCCGGTCGTAGAGCTCCTGGGGCGCGCCGATCTGCTGCACCAGCCCGCCGCGGAGGACGACCACCCGGTCCCCGAGGGTCATCGCCTCGGTCTGATCGTGGGTGACGTACACCGTGGTGGTGCCCAGCCGCTTCTGGAGGCGGGCGATCTCGGTGCGCATCTGCACCCGCAGCTTGGCATCGAGGTTGGACAGCGGCTCGTCCATGAGGAACGCCTTGGGGTTGCGCACGATCGCGCGGCCCATCGCCACCCGCTGACGCTGCCCGCCGGACAGATTCGACGGTTTGCGGTCGAGATGGTCCGTCAGGTCGAGGATCTTGGCGGCCTCGGTGACCTTCCGCTCGATCTCGTCCTTGGGCGTCTTGGCGAGGGTGAGCGGGAAGGCGATGTTCTCCCGCACCGTCATGTGCGGGTACAGCGCGTACGACTGGAACACCATCGCGATGTCCCGGTCCTTGGGCGCCTTCTCGTTGACCCGCTCGCCGCCGATGCGCAACTCGCCGGAGGAGATGTCCTCGAGCCCGGCGATCATGTTCAGCGTCGTCGACTTCCCGCAGCCCGAGGGACCGACCAGGATGATGAACTCGCCGTCGGCGATCGTCACGTCCACGTCGCTGACCGCCTTCGCCCCGTCGGGGTAGAGCTTGGTCACCTTGTCCAGCACGATTTCAGCCATCTGGGTCATCCCTTCACTGCGCCGGACGTCAGGCCGGCCACGATGCGACGTTGGAAGATCAGCACGAACACGATGATCGGGATGGTGATGATCACCGCGGCCGCCGCGATCGAGCCGGTCGGCTCCTCGAACTGCGAGGCCCCGGTGAAGTTGGCGATCGCCGCGGGCGCGGTGATGGACCGCTCGGTGGAGGTCAGCGAGATCGCGAACAACAGGTCGTTCCAGCAGAAGATGAACACCAGGATCGCGGCGGTGACGATGCCCGGCGCCGCCAGCGGCGCCACCACCTTCCGGAACGCCTGCCCGGGTGTGGCGCCGTCCATCTTGGCGGCCTTCTCGAGCTCCCACGGGATCTCCTTGAAGAACGCCGAGAGCGTGTAGATCGCCAGGGGCAGGGAGAAGGTGATGTACGGGATGATCAGGCCGGCCCACGTGTCGAACAGCCCGAGTTTGCGGATGATGTCGAAGAGCGGGCTGACGAGGGAGATCTGCGGGAACATCGCGATCAGCAGCGCCACGCCGACGAGGATCTTCTTGCCCGGGAAGTCGAGCCGCGCGATGGCGTAGGCCGCCATGGTGCCGATGACCACCGCGACCACCGTCGCGATCAGCCCGATACCGATGGAATTGATCAGGGCGCTGGTGAACGCGTCGGTGCGGAAGATCCCGCGGTAGTTGTCGAGCGTCCACTCCCGGGGAATGAACCGGCCGTCCTTGATGGTGCCGGCCGGCTTGAACGACAGGCTGGCGATCCACACGACGGGGATCAGCGCGTACAGCAGGACGAGCAGGTTCACCACCGACCAGCTCAGCTTGCGGCGCGGGGTCTCGGTCGTCGTCATGTCACCGTTTCCCTTCCGGATCGGAGCCCGGTGCGGACGCCCCGAACAGCTTGATGAACACGAACGCGATGATGGCCACGCACAGGAAGATCAGGACGCTGATCGCGGACCCGATCCCGAGGTTGAACGCCTTGAACAGGTTGTCGTATCCGAGGATCGACACCGAGCCCGTGCCGTTGGATCCGCGCGTGAGGACGTAGATGTTGTCGAAGATGCGGAAGGCGTCGAGAGTGCGGAACAGCAGGGCCACCAGGATCGCCGGCTTCATCAGCGGCACGATGATCCTGGTCAGCCGCGTCCATGCGCCGGCGCCGTCGACCTGGGCGGCACGCAGCAGGTCGTCCGGGACGAGCGCCAGCCCGGCGAGCAGCAGCAGCGCCATGAACGGGGTGGTCTTCCACACCTCGGCGAGCACGATGATCGCCAGCGACGGAAGCTGCTGCGTCAGCGGGGCACTGCCCTCGGGCAGGAGGTTCGCGAGGTAACCGGTGCCCGGCGTCCACGCGTAGTACCAGCTGTAGGCCGCGGCGACGGTGACGATGCCGTACGGGATCAGCACCACGGTGCGGACGGTGCCCTTGCCGACGATGGTGCGGTGCATGATCAGCGCCAGTGTCAGGCCGAGGACGAACTCGATCGCCACCGACACGACGGTGATCCCGGCGGTCACGGCGAACGCCTGCCACCAGAACGTGTCGGTGAGGACCGACACATAGTTGGCCAGCCCGACGAACTCACGTTCGTCGGGGAACCGCAGGTCGTACCGTTGCAAACTCAGCCAGACCGCGTACCCCACCGGGTAGGCCGTGACGGCGAGCATCAGCAGCGCCGCGGGTGCGACGAGCCACAGCCCGAGCCGGCGTTCGGCCTTCTTCCCTTCGGAGAGAAGGGGTTTCTCGCGCCGGGACGGTGCGGTCCGGGCGCCCTCGGCCGGCGGGACGGGTCTGGTTGCGGGCGTGGTGGTCACGGGATCAGCCCTTCCGAATTGACCGCCTTGCGAACCTGTTCCGCGAGTTCGTCGACCGTGCGCGGCGGATCGATGCGGTCGACCGGGTTGAGCGTGGCGGTGATGAGCGTCGAAATACTCTGGTAGGCGGGCGAGACCGGGCGCACCGCCGCGTTCTCGAGGCTCGCGCGCACCTCCCGCCACACGGGATACGCCTGCTGGAACTCCGGGTCGTCGTAGAGCGAGGCGAGGGTGGGCGGAACGCCGCCGTCGACGGCGTTGTTGCGCTGGTTCTCCTCGTTGCGCAGGCACTGCATCGCCTCGAACGCCAGGTCGGGGTTCCGGGAGGTGCGGGCGACGGCGATGTTGAACCCGCCGATGGTGACCCGTGCGGGCGTGCCGGCGATCACCGCCGGGTAGGGCGCGGGGAGGAAGTTCTGCTCGCCGTTCACCGTCAGCACCGTGTTGCCGGTGTTCTCGTCGGTCACGTTGCCGTTGTCGTCGATGGAGGGCAGGAATCCCTTCTCGGCGTTCTCGAGGATGCCGGGGTAGACGAACGGCCAGTTCACCTGGAAGGCGGCCTTGCCGCTCTCCATGCCCAGGCGGGCGGCGGCCTCGTCGGACTGGTTCAGCGACGGGTCCGCACCGGGCGCCGTCGCCACACGCTTCATGATGTCGAGGGCCGTCACGGCAGCGTCACCGTCGGCCACGGTGACGGTGGTGCCGTCCTCGGCGACGACGGATCCGCCCGCGCTGGCGAGCAGGGTGTTGAACCACACCATCAGGCCCTCGTACTGGCGGGCCTGCACCCCGATCCAGCTGGGCCGGCCCTCGTCCGCGAGCCCGCTCGCGATGTCGATCATCTCGTCCCACGTCTGCGGCGGGCGGCCGCCGGGCATCAGGTCCTTGCGGTACCAGAGCAACTGGGTGTTCGTGTTCAGCGGAGCCGCGTACAGGGTGTCCTGCCACGTCGCCGAGGCCAGCGGCCCGGCGAGGGTGCCCTCGGACACCGAGGCCGCGACGTCCGGCGGCAGCGGCAGCGCCCATCCCGCCTCGGCGAACTCGGCGGTCCACACGACGTCGAGGGTCATCAGGTCCAGCGTGTCGTCCTCGCCGGTGAGCCGCCGCGCGAGCTGCAGCCGCTGGTCGTCGGCGCCCTTCGGCAGGGTGCGCTGCTCGATCGTGTACCTGCCGCCGGCGGCGGCGGTGCAGTTCGCCGCCGCGGCGGCGTACTGCTCCGCGCCGTCGGCGGCGGTGTAGAAACTCAGTACCGTCCCGCTGGACTCGCTGCCGCACGCCGCGACCGACGACAGCGCGAGCACCGCCGCGGCGCCCACCAGTCCGACCCTCACCGCCCGTCTCCGCACCGCAGCCTCCGCCCGTCGTCCAGCGCGACGGTGACTTCCGTCACACTTGGTGCGAACGTAACGCACCGGGCGCCGACGCGCGACCCAACTGCCGCCCGGATCGGAACTGTGATCGAACGGTTTACAACGCGAGCTTGGCGAGCAGGTCCCGGGCCCGTTCGGCGTTGCGCGGCGCGCACAGCACGTCGTAGCGGCCGGCCACCAACTGCATCGTCGACGAGAAATCACGCTGGCCGCGCGTCGCGGCGTACGGGATCGTCGTGGAGATCAGGCCGAAGACGATGCCGCCGACCATGCCGACGAGCAGGGGGCCGAGGAAGTCGGTCGAGAAGATCCCGAGCAGCAGGCCGAAGAACAGACCGAGCCAGGCGCCGGAGGCGATGCCGCCCCCGATCACCTTCGCCCACGTCAACCGGCCGGTGACCCGCTCGACCTGCATGAGGTCGACGCCCACGATGGTCACGTCCTCGACCGGGAAGGACTGGTCCGAGAGGTGATCGACGGCCCGCTGCGCCTCGGCGTAGGTGGTGTACGAACCGACCGGCCAGCCGCTCGGCGGAGTCGGCAGGCCCGGCGTGGCGCGTCCCGGCTGCCCGAGGGGGTTGGTCATCTTCGGCTCCTTCTCGTGACTGCGCGCCCCGATCCGGCGCACCTGTCCATTCTGCCCGTGTGCGCCTTCGGCGCCGGTGCGTCCTTTGGGTTGTTCCCGCCGCCCGAAGGACGCACCGGCGGCGCAGCCGCCTACTGCGGCGGCTCGAACTTCGTGGTGCGGGTCATCCCGGCCGCCCGGCCCTTCGCGGAGATCACCAGCGCCATCTTGCGGCTGGCCTCGTCGATCATCTCGTCCCCGAGCATCGCGGCGCCGCGCGCGCCGCCGGCCGCGGAGGTGTGCCACTCGTAGGCGTCGAGGATCATCTCGGCCTTGTCGTAGTCCTCCTGCCGCGGACTGAAGACCTCGTTCGCGGCGTCGATCTGGCTGGGGTGCAGCACCCACTTGCCGTCGAAGCCGAGGGCCGCGGTCCGCTGCGCCGAGCGCCGGAACGCCTCGACGTCGCGGATCTGCAGGTACGGCCCGTCGATCGCCTGCAGGCCGTGGGCCCGGGCCGCCATGAGGATGGTCATGAGGATGTGGTGGTAGGCGTCGCCGCGGTCGTAGCCGTCGGGCTGCTCACCGACGACGAGGGTGCGCATGTTGATGCTCGCCATGAAGTCGGCCGGGCCGAACACCAGGGTCCGGACGCGCGGGCTCGCCGTGGCGATCGCGTTGATGTTGGTCAACCCGAGTGCGTCCTCGATCTGCGGTTCGATGCCGATGCGGCCCACCTCGAGCCCGTGGGCCTTCTCCACCTGGGTCAGCAGCAGATCGAGCGCCTGCACGTGGCTCGCGTCGGGGACCTTCGGCAGCAGGATCGCGTCGAGGTGCGCGCCGGCGCCGCCCACCACGGTGGCGACGTCGAGGTAGGTGGCGTCGGTCGTCCAGTCGTTGACCCGCACCACCTTCAGCTGCTCGCCCCATCCGTCCTCGTTCAGGGCCTCGACGATCGTCGTGCGGGCCTGCTCCTTCGCCAGCGGGGAGACGGCGTCCTCGAGGTCGAGGAAGACCTCGTCGGCGGCGAGGCCCTTGGCCTTGTCGATCATCTTGCGGCTGCTGCCGGGAACGGCGAGCACGGACCTCCGGGGCCTGAAGTCGAACGACATGGGCTGGGCAGACCTCCGTGTTCCGAAATCGACGACCGCACGTTCTAGCCTGACCATCATGGCAGCAGTGAGCAAGGTATTCGCGGCGAGGCTCGCCGGTCTGGTGGTCCTGGGGCCCGACGGCGAGTCGATCGGCCGGGTGCGCGACGTCGTGCTCACCATCCGGATCGGCCGGCAGCAGCCCCGGGTGCTCGGCCTGGTCGTCGAACTGCCAACGCGCAAGCGAATATTCGTGCCGATGCTGCGGGTGACGGCGATCGAGCCGGGCGCCGTCACCCTGAACACCGGCAACGTGAGCCTGCGCCGGTTCACGCAGCGGCCGACCGAGGTGCTGGCGCTCGCGCAGGTGCTCGATTCGAAGGTCCGGGTCGACGATCCCGAGCTGGGCGAGCTCGCGGGCGTGGACGTGGTCGTCGTCGACCTCGGCATCGAACTGACCCGCACCCGGGACTGGCTGGTCTCGCGGGTGGCCGTGCGCGCGCACCGCGGCCGGCTGGGCCGGCGGTCCGCGATCCACGTCGTGGACTGGCAGCACGTGCACGGTCTGACCTACACCAACCTCGGGATGCCCGGCCAGGGCGTCTCGCAGCTGCTGCTGCAGTTCGAGGACATGCGCGCCGCCGACGTCGCGAACGCGCTCCGCGAGCTGCCGGAGAAGCGCCGGCACGAGGTGGCGGTCGCGCTGGACGACGAGCGGCTCGCCGACGTCGTGCAGGAGCTGCCCACCGACGACCAGACCGATCTGCTGATGCACCTCGAGGTGGAACGCGCCGCGGACCTGCTCGAGGCGATGGATCCCGACGACGCCGCGGATCTGCTCGGTGAGCTGCCCGACTCGGAGGCCGAGTCGCTGCTCCGCCTGATGGATCCGGAGGATTCGGAGCCGGTGCGGCGGTTGCTTGAGCACTCCCCCGACACCGCCGGCGGCCTGATGACCCCCGAGCCGGTGGTGCTCACCCCGGCGACGACGGTGGCCGAGGCGCTGGCCCGGGTCCGCGACCCGGACCTCACGCCGGCGCTCGCGTCGATGGTGTTCGTCGTGCGGCCGCCCACCGCGACCCCGACGGGCAAGTATCTGGGCTGCGTGCACCTGCAGCAGCTGCTCCGGGAGCCGCCGGCCGGCCTGGTGGGCGGGATCGTCGACAACGACCTGCCGCGACTGGACCCGGACGACTCGCTCACCGCGGTCACCCGGTACTTCGCAACTTACAACCTGGTGTGCGGGCCCGTGCTGGACGACGAGGGGCACCTGCTCGGTGCCGTGACGGTCGACGACGTGCTCGACCACCTGCTGCCCGAGGACTGGCGCGAGGAGGAGGCCGACGATGAGTGACCGTTCCGCCGTGGCCCGGCAGCGCCTCGACACCCCCCGCACCGGCCGCTTCCGGGTCAACTTCGACGTCGAGGCCGTCGGGCGCGTCAGCGAGTCGATCGCCCGGTTCCTCGGCACCGGACGCTATCTGGCCATCCAGACCGTCGTGGTGATCGTGTGGATCCTGCTCAACGTCTTCGCCGTCGCGCTGCAGTGGGACCCGTACCCGTTCATCCTGCTGAACCTCGCGTTCTCCACGCAGGCCGCGTACGCCGCGCCGCTGATCCTGCTCGCCCAGAACCGGCAGGAGAACCGGGACCGGGTCTCCCTCGAGGTGGACCGGGCCCGCGCCGCCCAGACCAAGGCGGACACCGAGTTCCTCGCGCGTGAGCTGGCGGCGCTGCGGCTGGCCGTCGGCGAGGTGGCCACCCGCGACTATCTGCGCCGCGAACTCGACGATCTGCGCGCACTGCTGATCGAGCCGGAGGAGGAGGACACGGCAACGACGACGGCCGGTAAACCGCGCCCTCCCCGCCGCTGAGACGTGACTCGCTGTAACGTTCATCACAGCCGGTCGATGGTGTCGGTGGGGTAACGGTCCGCGACGAGTAGGTCTGTGGGGTGATGGCGTGCGCTGGCAGGGTCTGATCGCGGTGCCGGTGGTGCTCGGCGCGGGGTTCGCGGCGGTCGCGTCGTCGCCGGCGACGGTGGCCGCGACGGAGAACACGGAGCCGGTCGCCGTGACGGCGGCGGACGGCAGCACCGGGATCGGGGTGCTGCCGGCGGATCCGGCGACGACGCGGCCCGTGCGCGGAGCCGCGAGCACGGCTCCCGATCCCGCCGCGGACCTACCGCCCGCGGTCACGGTCGCTCCCGGACAGCCGTCACCCGTGATGGCCGGTGAGGGCCCCCTGGCGATCCCCGAACTGGTGCTCTACGCGTACCGGGCGGCCGAGATGCAGCTAGCGATCAGCGAGCCCGGGTGCGCGCTGCCGTGGCATCTGCTCGCGGCGATCGGGCGGATCACCTCGCAGCACGCCGATTCGGGACGCACCGACGTGCTCGGCACGCTCACCACCGCGCGCGTGGCCCCGGGGACCGGCAGGCTCGGGCCGATGCAGCTGCCCCCGGCGGTGTGGTCGCAGTTCTCGGCGGACGGCAACGCGGATGGCGCCGCCGACCCGCAGAACGTTTTCGACGCCACCCTGGCGGCCGGCACCTGGTTGTGCTCGGACGACGCTCGCCTCGCCGAGCCCGACGCCCGCGCCCGGGCAGCGGCCAGGTTCGACCCGTCGCCCGAGTTCGTCTCCAATGTGCAGGCCTGGTCGGCCGCCTACGAGAAGGGCGCCGCGGTCTCGCCGGGGATCGTCGTCCCACCCCCCATGCCGTCGGTCGCGCCGGCCGTTCCGGCCCCGCCGAACACCGTCGACGTCGCCGAGACCGTCCCGGCTCCCGTCGCCGGGACCACCGGTGCGCCCCCGCCGGGACCGAACCCCGATCCCGCGGTCGAGCCGGACCCCGCCCCCGCGCCGGCTGTCGGGGCACCGCCGGCCGCGCCGGCTGTCGAGACACCGCCGGCCGCGCCGGTGCTGCCGCCGCTGCCGTGTCTCGTCCCGGCGCTGTGCCCGGCGCCGCCCGTGCCCTGATCCGGTCACGACTCGATCTCCCCGTAACCCCTCGCTGCCACCGTATGCCCAGCTCAGCGCGTTACATCACGTTAGGGTAACGGAAAGGCATCGCTTCATGTATGGTCGATACCGCCATGTAACGAAAGCGTCTCGGGGTAGGCGCCCAGGAGGTATCGAGTGGGCCGGCACAGAAAGCCTTCGGAGTCCAAGCTTCGCCGCAATTCGGTCATCGCCCTCACCGGACTGGTTCCGGTCGGCGTGGTCGCCGCCGCCACCAGCGCCGGTGCGAGCCCGAAGACCCTGTTCGGCGTCCAGGACACCGAAGCGGTGGCCGAGCCCGTGACCGCCGCGGCCGAGACCACCTACGTCGCCGACGGGGTCTCCCGCGACGTCGCCGCCGCAGCCGCCCTCATGACCGCCCCGGAGCCTACCGCGGAACCCGCGGCGGCCCCCGCGCCCGCCCCGGAGCCCACCCCCGCCGCCCCGGCCCCGCTGCAGCCCGGCCCCCTCGGGATCCCCGGCATCAACTTCGCCGCCTACCAGAACGCCGAGCGGATCCTCGCCGCCGAGAAGCCCGGCTGCAACATGTACTGGACGCTGCTCGCCGGCATCGGCCAGGTCGAGTCCGGCCACGCCAAGGGCGGCAAGGCCGACGACAAGGGCAACCTCCTCGAACCCGTGATCGGCCTGCCCCTCGACGGTAGCCTGCGCGGCCAGGCCGTCATCCGTGACACCGACGGCGGCGCCCTGGACGGCGACACCGTCTACGACCGGGCGGTCGGCCCCATGCAGTTCATCCCGTCTACGTGGAAGCTCTACGCCGGCGACGGCGACGGCGACGGCGACGCCGACCCGCAGAACCTGTACGACTCCACCCTCACCACCGCCAAGTACCTGTGCGACGGCGGAAACAACATGCACGACATCGCGCAGGCCACCAAGGCCATCCATCGCTACAACAACTCCATGGCATACGTTGCCAACGTGCTCGCCTGGTCGGCCGCCTATTCGACCGGTGTCACCCCCAGCGCGGCGGACCTGCCGCGCATCCACTGATCGGGCGCCACCTACGATTGATGCCATGGCAGTCAGCGAGTCCGACGTTCGCAGCGCCCTGGCGCGGGTCCAGGATCCCGAGATCCGCAAACCCATCACCGAGCTCGGCATGGTCAAGAGCATCGAGATCGGCGGCGACGGCAGCGTCGACGTCGGCATCTACCTGACCACCGCCGGCTGTCCGCTGCGCACCGAGATCACAGACCGCGTCACCAAGGCCGTCGCCGACGTCGCCGGGGTCTCCGCCGTGCGCGTCGAGCTCGACGTCATGACCGACGAGCAGCGCACCGAGCTGCGCAAGTCGCTGCGCGGCGACTCCACCGAGCCGGTCATCCCCTTCGCCCAGCCCGGCTCGCTCACCCGCGTCTACGCGGTGGCCTCCGGCAAGGGCGGGGTCGGCAAGTCCTCCGTCACGGTCAACCTCGCCGCCGCGATGGCCGCGCGGGGCCTGTCCGTCGGCGTGCTCGACGCCGACATCTACGGCCATTCCATCCCGCGGATGCTCGGCACCGATGCCAAGCCCACCCAGGTGGAGCGGATGATCATGCCGCCCATCGCGCACGACGTGAAGATGATCTCCATCGCCCAGTTCACCCAGGGCAACACGCCCGTGGTCTGGCGCGGACCGATGCTGCACCGTGCGCTGCAGCAGTTCCTCGCCGACGTGTTCTGGGGCGATCTGGACGTGCTGCTGCTCGACCTGCCGCCCGGCACCGGCGACGTGGCGATCTCCGTCGCGCAGCTGATCCCGGGCGCCGAGATCCTCGTCGTCACCACGCCGCAGCAGGCGGCCGCGGAGGTCGCCGAACGGGCCGGCTCCATCGCGCTGCAGACCCGCCAGCGCATCGTCGGCGTCGTGGAGAACATGTCGTGGCTCGAACTGCCCGACGGTACCCGGATGGACGTGTTCGGCACGGGCGGCGGTCAGGCCGTCTCCGAGCGGCTCACCCGCGCCGTCGGCGCGACCGTCCCGCTGCTGGGCCAGATCCCGCTCGATCCGGCGGTGCGCGAGGCCGGCGACGCCGGCACCCCGATCGTTCTCAGTGCCCCCGACTCGCCTGCGGGTACGGCGCTGCGCGAGATCGCCGAGAAGCTCGCCGTGCGTCGCCGCGGCCTGGCCGGCATGTCGCTGGGGATCGACACCACCCGCCACCTGTAGGCGCCTGCGGCGCCGGTGTGCCCTTTGGGTTGCTCCCACCGCCCGAAGGACACACCGGCCGCGCAGCGGCCTACGTCGCGTCGGAGTCGATGGGGGGCTTCTCCCCGGCTGCCAGCGGCGGCGGGACGGGCTTGCTCACCGGCTTGGTGCCGGGCTTGTCGAAGTTGCCGGTGAGCAGCGAGTCGTCGCCGTCCAGCAGGTGCTTGGTGATGACCGCCTTGGGCGTCATGCCACGCAGCTCGTTGAGCTCGGACAGGGGTTGACGCAGGTCGTCGAACTCGGGGCCCAGCTCCTCCTTCAGCTGCTCCTTCGCGCCGGACGCGTAGTCGCGGACCTGCCGCAGCGACTTGGTCACCCACGACACCGCGCCGGGCAGCCGCTCGGGGCCGAGGACCACGAGCGCCGCGACGAGGAGGACCATGAATTCGCCCCAACCGATGTTGCCGAACACCGCTCCAGGGTACGTGGTGCCGCGCCGTTCGCAGCCCGGAGGACCCAGGTCACAGCGAATTCCCAGCGAACAGGAAGCCGACGGTCAGTCGGACTGCGGGGTCACCTGCACGTCCACGAGACGGCCCGAGCGGACCAGCTGCACCGTCACCGGGTCGCCGATCTTCTGGGCGTGGACCGCGACGACCAGCTCGTCCGCGCTGGTGACCTCGCGGTCCCCGACCTTGACGATCACGTCGCCCTCGACGATTCCGGCCTGCTGCGCGGGGCTGCCCTCCTGCACGTTGGCCACCTCGGCGCCGCTGGCGACGTCGTTGACGACGCTGCGGGCGTTGACGCCGATCTCCGGGTGACGCATCGCGCCGGTGCGGATCAGTTCCTGGGTGACGGCGGTGACGTCGTCGATGGGAATGGCGAACCCGAGACCGACGGAACCGCCGGTCTCGGTCTTGATCGCCGAGTTGATGCCGATGACGCGGCCCTCGGCGTCGACGAGCGGGCCGCCGGAGTTGCCGGGGTTGATGGAGGCGTCGGTTTGCACCGCGTCGATCACGGCGTCGGTGTCGGTGCCCTGACCGCCCAGGCGCATCGGCCGGTTGAGGGCGCTGACGATGCCGCGGGTGACGGTCTTGCTCAACCCGAGCGGCGACCCCACGGCGATGACGTCCTCACCGACCTGCACGTCCCCGGAACGGCCCAGTTCGGCGACCGTGAGGTTGTCCACGTCGACGGAGAGCACGGCCAGGTCGGTCTTGATGTCGCGCCCGACGATCTGTGCGGGCACCTTGGTGCCGTCGTTGAAGGTGACCTGGATCTTCGCGTCCGAACCGGTCGCGGCCATCGAGATCACGTGGTTGTTGGTGACGATGTATCCGGCGCCGTCGATCACGACACCCGACCCGGTGCCGGACTCGTCGCCGACGGTGACCTGGATGGAGACGACGGCGGGCAGCACCGCGTCGGCCACGCGGGCCACCTGCCCGGTCGGCAGGTCGCCGTCCTGCTCCACCTGGGCCAGCGTCACGCTGCGGCTGGTGAGGGAGCCGGTGTCGGACGTGATCAGCGCGACGACGAGACCGCCGATCATGCCGATGGTCAGCGCGACCGCCGCCAGCGTCGCGAGGGCGCGGGTCTCGATCCGACCGCCGAAGAGGACTTCCCGCAGCGTGAGCTTCGGGGCGGGCGGCAGCGGGCGCTCGTCGCGGGCCTGCGCGGGCGCGCCCAGGCGCACGTTCGTCGTGGGGTCGCGCCACGGGTCGGGCTCGGGGCCGTCCGCATCGGTCTCGGCGTCCGGATCGGCGGGAGGCCGCTGCAGGATCTCGGAGGTGCCCATGGGTCGGCCGAACGCCTCGGCCAGCACCGGATCCGCGGGCGCACCGTGGCCGACCCGCGGCTCCGCGGCCCGTTCCTCGGCGGACCGGCCGAACGAGCCGGCCGTACCGGCCGGCCGGCCGAATACGCTGCTGGCGGCGGCGTCGACGTCCGGGCGATAGACCGGGCGGGGCTGCAGGCGCGGGGCGTCGGCGCGGTGCGACACGCCCGGCTCGGGAGCGCCGTCCGTGTCCGACGTCGAGGCGGCCCGACGCTCGGACTCCACTGATTCCGCTGTCACGCGTGCCCGTCTCCCCCGTGTCCGTCAGTCACGGTGCCCAGTATCACCGATGGCACCGGTGTCACCGCCACCGACCGTCGCGGGCCGATCACGGCGCGGAAGGACGCGAGCACCGTCAACGGCGCCAACGGATCGGCCAGCGCCGCCCGGCGGGCCAGGACTGGTCGGCTGCCAGCACTCCCCCGAAGCCGGGCGCGGACAGGTCCTGGTGGTGCTGCGGGATGTCGGCGAGGGCACCCAGGAGGGAACTCGGCATCGGGGGCGGCGCCATCCGGGCGGCGTCGCGCAACGCGCGACGGGCCTGCTGCTGGGCCTCGACCTCCGTGGCGCACTCCGGGCACACGGCCAGGTGCTCGGCCGCCCGGAGATACGCGTTCATCCGCAGTTCGCCGTCCACGTACGCTGCCACAGCCTCACTCGCCAGGTGCTCCGTGGAACCGAACCGGCGGGTCGGGTGTGCCCTCGTCATGAAACCCTCCTGGCGGCTACCCCGCATCGACTCGACCGACTTCGACCTTCCCATGCTCGCGCAGGTGCTCACGCAGCGCCTGCCGTCCGCGATGGATGCGGCTGCGCACCGTGCCGAGCTTGACTCCCAGTGTGGCACCGATTTCCTCGTAGGACAGGCCTTCGATGTCACACAGGACGACAGCAGCACGATAGTCCGGCGCCAGCGAGTCCAGGGCCGACTGCAGGTCGGCGCCGAGCCGGGCGTCGTGGTAGATCTGCTCGGGGTCGGGGCCCTCGGAGGGCACGCGGTCGTAGTCCTCGGGCAGCGCCTCCATGCGGATGCGGTTGCGGCGCCGGACCATGTCGAGGAACAGGTTGGTGGTGATGCGGTGCAACCAGCCCTCGAAGGTGCCCGGCTGGTAGTTCTGCAGCGAGCGGAAGACCCGGATGAACGTGTCCTGAGTGAGGTCCTCGGCGTCCTGCGCGTTTCCGGACAAGCGGTAGGCGAGCCGGTACACCCGGTCGCCGTGTTCGCGCACCAGCTCGTCCCACGACGGCATCACCGCACGGTCACCGGTGGCGTCGAACACTGCCGTGCCGGTGAGCTCGACGTCGGCCGTGGGCTCGACGTCGGGGCTGGGGAGCTGGGGGGAATCGGCCATGTGGATCGCTGGATCCTCCTCTTCGGGACCGCTGATCGTGGGTGTCGGTGTCTTCGTCCAACACCCGAGGGCGCCGGCTTGTTCCCGGCCCCCGATCGCGCTGTCGGTGCGGTCTGATGTGGTACCTACACCCTCACGCACGGTGATGTGGTGCCGATATGAGCAACCTGAGCATCGCCTGAGAATCCGCCCGCCGTGCGCGCCTGCCTGCGACCGGCCCCCGGCGACGATAACCTCACTGGGGTGCACACGAATGCCGAACGGATACTGGCCCACGTCGAGAACGTCACCGAGGACGAGAACCTCGCCCTGGCGCGTGAGCGTGCCCTCGATCTCGGCGCAGATCCGATCCCGGCAGCAGTGGGCGCGGCCCTGGCGATGTTCACCCGCATGCTCGACGCACGGACGGTAGTCGAGGTCGGCACCGGCGCCGGCGTCAGCGGACTGTGGCTGTTGCGGGGCCTGCGCGAGGACGGCGTCCTCACCACCATCGACAGCGAGCCCGAGCATCAGCGTGCCGCCAAGACCGCGTTCCGGGAGGCGGGCGTCGCGGCCTCCCGTACCCGGCTGATCAACGGGCGCGCGCTGGACGTGCTGCCGCGGCTGGCCGACTCGGCATACGACCTGGTGTTCGTCGACGCCACCCCCGCCGATCATCCGCACTACGTCCGCGAGGGCGTGCGGCTGTTGCGACCGGGCGGGATCATCGTGCTGCACAACGCGCTGCTCTGCGGCCGGGTCGCGGACCCGGGCGAGCGTGACTCCGCCGTCCTCGCCGTCCGAGAGGCGACGCGGGCCGTGCTGACCGACGAGCGTCTCGCGCCGGTGCTGCTGCCGGTGGGCGACGGGCTGCTCTGCGCCGCCAAGCTCTAGCCCCCGGCGCACGCCCCGATCAGATCCACACGCCCTTGCCGATGGCGACGACGCCGCCGCTGCTGACGGCGAAGCGCTGCCGGTCGCGTTCGAGGTCCACGCCGATGATCTCGCCGTCGCCGACGACGACGTTCTTGTCGAGGATCGCGCGCCGCACGACCGCGCCCTTGCCGATGCGCACGCCCGGCATCAGGACACTGCCCTCGACGGTGGCGCCGTCCTCGATCATGACGTTGGAGCTGAGCACCGAGTTGCGGACGGTGGCGGCCGACAGAATGCTGCCCGATCCGACGATCGACTCCTGCGCGAGACCGCCCTGGACGAACTTCGCCGGGGGCCACATCTCGGACGCGCCGCGGATCGGCCAGCGCCGGTTGTAGAGGTTGAAGATCGGGTGCACCGACACCAGGTCCATGTGCGCGTCGTAGAACGCGTCGAGGGTTCCGACGTCGCGCCAGTAGCCACGGTCGCGTTCGGTGGCGCCCGGCACGACGTTGTCGTTGAAGTCGTAGACGTGCGCGGCGCCCTGTGCGACGAGGGCGGGGATGATGTCGCCGCCCATGTCGTGGTCCGAGTCCGGGTTCTCGGAGTCTGCCCGCAGCGCCTCCACCAGCACCTTGGTGGTGAAGACGTAGTTGCCCATCGAGGCGAAGGTGACGTTGGGATCGTCCGGGGTGCCGGGCGGGTGCGCGGGCTTTTCGAGGAACTGGGTGATGCGGCCCTGCTCGTCGGTGTCGATGCAACCGAACGCGAACGCCTCGCTGCGGGGTACCCGGATGCCGGCGACGGTCACGCCCGCGCCGGACTCGATGTGCTGGCTCACCATCTGCTCGGGGTCCATCCGGTAGACGTGGTCGGCGCCGAACACCACGATGTACTCCGGATCCTCGTCGTAGACGAGGTTGAGCGACTGGAGGATGGCGTCGGCGCTGCCGGTGTACCAGCGCGGCCCGAGCCGCTGCTGCGCCGGCACCGGAGTGATGTACTCGCCGGTGAAGCCCGACAGGCGCCACGTCTGGGAGATGTGCCGGTCCAGCGAATGGGACTTGTACTGGGTCAGCACGCAGATCCGCAGGAAACCGGCGTTGACCAGGTTGCTCAGTACGAAGTCGATCAGTCGGTAGGCACCGCCGAACGGTACCGCCGGTTTCGCGCGGTCCGCCGTCAGCGGATACAGGCGTTTGCCCTCGCCGCCGGCGAGCACGATTCCAAGCACATGGGGCTGGCTCCTCACACAGTCAACCTATCCGTCACCCCCCTCCGCCGCCAGCGAAGAGGCCCATCGGTGGCCGGAACGTCACGCGCCGGATAGTTTGATCCGGTGCGGGTGGCAATGATGACGCGGGAGTACCCGCCGGAGGTCTACGGTGGTGCCGGCGTGCACGTCACCGAACTGGTTGCGCAGTTGCGCCGGCTGTGCGAAGTCGACGTGCACTGCATGGGAGCGCCCCGCGAGGGCGCCTTCGTCCACGGCCCCGACCCCGAACTGGCGGGCGCCAACCCGGCGCTGACGACGCTGTCCGCCGAGCTGCGGATGGCGCACGCCGCGAGCGGCGCCGGCGTCGTCCACTCCCACACCTGGTACACCGGCCTCGCGGGGCATCTCGCCGCCGAGCTGTACGACGTGCCGCACGTGCTGACGGCACATTCGCTCGAACCGCGCCGGCCGTGGAAGGCCGAGCAGCTGGGCGGCGGCTACCGCGTCTCCTCGTGGTCCGAACGCAACGCGGTCGAGCACGCCGACGCGGTCATCGCGGTCAGCGCAGGGATGCGCCTCGACGTGCTGGACGCATATCCGTTCGTCGACCCGGCCCGTGTGCACGTGGTGCGCAACGGCATCGACACCGGGGTGTGGCACCCGGGCCCGGCCGAGCCGGGAGAGCCGTCCGCGCTGGAAAAGATCGGGGTGGACCCCGATCGGCCGATCGTCGCGTTCGTCGGGCGCATCACGCGCCAGAAGGGCGTCGGGCACCTCATCGCCGCCGCCCACGACGTGGACCCCGGGATCCAGCTGGTGCTGTGCGCCGGCGCGCCGGACACCCCGGAGATCGCCGCCGAGACCGAGCAGGCGGTGGCCGAACTCGAGCGCCGGCGCGGCAACGTCTTCTGGGTCCGCGAGATGCTTCCCACCGAATCGGTCCGTGAAATCCTCTCCGCGGCATCAGTTTTCGTGTGCCCGTCGGTGTACGAGCCGCTGGGCATCGTGAACCTCGAGGCGATGGCCTGCGAGACCGCCGTCGTCGCGTCGGACGTCGGTGGCATCCCCGAGGTCGTCGAGGACGGGGTCACCGGCCGGCTCGTGCACTACAACTCCTACGAGCCGCGGGCGTACGAGCAGGCGCTGGCCGCGGCTATCAACGAGGTTGCCGGCGACGCCGCCCTGGCCACGGAGATGGGCCGGGCCGGACGGGTGCGGGCCATCGCGGAGTTCTCCTGGGCGCAGATCGCGCGGCAGACCCTCGCGGTGTACCAGGAGGTCGCCGCCGCGCGGCACTGAGCGTCCCGGCTCAGTGCGTCTCGCGCCGTTCCCACACGGTGACCGTCACCGAGGCGGTCACCGGGAACGGCTCCGGCAGCCCCGCGACCAGCTCCGCCAGCCGCTCGGCGGTCAGGTGGTGCCCCGAGGGCCCCATGCCGGCCAGCTGTCCGAGTGCCGGACGGTCGAGCTCCAGGGTGAACTGCACGTCGGCGCGGTCGACCCGCTCGAACGCGCCGGACAGGGCCGCCCCGAGCCGCTCGGTCTTGCGCTCGTCCACCTGGACCATGCCGGGCAGGGCCACCAGTTCGCGCAGGTGCGACGAGGTGGGGGCCGCGACGACGAGCACACCGCCCGGCGCGAGGACCCGGTGCGTCTCGGCGGCGTTGCGCGGCGCGAAGACGGACAGCACGTGGCTGAGGACGCCGCTGCGGATCGGCAACTGCCGCCATACGTCGGCGAGCACGGCCCCGACGCGGGGATGGCTGCGGGCGATGCGCCGGACCGCGGGCTTGGACACGTCGAGCCCGATGCCGCGGCTGCCCGGCAGCGCGTCGAGCACCGCCGCGAGATACCGCCCGGTGCCCGCGCCCACCTCGAGGACGCGGGCGGTGCCGTCGCCACCGGGACGATCGGCACAGACGCGGGCGACGGCGTCGCGCAGCGGATCGTAGTGTCCCGCCTCGAGGAAGTCCGCCCGCGCGGCGATCATCTCCGCGGTGTCGCCGGTGAACCGCGTCGCGGCCCCGGTGAGGAGGCTGACATATCCCTGGCGGGCGACGTCGAAGCTGTGCCCGGCCTCGCACAGCAGCACGCCGTCGTCGAGGTCGAGTCCCCGCTCGCACTGCGGGCAGGCGAGCAGATCGATCACCGCGTCGAGCACGGGCAGTCCTTCCGAGAAACGAAGAGCACCGGAGTGCGAACAGCAACGGGCCCCGCGCACCGTGGAGCGCGGGGCCCGGAGAACCCGGCGAATCGTCGCCGGTTGCCGACACCTAGCTGGTGACGCCCTTGAGCTCTTCGCCGAGCGCTGCAGCTTCCTCCGGCGTGAGTTCGACGACCAGACGTCCGCCACCCTCGAGTGGAACCCTCATGACGATTCCTCGTCCCTCTTTGGTTGCTTCGAGGGGACCGTCCCCGGTCCGGGGCTTCATGGCCGCCATCCTCTGCTCCCTCCAAATCTGCGCTCGACTCTTGCGCGCGTGGGTTACCGTGGGGGCCTCGTCGGAATTCGACGAGGCTCGCCACATCATTCTTCCCTATCCGGCCGACCGCCGGGTAGCTGACTATGCCCTAATGTGGCCGGAAGCTGGTCGAACGTCCGTCTCGACCCAGCAGTCGGCGAGGTGATCGTCGACCATGCCGGTGGCCTGCATGAGCGCATACGCCGTGGTAGGACCGACGAACGCGAAGCCGCGCCGCTTCAGTTCGCGGGCCATCGCCGTCGACTCCGGTGTCACCGCCGGTACCTCCGCCACGGAGCGGAACCGCCGGGCGCGCCGCGCCGGCGCGAACGACCACAGCAGCGCGTCGAGGTCCGTGCCGTCCAGGTCGAGCACCGCCCGGGCGTTGGCGACCACCGCCTCGACCTTGCGCCGGTTCCGGACGATGCCGGCGTCGCCGAGCAGGCGAGCGACGTCGTCGTCCGTGTAGCCGGCGACCACCTCGACGTCGAACCCCGCGAACGCCGACCGGAACGCCTCCCGCTTGCGCAGGATCGTCAGCCACGACAGCCCCGACTGGAACGCCTCGAGGGCAAGGCGCTCGAACAGCTCGTCGCGCCCGTGCAGCTCGCGGCCCCACTCCTCGTCGTGGTAGTCCCGGTACAGCGTGGACCCCGGCGGATCCACCGCCCACGGACAGCGCACCAGGTCCTCGTCCATCGCTACTCCCCCCTGTCCGAGCGGTCCCCTGCGGCCTCTGCCGCAACGGATGCGTCGGCCTGCCCCACCGCGGCGTCCCCACCGTCGCCGCCGGGCGTGCCCCGCTCGGCGTTCTCGTACGCGGCGAGCCTGGCCCGCAGGTCGTCGATCTCGTGCGAGAGCCGGTCGAGCGCCCAGTCCACCTCGGCGGTCTTGTAGCCCCGCAGCACCTGCTGGAAACGCAGATCCCGGACGTCCGCGCCGGTCACGGCGGTGACCGGCAGGGCCGTTGCGGTGGTGCCCGGCGGGATCGGCGCCAGGGTCTCCCCGCGGCCGAACACCGCGCTCGCCACGAGGAACAGCACCGTGCCGACGACCACCATGACGAGCAGGTAGAGCAGAACCGTCAGCATGTACCGATCTTGGCACGGGCCACCGACAGGGCGCCCAGGGCGTCAGGCGACGGTGGCGGCCGGGGGCCGGTCCGCGAGGCTGACCTCCGTGGTGACGGGGACGAACGCGTCGCCGTCCACCAGGAACTGGGTCAGGCCGGCTCCCGAGTCGGGGATCCCACAGCGGGCGAGCATGGTGCCGACGATCTGCCGGCTCATCACCCCCAGCTCCCCGAGCGGCCGGTTCCGGTGCTTGCGCACGCCGAGGTTGACCTGGGCGATCGCGCCGATCCCGAGCCGGTCGTAGGTGTCGAGCAGCAGCCCGATCTCGACGCCGTAGCCGGGCGCGAACGGTACCGCCGACAGCAGTTCCCGGGTACCGGCGTACTCGCCGCCCAGCGGCTGCAGCACGCACGTCAGCTCCGGCCGCAGCGCCGCGAGCAGCGGCCGCGCCACCAGTTCGGTGACCCGCCCCCCGCCGTTGGCCTCCTCGGCGCCGCTGACCCGGAGCGGGCGGCGGTAATAGCCCTTGACCAGGTGGATTCCGTCGCCGGTGAGCAACGGTCCGAGCAGCTTGGGGACGAACGCCGGATCGGGGTCGAGCAGGTCCGAATCCACGAATGCGATGAGATCACCGGTGGTGGCCGCGACGGAGCGCCACAGCACCTCCCCCTTGCCGGGCACCGGGGCGAGGCCCGGCACCGCCTCCTCCCGGGAGAGCACGCGGGCGCCGGCGCTGCGGGCCCGCTCCGCCGTGCGGTCGGTGGACCCCGAGTCCAGCACGATCAGCTCGTCGACCAGCCCGCCGAGCAGCGGATGGATGGTGTCCACCACCCCCGCGACGGTCGTCTCCTCGTTGAGCGCGGGCAGCACCACCGACACGGTTCGGCCCCGCTTCGCGCGTTCGAGTTCGGCGATGCTCCATCCGGGTTCGTCCCAGCTGTTCGCCTCGGCCCACGGCCGGGTCATCGCGGTGCTCATGCCAGCCCCCTGACGGTGCGCGCCGGGGGCCGCGTGCCGGCGACGGCCGCCACCATGTCGACCACGCGACGGGTCGCCGCCACCTCGTGCACCCGAAACATGCGCGCGCCTGCCGCGGCCGCAAGTGCTGTCGCTGCCAATGTGCCCTCCAACCGGTCGGCGAGTTCCACGCCCAGAGTCTCCCCGATGAAGTCCTTGTTGCTCAGCGCCATGAGCACGGGCCACCCGGTATTTACGAGAACGTCCACGCGCCGCAACAACTCGAGGCCGTGGAAGGTGTTCTTGCCGAAATCGTGGGTCGGATCGATGAGGATGGAGTCGCCGGGCACCCCGGCCTTCGCGGCCCGCTCGGCCGCGGCGACGATCTCGCGCGTCACCTCGGCGACGACGTCGGTGTAGCGCACGCGGTGCGGCCGGGTGCGCGGTACCGCGCCCCCGGTGTGCGAGCAGACGATGCCCGCACCGAGTTCGGCCGCGACGGTCACCAGTTCCGGATCGGCACCCGCCCACGTGTCGTTGATCAGATCCGCCCCCTCCGCCACCGCGCGCCGCGCGACGTCGCTGCGCCAGGTGTCGACGCTGATCAGCAGCCCGGGGTGGCGGGCCCGGATCGCCGCGACGAACGGCACCACCCGCCGGGTCTCCTCCGCCGCGTCGACCACCTCGCCGGGGCCGGCCTTCACGCCGCCGATGTCGACGAGGTCCGCGCCCTCGGCCACGGCCCGATCCACGGCCGCCATCGCAGCGTCGTCGGTGAAGGTCGCGCCCCGGTCGTAGAACGAGTCCGGGGTGCGATTGACGATCGCCATCACCAGGGCCCGGTCGGTGGCGACCGGGCGGCCGCAGAGGGTCGGCGAGACGGTGACGGAGGCGGTCATGATTTCCATCCTGGCACGCACCCGCGGGCGGGCCCGGGCAGGAACCGGCCCAGCGGGAGTCAGCCCGCCGGCAGTTCGCCCCCGGCGACGGCCTCGACGTAGCCGTCGTACGCGGGCCGGTAGCCCTCCTCCGGCCCGGTGAGCACGTACACCGTGTCGTCGCCGGTGTCGGCGTAGCCCTGCTTGCGCAGGTCCACCTTGCGGCTCTTGAACGTCGAGGTGTGCTCGAGTTCGTCGACGACACGGACGAACAGCGGCACCGCGTACGACGGCAGCGCCCGGTACAGCTGCGCCGCGAGCGCGGTGCCGTCGAACTCGGCACCGTCGTGGAGCGTGATCGCGGCCATGCCGGCCCGGCCGTCGGTGCCGGGGATCTCGACCCCGTACACCACCGCCTGCGAGATCGACTCGTTCGCCGACACGGCCGCCTCGACCTCGGTGGTGGCGACGTTCTCGCCCTTCCACCGGAAGGTGTCGCCGAGGCGGTCGACGAACGCGACGTGCATGAAGCCCTGGCTGCGGACGAGGTCGCCGGTGTCGAACCAGGTGTCGCCGTCCTCGAAGCCGTCGCGCACGAGTTTGGACTCGCTCGCCTCGGGATCGGTGTAACCGTCGAACGGGGCGCGGTCGGTGACCTTCGCCAGCAGCAGGCCCACCTCGCCGCGGCCGACCCGGCGCAGCCGGCCGTCCGGTCCGCGGAGCGCCTTGCCGGTCTCGTGGTCGTAGTCGACCACTGCGTACGGCAGCGGGCAGACACCCGCGGTGCGCGGCTGGTTGAGGGCGTTGACGAACGCGATGTTGCACTCGCTGGCGCCGTAGAACTCGGCGACGCGGGCGATGCCGAACCGCTGGGTGAACTCGGTCCAGATCTCGGAGCGCAGTCCGTTGCCCACCATCAACCGGATGCTGTGGTCGCGGTCGTCCGGCGACGGTGGCTGGTTGAGCAGGTAGCGGCAGATCTCCCCGATGTAGACGAATGCCGTCGCGCCGTTGCGCTTCGCGTCGGCCCAGAAACCGGTGGCGGAGAACTTGCGGCCGAGCGCAAAGGTGGCACCGGCGGCGAGCACCGACGACAGCGAGACGGTGAGGGCGTTGTTGTGGTACAGCGGCAGGCAGCAGTACAGGGTGTCGTCGCGGCGCAGCCGGACCCCCAGGCTGCCCAGGCCCGACATGGACTTCAGCCACCGGAAATGGGTCATCCGGCTGGCCTTGGGCATGCCGGTGGTGCCCGAGGTGAAGATGAAGAAGGCTGTCTCCTTCGCCTGCAGGCGGTCGGTGACGGCGGGGTTCGCGGAGTCCGCGGCGACGGCGAGGTCATCGAGTTCGCCGACGCGCAGCATCTTTCCGGCCGGCGGCGCCCCGTCGAGGGACTCCAGGGCCTCCTCGCACTCCTCCCCGACCACGAGTACCCGGCTGTCGAGCAGGCCGAGACTGTGCGCGAGCACCTCGCCGCGCTGATGGTGATTGAGCATGCCGGCCGCGGCACCGAGCTTGACCGTGGCGAGCGCGACGAGCAACGCCTCCGGACGGTTCTTCATCAGCACGCCGACGACGTCGCCGGTGCGCACACCCTGCGCGGTGAGCACGGCGGCGTAGCGGTTGACCTGGGCGTTGGCGTCGCCGTAGCTGAGCGCGTCGCCCTCGAATCGCAGGAACGGCCGGTCCGGGTTCCGCTCCGCGAGGCGCTGGAACACCGACCCGATCGTCTCGCGCGCGTCCGGCCGCCGGATGAGACCCCGCGCGCCGCGCAGCAGGCTCGGTGCGTCGGGGAGCATTCGCGGAAGCTGGGTGGCGAGACCCACCAGGGAGATCGTCGAGCCGGACTCGGTCATGGCATCCTCGGTAACTGGCGGACAGGAACTTACTGCAGAGTAAGCAACCTCGGCGCGAAGCGGAAGCCCCTCACCCGGCGCAGCGGTCGAGGGCCTCGTCGATATCGCCGGTGACCTGCAGGCCGTCGAGCGCGTGGCGGTTGACGAAGCCGGTCGGCACCATCGCCTCGAGCCAATCCAGCAGCCCCCGGTAGTGCCCCACCGGGTCGAGCAGCACCACCGGCTTGGCGTGCATGCCCAGATAGCCGGCCGTCCACGTCTCGAACAATTCCTCGAGGGTGCCGATCCCGCCGGGCAGCGTGAGGAACGCGTCGGCGCGCTCCTCCATCACCTGCTTCCGCTGGCGCATCGTGTCCGTGACGATCAGCTCGTCGGCGTCGACGTCGGCGACCTCGCGGTGCACCAGCGCCTTGGGGATCACACCGACGGTGTGCCCGCCGGCGGCGCGCGTCGCCTGGGCGAGCGCACCCATCATCGACACGTTGCCGCCGCCGGAGACGAGCTGCCAGCCGCGCCGTCCGATGGCGGTCCCCACCGCCGCCGCGAGCTCGAGGTAGGACTCGTCGACCGGCCCGGAGGCGCAGTACACGCACACCGCCCGCGCCTCGACGGTGCGCTCGCCGCCGATGCCCTCGAACGGATGGAAACCGCTCACCACGGCCCGCCCCCTCCGTACAGCGCCGACTCGTCCTGCCCGCGATGGGCGTCGACGACGATCTGCACCGCCTCCTCGACACTGTCGGTCAGGTACAGCAGATCGAGGTCACTCGCCGAGATCCGTCCCTCGCCGACCATCGCGTGCCGGATCCATTCGAGCAGCCCCGCCCAGTAGTGGGTGCCCAGCAGCACGATGGGGAACCGGGTGATCTTGTGGGTCTGGACCAGCGTGAGCGCCTCGAACAGCTCGTCGAGCGTGCCGAAACCGCCGGGCAGGCAGACGAAGGCCTGGGAGTACTTCACGAACATCGTCTTGCGGGCGAAGAAGTAACGGAAGTTCAGTCCGAGGTCGACCCACTCGTTGAGGGCCTGCTCGAACGGCAGCTCGATGCCCAATCCGACGGAGAACCCGCCCGACTCGCTCGCGCCCCGGTTGGCCGCCTCCATCGCCCCCGGCCCGCCGCCGGTGACAACCGCATAGCCCGCCGCCGCCAACGCTGCCCCGAGGGCACGGCCGGTGACGTACTCGGGGTGGTCGACGGGGGTGCGGGCCGAGCCGAACACCGCCACCGCGCGCGGCACCTCCGCGAGCGCACCGAAACCCTCCACGAACTCGCTCTGGATGCGCAGCACCCGCCACGGATCGGTGTGCACCCAGTCGGAGGGGCCCCGCCGATCCAGCAGGCGCTGGTCCATCGTCGTGGTCTCGGTCGCCCGGTCCCGGCGCAACTGGACGGGACCGCGGTGCACCACATCGGCACTCGAACGGTCGCGGGATCCGGGGTCGGTGTCGCGCGCCATGCGCCCAGATTAGGGGATGCCGCCGGGCCGCCCCGGCCGATGCCCCGCATCGTGCGTCAGGCGGCCAGATACCTCCGCAGCGTGCCGACGACCTCCGTGATCTGCTTCACGGGCACGTGCTCGTCGCGCTTGTGCGCGAGGTTCGGATCGCCGGGACCGTAATTGACCGCCGGGATCCCCAGTGCCGCGAAGCGCGCGACGTCCGTCCATCCGTACTTGGCCCGGAACCGGCCGCCGGCCGCGGCGACGAGGTCCGCGGCGGCGGGGTGGGCCAGGCCGGGCAGCGCGCCGGGCGAGCTGTCGGTGAGCTCGAGGGTGACGTCGAGACCGTCGAGCACCTCCCGCACGTGCGCGAGAGCCTGCTCGACGGTGCGGTCGGGCGCGAACCGGAAGTTGACGTCGAGGTCCGCGGCGTCGGGCACCACGTTGCCGGCGACGCCGCCGGCAATCCGTACCGCGGAGAGGCCCTCGCGGTAGACGCAGCCGTCGATGTCCACCGACCGCGGTTCGTAGGCCGCGAGCCGCTCCAGCACCGGGGCCAGCCGGTGGATCGCGTTGTCCCCCAGCCAGGACCGCGCCGAATGCGCGCGCATCCCGGTCGCCGCGATCCGCACCCGCAGGGTGCCCTGGCAGCCCGCCTCGATCTGCCCGGCCGTCGGCTCGCCGAGGATCGCCACGTCGGCGTCCAGCCAGTCCCGCAGGTCCCGCTCGATGCGGCCGAGACCGTTGTAGGCCGCGGCGATCTCCTCGCAGTCGTAGAAGACCAGCGTCAGATCGTGCGCCGGGTCCGCGATGGTGGCGGCCAGGTGCAGGAACACCGCGTCGCCCGACTTCATGTCGGCCGTGCCGCAGCCGTACAGCAGCTCCCCGTCGCGCCGCGACGGCACGTTGTCCGCTATGGGCACGGTGTCGAGGTGCCCGGCCAGCAGCACCCGGCTCGGCCGGCCGAGCCGGGTCCGCGCGAGGACCGCGTTGCCGCTGCGGACGATCTCGAAGCCGGTGGTCTGCTCGCGCAGCGCCTGTTCGACGGAGTCGGCGATCACCGCCTCGTCCTGCGAGACACTGGGGATGTCGACCAGCGCAGCGGTCAGCTCGATCGGATCGGCGTGCAGGTCCAGGCGCGGTGCAGACATGCAAGAACAATACGTGGATCGATTTCCCAGGCCGCCGGTGCGAACGACGACGCCTCGCGTACGCTTCACGACCGTGAGTGCACAGGGAGCATCAGCAGTAGGCATCGCCAACATCGCGGCGGACGGCACCGTTCTCGACACCTGGTACCCGGCCCCCACGCTGGGCGAATACAGCGAAACGGGCACGTCCCGGCTCGAGGGCACGGACATCCCGTCGGACTTCGCGCTGCTCGTCGGCGCCGACGAGGCGCGCGAGGTCAACCAGGTCGCGGTCCGCACGACGATCGCCGACCTGTCCCAGCCCCCGGCCGACGCGCACGACGCCTACCTGCGGCTGCACCTGCTGTCGCACCGCCTCGTCCGGCCACACGACGCCAACCTCGACGGCGTGTTCGGCCTGCTCGCCAACGTCGTGTGGACCAATTACGGCCCGTGCGCCGTCGACAACTTCGAACTGGTGCGCTCGCGTCTGCGCATCCGTGGCCCCGTGACCGTGTACGGCGTCGACAAGTTCCCCCGCATGGTCGACTACGTCGTGCCGTCCGGGGTGCGCATCGCCGATGCCGACCGTGTCCGCCTCGGCGCGCACCTGGCCGCCGGCACCACCGTCATGCACGAGGGCTTCGTGAACTTCAACGCGGGCACGCTCGGCAACTCGATGGTCGAGGGCCGCATCTCCGCCGGCGTCGTCGTCGACGACGGCTCCGACATCGGTGGTGGCGCGTCGATCATGGGCACCCTGTCCGGCGGCGGCAAGGAGGTCATCGCCATCGGCAAGCGCTGCCTGCTCGGCGCCAATGCCGGTGTCGGCATCTCCCTCGGCGACGACTGCATTGTCGAGGCCGGCCTGTACGTCACCGCCGGCACCAAGGTCAGCGGCCCCGACGGCACCGTCGTCAAGGCCAAGGACCTCAACGGCCGTTCCAACCTGATGCTGCGCCGCAACTCGGTCAGCGGCGCCGTCGAGGTGGTTCCCACCAAGGGCACCGGCGTCGAACTGAATGCGGCGTTGCACGCCAACGACTGACCCAGAGAAACCGATCGTGTCGAAAACCGAGCACACACTCACCGAAGTCGACCACCTCGAGCACGGGCTCAAGGTCCGGCACCTGACGATGATGGGACTCGGTTCCGCGATCGGCGCAGGCCTGTTCCTCGGGTCCGGCGTCGGCATCGCCGCCGCCGGACCCGCGGTGATCGTCTCCTACGTCCTGGCCGGCATCATGATCGTCTTCGTGATGCGCATGCTCGGCGAGATGGGAGCGGCCCTCCCGGCCAGCGGATCCTTCTCCCACTACGCCCGCATCGGCATCGGTGAATGGGCCGGCTTCACGATGGGCTGGCTCTACTGGTTCATGCTGATCATGGTGCTGGGCGTGGAGATCACCGGCGCCTCGGCGATCGTGAGCAGCTGGCTGCCGGGCGTGCCGCAATGGGTGGTGGCCCTGGTGTTCGTCACGTTCTTCGCGGTGGTGAACCTCGCGAAGGTCGCCAACTTCGGCGAATTCGAGTTCTGGTTCGCGGCGCTGAAGGTCGCGGTCATCATCGCGTTCCTCGTCATCGGCGTGCTGCTGGTGTTCGGTCTGCTGCCGGACACCGAGCCGGTGGGACTGACACACCTGCTCGGCGACGGCGACGGATTCGCCCCCAACGGGCTCGCCGGTATCGCCGCCGGCCTGCTGGCCGTCGCCTTCGCGTTCGGCGGCATCGAGATCGTCACCATCGCCGCGGCCGAGTCGCGCGACCCCGAGCGGTCCATCGCGACGGCGGTGCGCACCGTCGTGTGGCGCATCAGCCTGTTCTACCTCGGCTCGATCTCGATCATGGTGCTGGTGCTGCCGTGGACGTCGGCGAGCGGGGAGACCTCGCCGTTCGTGAGCGTCCTCGACATCGCCGGCCTGCCGTACGTGTCGGGCTTCATGGAACTCGTCGTGGTGATCGCCCTGCTGTCGGCGTTCAACGCCAACGTCTACGGCACCTCGCGCATGGCGTACTCCCTCGCCCGGGGCGGCGACGGCCCGGTCGTGCTCGCGAAGCTCTCCCGCACGGGTGTTCCCCGCAACGCCGTGCTGCTGTCCGTGTTCTTCGGGTTCGTCTCGGTCCTGCTGAACTGGTGGCTGCCGGAGGACATCCTCGGCATCCTGCTCAACGCGGTCGGCTCCGCCCTGCTGGCGATCTGGATCTTCATCGTCGTCTCGCACCTGCGGCTGCGGCCCACGCTCGAACAGGAGGGCCGCCTCACCGTCCGGATGTGGGCGTTCCCCTACCTGAGCTGGCTGACCCTGGCCATGCTCGGCGCGTTCATCGTGCTCATGCTGTTCGACTCCGCCGCGCGGATACAGCTGGCCTCGACGGCGGTGCTGTTCCTGTTCATCGCCGCGGTGTCCCGGCTGTGGCAGCGCCGGAGCCGGTCCCGCACCGCGGCGCGGTAGTTCCGGGGGCGGCCGGCGGCCTCAGCGCTCGCCGCGGTCGGCGAGGGCGTTGACGAACACGTTCGCGATGTCCGCGGGGTCGCGGGCGACGTAGCTCGAGCCGCCGGTCACGCGGGAGATCTCGGCGAGGGTCTGCGCGTCCGCGTCCTCCGTGATGCCGATCGTCACGACGATCACCGGCCGCGCCGGGTCCTGCTCCCGCGCGAGGATCTCGAGGAGCTGCGCCTCGGTGATGCTGTCCGGATCCTCGTTCGCTCCGTCGGTGAGGACGATGACGCTGTTGACCGCGCGCGGGTCGTAACTCTGCTGCACGGCGCGGAACGCCGCGAGGGTCGTGTCGTACAGGCCGGTGCCACCCCCGACCAGACCGGGCACCTTCTCCGCCTGGGCCGCCATCACCTCACGCTGAGTGCGCCCGTCCACGTCGGTGTCGTACCGCCGGATCGGCACCAGCTCGAGATAGTCCTGGCCGTCACCGCCGAGGTTCTGCGAGAACGCCCACAGCCCGGCGGAGACGCTGTCGGGGAACATCGCATTGCCCGCGAGGGCGGCCCGCACCGTCAGGTCCATCCGGGTGCCGTCGCCGGCCGGAAACCGCATCGAACCGGACACGTCGATCGCGACGAGCGTACGGATCGGCAACGCCATCAGCGACCAGGCGCCGAGCGCCTCCTCCGCCATCGCCTCGTCCCGCAGTGACAGCAGCGGCACGCCCCCGATGCCGCGGCCGTCGGGCAGCGGCTCGCCGTCGGGCCCGCGGAACCCGTGGTCGTGGAACACGTCGAGGGCCTTCTCCGTGCCCAGCACCTCGATCAGTACCCGTGCGGCGTCCGTCGCGCGATGGTGCCGGTCGGGCACGGGCGACGTCACCACCACCGGATACTCCAGCAGGATGCTGCCGTTGTCCGGTACCCGCGCCTCGAGGGCCGACTCGTTCGCCGTCGTGAAGGCCAGCACCTGCTGCTCGGTGGCGACGCCGATGCCGTCGGCGCCGATCGTCGCCAGCAGGTCGGCGCCGCTGGGCGCCTCCTCGGTGCGGATGCTCTCCTTCTGGGCCAGGGGCACCATGGCGGTGCGCACCGTGCCGACGGCGACGGGGTCGTCCTGGGTCTCGGCCAGGGCCGCCCGGATCGGGGCGGCGGCGACGCCGGTCCGCAGCGGGTTGCCCAGCACCAGATCCGGGATCGCGAGGGCGGCGCGCCAGGTGGACACCTGCGGAACCGCCCCCGGGGGCCCGACGAGCACCGCGGGGGTGCTCGCGACCGCCCCGGCGATCATCTGTACCGGCCCCGCGGCGGTCGGTGCCGCGCGACTCGCCCACCACCGGGCATCGGGAATCCACAGGTCGGGCGCGTCGATCCCCTTGCCGAGCAGCCCGGCGACGTCCCCCGGTTCGGCGGTGTCGACCGTGAACTCGTAGCAGCGGGTGTCCGCGTTCCCCGAAAGGACGGAACTCACGGCCGGTTCGATGCTCGGAGCCACGGCGAGGCTGTACTGCTCGACGGTGTCGCATCCCCCGGCCAGGGCGCGGACGACGCCGACTCCGGCCGCCGCGAGCGCCACCACCACCGCTCCGACGACTACGACAACCCGGGTCGATCGGCCGTCACGTGCCGTCCGCACGCTGTGGCGGCCTCCTGCCATGTGGTTGGTCCTCCCCTGCCGGTGCCGGGCCGCGCGGCACACACCGTCGTCATGATCTGCGCCACATCGTAACGGTCCGGTATCACGTGCCGTCGGAAGGTGAGCCGCCGGTTGCCGCTCCGCTCTGGAGGCGCCGCGCGACGAGCGCGGCGTGCAGGTGCCGCAGCCCGGAAGGGACGGTGGGATCGAACCCGGTGAGCTGCGCGACCCGCTTGAGCCGGTAGTCCACGGTGTTGGCGTGCACGTGCAGGCTCCGCGCGGTGCGCTGGCGGCTCAGTTCGTGGGCGATGTGGGTCTCGAGGGTCTCGACCAGCTCCGGCGCGTCGGCCAGCGGTTCGAGCACCCGCACGAGGTGTTCGCGGGCCGGCCCGGGCCGGGTGAGCTGATACTCGAACGCCAGGTCCTGCATCCGGTACACGCCCGCGGGCCGGCGCAGATGGCCGACCAGTTCGAGCAGCTCGTGCGCCTGGTGCGCCGCGGCGGGGATGCCCGGGACGTCGGACTCGACGAGCGAGACCGTCAGCGGCACCCCCGCGGCGCGCGCGACCCGCTCGTAGAGCGCGGTGCGGATGTGCTCGGCCGGGGTGTCGCCGAGCAGCACGGTGCCGCCCTCGGGTCCGAGCATGGTCAGCTGCCGGCCGTCGCACACCCGATCCAGCTCGGTCTCGAGCCGCCGCAGGGTACGCCGCGCGACGACCTCCGGCCGCACGTGCGGGTTGCGCTCGTCCGGGTGCCGGCCCAGCCGCACGCCCAGCACCGTGTACCGCTCGGCCAGCTCGAGCCCGGACCGGCGCGCGACGGCGGCGGCGTCCTGCCCGCCGAGCAGGGCCGTCACGAGTTCCTGGGCCGCGACGTCGCGGTTGCGGCGCATCGCCTCGAGCTCGGCGACGAACCCGGTGGTCGCGGCGACGGTGACGCGTTCGAGCAGCGCCATCCACAGCCGCGACGCCGCGGCGACCGACTCGACGTCGCCCTCGCGGGCCCGGGCGGTGACGAGTTCCCAGCCCAGCCGGATGCCCTCGTGGTAGATGCGCAGCATGTATTCCAGACGGAACCCGGCGCGCGCCCACTGGGCGGCGCTGCTGCGCAGCTCCGACAGGTCGGCGTCGGTCGGCAGCTCCCCCGCGTCGAGCACCTGGATCGCCAGGCGCAGGCACCGGACGGTGATCTCGGTGACGTCGCCGCGCAGGGCTTCGCCCGGTTGCAGCGAACACGGCGCGACGTTGTCCGCGAAGTGTGCGACCAGCTTGCGGGCGACGGCGCGCAGGTCCCGCAGCGGGACCGAGGCGGGCCGTCCGTCGACGACGAACGCCACCCCGGACCGCGAACCGTATTCGGACACCGACATTCCGCGGAACCCCCCATGACTCCGGAAAGAGACGAACTTACTCTGCCGTAGGAAGGTACGTGGCCCGGGCGAATCGGACAAGGGCCCGCAGAGACGTGGCTCACACCCGGCGGCGACGACGGGCCGAGACTCAGGTCAGCAGCTGCTTCTTCTGGACCTTGCCCATCGCGTTGCGCGGGAGGGTGTCCACCACCCGCACCTCCCGCGGCCGCTTGTGCACGGAGAGCTGACGGGCCACGAGCTCGATCAGCGCGCCCGGGTCGACGGCCGGGCCGTCCGGTGCGGGCACCACGAAGGCGACGATGCGCTGGCCCAGGTCCTCGTCGGGGACGCCCACCACCGCGACCTCCCGCACGGACGGATCGCCGAGCAGCACGGTCTCGATCTCGCCGGCCCCGACCCGGAAGCCGCCGGACTTGATCAGGTCCGTCGACTCGCGACCGACGATGCGGTGGAACCCGCCCGGATCGATCGCCGCGACGTCGCCGGTGACGAACCACCCGTCCGGGGTCCACGCCGCGGCCGTCGCGTCGGGACGGTTCAGGTAGCCGTCGAACAGCATCGGGCCGCGCACCTGCAGCCCGCCGATGCTCTCCCCGTCGTGGGGGACGTCGTTGCCGTGCTCGTCGCGCAGCCGGGTTTCGACTCCGCGCACCGGAGTGCCCACCCATCCGGGCCGGCGCTCCGCGTCCACCCGGGTGCTGAGCGTCAGCATCGTCTCGCTCATCCCGTACCGCTCGATCGGGGTCAGCCCGGTCAGCTCGCGCAGACGCTCGAACACCGGGACGGGCAGCGGCGCGCTGCCCGACACGAGCAGCCGCGCACCGCTCAGGGCCTTCGCCGACTCCTCGTCCTCCACGACGCGCGACCACACCGTCGGCACCCCGAAGTACAGGGTGCCGTGCGCCTGCGCGTACGCCTCCGGGGTGGGCCTGCCGGTGTGGACCAGCCGGCTGCCGACGCGCAGCGGACCGAGCACGCCGAGGATCAGGCCGTGCACATGGAACAAGGGCAGCCCGTGCACCAGGGTGTCGCGTTCGGTCCAGTCCCACGCCTCGGCCAGCGCGTCGATCCCGGCCGCGATCGCGCGGCGGCTCAGCAGCACGCCCTTCGGCGCGCCGGTGGTGCCGGAGGTGTACAGCACGAACGCCGTGCGGGACGGATCGGGCTCCGGGTGGCTGTGCCAGTCGCGGGCGTGCAGCCGCACCGGCACCACCGGAAGGCCGGGTTCGTCCGGCGCGTCCCCGAGCCACGCCTGAGCTCCGGAGTCGCGCAGGATGTGCTCCCGTTCGGCGGGACCGGAGTCCGGTGGCACCGGGACGACGGTGACCCCGGCGAGCAGGCAGCCCACCACCGCGATCACCGTCGTCGCCGTCGGCGCGGCGAGCACCGCGAGACGTTCGGCTCCGCCGATGCGGCGGGCCAGGGCACCGGCCGCGCCGAGGATGTCGCTGCGCGAGAGCGTGTGGCCGTCGATGCGGACCGCGTCGGGCAGGTCGTCGCCGCGCGCGACGGCCAGGGGGTTGAGGGAACGAAGCAGCGAAGACACGTCGGTCAGGATCGCACAGCCGCCGCGAGGGCGGCGCGGCGCGGCGGCGCCACCGTCCCGAGCACCGCGCCGAGCAGCACACCGACGAGGACGGCCACGCCGTGCCCGTCACCGGCCACCACCAGCACCGCCCCGGCGAGGCAGATGCCGACGGCGGCCGCGAGCACGGCCCCGCGGGCGCCGACCGCCAGCCACAGGCCCGCGATCGACCCCGCGACCGCGAACGACGCGCCCGAGCTGCCGGCACCGGTCGACGGCGACACGAACGCGGTGAACAGTCCGAACAGCAGCTGGCTCACCGCGAACAACCCGACCGCCCGGCCCGGGCCCCACACCCGCACCGCGACGGTCGCGACGACGGCGAGGAGAAGCAGATTCACCAGGGTGACGAACACGCCGCCGTCCTGCACGAGCACCGAGGTCAGGACCCGCCACCATTCGTCCTCGGCGCGGATCCGCAGCGGGTCGCGCCCGAACGTCCCGAGCAGCGACGGCACGGCCAGGCGCAGCAGCGACGGGACCGCGACGACGAGCCACAGCACGAGCGCGGTCACCGGCGGCGGCCACAGCAGCCGCCCCGGCGGGGGCCACCACACCAGCCGCCCCGGCGGCGCGCACCGACGCTGCGCGAGCAGCACCGCGAGGGCCGCGACGAGGGCGAGCAGGAGCACCGAACCGGGGTCGGCGTCCGAGGTGCTCACGGGCGTCAATGTACCTGCGGACGTGCCCGGCGTCCGGTTCCGTCGACGGCGGGTCCGCTCCCCCGGCGCCGGGCGTTCAATCCCGTGACACCACCGAGCGCAGGAAGAACCGCAGGTTCGACGGCCGCTCCGCGAGCCGCCGCATCAGGTAGCCGTACCACTGGGCCCCGTAGGGGACGTACACCCGCATGCGCAGCCCGGCGCCGGCGAGCCGGCGCTGTTCGAGGTCGCGGATCCCGTACAGCATCTGATGCTCGAATCCGTCCGGGCCACGGGCGTACTCGGCGGCGAGCGGTCCCGCGGCCGCCACGATCGCCGGGTCGTGCGAGGCCACCATCGGATAGCCCTGCCCGGCCATGAGCACCCGCAGGCACCGCAGATACGAGGCGTCCACCTCGGCGGAATCCTGGTACGCCACCGACGCCGGTTCGCGATAGGCGCCCTTGCACAGCCGCACCCGCGAGCCCGGGCCGGACAGGTCCCGGCAGTCCGCCTCGGTGCGGCGCAGGTAGGCCTGCAGCACGGCACCGACCCAGGGGAAGTCCTCGCGCAGCCGCCGCACGATCGACAGGGTGGCGTCGGTGGTGGTGTGGTCCTCGGCGTCGACGGTGACCCACACCCCCGCCGCGGCGGCGGCCGCGCAGATCCGCCGGGCGTGCTCGAGCGCGAGGCCGGGGCCCTCGGCGCCGAGGGCCAGGCCGAGCGCGGTGAGCTTGACCGACACCTCCACCGCCGGCATCGGCGCACCGCGCTCGACCAGCGGCGCCAGGTCGGCGATCAGCGCCTCGTATTCGGCGACGATCGTCCGGGCCTGCGCGAGATCGGTGGTGTCCTCCCCGAGGTGGTCGATGCTCACCGCCCGCCCGGTGCCGAGCAGGGCCTTCGTGGCCGCCAGCGCGTCGGGGCGGGTGTCGCCGGCGACGAACCGGTCGACGAGCCGGCGTGTCGGCGGCGCCGTGGTGACCAGCGCCCGGACGCGGGGCGACTTCGCGGCCGCGAGGATCACCGGCCGCAGCGGGTTCGACGCCAGCCGCGGCAGCGCCCGCGACGTCACGGGCGGCGACGACAGCGGTTCCGAGGCGACCACGGACCTCACCCGCCCTTCATGTGCGGGTACCGGTAGTCCGTCGGTGGCACGAACGTCTCCTTGATCGTCCGCGCCGACACCCAGCGCAGCAGGTTCAGCGGCGAGCCCGCCTTGTCGTCGGTGCCGGACGCCCGGCCGCCGCCGAAGGGTTGCTGCCCCACCACCGCGCCCGTGGGTTTGTCGTTGACGTAGAAGTTGCCGGCCGCGAACCGCAGCGCGGCGGTGGCCTCCTCGACGGCCGCGCGGTCCTCGGCGATCACCGAGCCGGTGAGCGCGTAGGGGGCGCCGCGGTCGACGAGGTCGAGCACCCGCCTCCACGCGTCCGGCTCCGCGTCGTCGTAGACGTGCACGCTCAGCACCGGACCGAAGTACTCCGTGCACATCGACTCGTCACCCGGATCGTCGGTGAGCAGGACGGTGGGCCGCACGAACCAGCCGACCCACTGGTCGTACCCGCCGCCGACGGCGATCTCGATCGACTCGCGGTCGCGGGCCCGCTCGAGGGAGCCGACGACCTTCTCGTATGCGGTCCGGTCGATCAGGGCGCCGCCGAAGTTCGACAGGTCGGTCACGTCGCCGTAGGTCAGGCTCTCGACCTCGTCGAGGAACTCGGTGCGCATGCGCCGCCACAGGGAGCGGGGCAGGAACGCCCGCGACGCCGCCGAGCACTTCTGGCCCTGGTATTCGAAGGCCCCTCGGATCAGGGCCGTGGACAGCACGCCCGGATCGGCCGACGGATGCGCGAGGACGAAGTCCTTGCCGCCGGTCTCCCCCACCAGCCGCGGATACGTGCGGTAGCCGTCGATGTTGGCCCCGACCTCCCGCCACAGGTGCTGGAACGTCCGGGTCGACCCGGTGAAGTGGATACCGGCCAGCCGCGGATCGCGCAGGAGCACCTCCGACGCGACCCGGCCGTCCCCGGTGATCAGATTGATCACGCCCGGCGGCATCCCCGCCGCCTCGAGCAGGCGCATCGTCCAGTACGCCGACAGGGACTGCGTCGGTGCGGGCTTCCACACCACGGTGTTGCCCAGCAGCGCCGGAGCGGTGGGCAGGTTCCCGGCGATCGCCGTGAAGTTGAACGGGGTGATCGCGTACACGAACCCCTCGAGCGGCCGGTAGTCCATCCGGTTCCACACGCCCGGCGACGAATACGGCTGGTCGGCGAGCAGCGCCCGGGCGAAGTGCACGTTGAACCGCCAGAAGTCGACCAGTTCGCACGGCGCGTCGATCTCCGCCTGCTGCACCGACTTGGACTGGCCCAGCATGGTGGCGGCCGCGAGCGTCTCACGCCACGGCCCGGCGAGCAGGTCGGCTGCCCGCAGCAGCACGGCCGCGCGGGCGTCGAACGACATCTCCCGCCACGCGGGGGCCGCGGCCGTCGCCGCCTCGACGGCCGCCGTCGCGTCCGCCGGGGTGGCGTTGCGCAGGGTGCCGAGCACCGCGTGATGGTTGTGGGGCTGCACGATGTCGAAGCGATCGCCCTCACCGTGCACGTGCTCGCCGCCGATGACGTGCGAGACGTCCACCGGTTCGGCCGCCAGCTCCTTCAGCTTGGCGGTCAGTCGCTCCCGCTCCGGGCTGCCGGGAGCGTAGGTGTGGACCGGCTCGTTGGCCGGCGCAGGAACTGCAGTGACGGCGTCCATGGGGCCTCCCTGGGCCCAGGGTAGCGCCGAACACCGCCTCGCATACGGCAATCCTGCTCGGGCAGCGTCGCTTCCGCCGCGCGCCGGTGCACGGCTGCACCGCCGGTCGGCCGCTGCGCGCGCGTCACATCAGCTGTTGCGCGCGCGTCACATCAGCCGCTTGGCGGCGGCTGCGATCCTCTCGTCCGAGGCCGTCAGCGCGATCCGCACGTGCTGGACGCCGCCGGGACCGTAGAACTCGCCCGGGGCCACGAGGATTCCGCGCTCGGCGAACCAGTCCACCGTCGCGCGGCACTCCTCGCCGCGGCTTGCCCACAGGTACAGGCCGGCTTCGGAGTGATCCACCGCGAACCCGGCACCGCGGACGGCCGCGAGCAGCACCTCGCGGCGCTTGCGGTACAGCTCACGCTGCGCGTTCTCGTGTTCGTCGTCGTTCAGCGCGACGGTCATCGCCGCCTGAATCGGCAGCGGCACCATCATGCCTGCGTGCTTACGCACCTCGAGCAGGTCCGCGACGAGTTCGGCGTCGCCGGTGACGAAGCCGGCGCGGTAGCTGGCCAGGTTCGACGTCTTCGACAGCGAGTGCACTGCGAGCAGGTTCGTGTGGTCGCCGTCGCACACGCTCGGGTGCAGGATGGACAGTGCCTCACCCTCCCAGGTCAGGCCCAGGTAGCACTCGTCGGAGACGACGATCGCGTCGCGGCTGCGCGCCCAGTCCACCACCTTGCGCAGGTGTTCGAGGCCGAGCACCTTGCCCGTCGGGTTCGACGGCGAGTTCACGAACACCAGCGCCGCGCCCTCGGGTCCCAGGCGGTTGAGCCCGTCGGCACGAATGATCCGCGTGCCGGCGAGCAGCGCTCCCACCTCGTACGTCGGGTACGCCAGCTCGGGGATCACCACCAGGTCGCTGCCGCCGAGGCCGAGGAGGCTCGGCAGCCAGGCGATCATCTCCTTGGTGCCGATGGCCGGCAGGATCGCGGACTCGTCGATGCCGGTGACACCGTAGCGGCGGGCCAGCGCCCCGACCGCGGCGGCGCGCAGCGCTTCCGTGCCGTGGGTGGTCGGATACCCGGATTCCTCCGCGACGGCGAGCAGCGCCTCACGGATGACCGGGGCGACGGGGTCGACGGGGGTGCCGACCGAGAGATTGACGATGCCGCCGGGGTGCGCGGCCGCCTTCTCCTTCGCGCCGGTCAGCGAGTCCCACGGAAAGTCCGGCAGGCTCGCGGCCACCGAACGACGAGTGCGCGTCACGGTACCGCCGATCACTATTCCTCGCCCATGGGCGGCAGGGCCTTGACGAACGGCGGGTCGTAGTCGACCTTGCCGAGCTTGGCGGCGCCGCCCGGGGATCCGAGATCGTCGAAGAAGTCGACGTTGGCCTTGACGTACGCGTTCCACTCGTCCGGCACGTCGTCCTCGTAGAAGATCGCCTCGACGGGGCACACCGGCTCGCAGGCACCGCAGTCCACGCACTCGTCCGGATGGATGTACAGCATGCGACCGCCCTCGTAGATGCAGTCGACCGGGCATTCCTCGATGCACGCCTTGTCCAACACGTCCACGCACGGTTCCGCAATCGTGTACGTCACTGGTGTTCTCCCTGCCTCTCTGGTCGCCCGCCCACCTGCACGGTCACGCCGAATCGGGGCGCGCTCCGCGTCCGTCGACGTCCAGTATCCCCCGCCGCGGGGACGCCCCTCCGAGTTAGGGTGCCCTGACTAGATGGGCCCCGGCTGGGCGCACAGCCACTGCTGCCCGTCCGCGGCGGCCCGGGACAGGGCGGACCGCTCTCCGACGTATCCGGCCAGCGCCCCCACCAGCGGCAGCACGCCGAGCGCGCGCCACGCGCCCGACGGCTGTGGACGCCGCGCGAGTTCCGCGTTCACCGCCCGGACCAGGTCGATCGTCGACCGCACCGGACGCCGCACCCACGACAGCGGCGTCCCGGTTTCGCCCGTGCCGAGGAGGTCGCGGCGGCACAGCACGGCCGCGAGCATCCGCACCTGGCGGTCGCGGTCGTGGATTCCGCATTCCCGGGCGACGGCGAGCAGCACGATCGCCTGGTTGACGAAGCCGAGTGCGTCCTGCAGCGGCAGCATCCGGCCCACCACCCCCAGCATGCCGGGGAAGGCGACGGGCAGCGTCGAGACCGAGCCGAGCCCGCCGACCCACCAGTTCACCCGCTCCTGTTCCGACGCGGCCGCCCACGCCGCCGTGCCCGGCACGCGACCGGCGTCGAGCACGGCCGCGGCCGCGTCGAGCACCTGCTCGACCGGGGTCCGCTCCCGCACCGTCGGCACGAACGTGCGGGCCTTGAGCCCGAACGGGTCGAGGTACGCCAGGTCGAACAGTGGCCCGACACCCGCGGCGGTCGCGTCCAGGGCCGCCGCGACGACTCCGTCGCCCAGCCTGGGGCTCACCGGCCGGCCCCGCTGAGGGCGCCCCCGTCGACGGCGAGCGGTGCGTAGGCGGTGGTGCGTTGGCGGGCCGGGCGACCGATACCCTCGGCGATCGCCACGAGTTCTGCCACGGTCTTCTCCGAGCCGTGCTGGGAACCCGCCATCCGGGAGATCGTCTCCTCCATCAGGGTGCCGCCGAGGTCGTTGGCGCCGCCCTGCAGCATCGCCTGCGTGCCGGCGACACCGAGCTTGACCCAGCTGGTCTGGATGTTGTCGATCCGGCCGTGCAGCATGATCCGCGCCAGCGCGTGCGCGGCGCGGTTGTCGCGCAACGTCGGACCGGGCCGCGACGCACCGGCCAGGTACAGCGGCGACGACTGGTGCACGAACGGCAGCAGCACGAACTCCGTGAAGCCGCCGGTGCGGTCCTGGATCCCGCGCAGCACGTTCAGGTGCCCCACCCAGTGGTGCGGCTGGTCGACGTGGCCGTACATCATCGTCGAGCTGGACCGCAGCCCCACCTCGTGCGCGGTGGTGACCACCTCGATCCACTCTGCGGTGGGCAGCTTGCCCTTGGTGAGCACCCAGCGGACCTCGTCGTCGAGGATCTCCGCGGCGGTGCCGGGGATCGTGTCGAGGCCGGCCTCACGCAGCTCGGTCAGCCAGTCGCGGACGGACACGCCGCTGCGGGAGACGCCGTTGGCGATCTCCATCGGGGAGAAGGCGTGCACGTGCATCGACGGCACCCGCTCTTTGACCGCGCGGACCAGGTCGGCATAGCCGGTGACGGGCAGTTCCGGGTCGATGCCGCCCTGCATGCACACCTCGGTGGCACCGGCGACGTGCGCCTCCCACGCCCGGTCCGCGACCTCGGCGGTGGACAGGGTGAACGCGTCGGCGTCGCCCTTGCGCTGCGCGAACGCGCAGAACCGGCAGCCGGTGTAGCAGATGTTGGTGAAGTTGATGTTCCGGTTGATCACGTACGTGACGTCGTCGCCGACCGTGTCGCGGCGCAGCTGGTCGGCCAGGGCGACGACCGCCTCGAGGCCGGGCCCGTCGGCGTGCGCGAGGGCGACGTACTGGGCGTCGGTACAACCGGCGGGGTCCTTCTCCGCGGCGCGCAGCGCGGAGAGCACGTCCCCGTCCAACCGCACCGGGGCATTCGCGCCGAGCGCGAGGACCTGCTCGCGCACGGTGTCCCAGTCGCCGAACGCGCTGCCGAGGTCGGAGCGGTACTCGGTGTTGCGACCGGTCACGTCGATCTCGGAGTTCAGATCCACGCGGCCGCTGGACTCCCAATCGAGGTCGGGCTCCTGCCACGGCTGCCCCTGCGGGATCACGTCCCGGGCCAGACCGGTCGCCGGGTCCGCCAGCGCGCGCACGTGGGCGGCGATCCGCGGGTCGATCCACGGCTGACCGGCCAGCACGTACTGCGGCTGGGCCGCGATCCGCTCGGTGAGGGTGAACCCGGCGTCGGCGCTGATCCGTGCGAGCGCGTCCAGGTTCGGCCACGGCCGTTCCGGGTTGACGTGGTCCGGGGTCAGCGGTGAGACCCCACCCCAGTCGTCGACGCCCGCGGCGAGCAGCGCGCGGCACTCGTCGGCGGCGACGAGGTTCGGCGGCGCCTGGATGCGCATGGACGGGCCGAGCACGAGCCGGGCCACGGCGATCGCGGCCCGGAACTCGTCGAGTCCGGCGTCGTCCACGTCGCGCATCGCGGTGTCGTCCTTCGCCCGGAAGTTCTGCACGATCACTTCCTGGATGTGCCCGAACGCCTTGTGCTGCTTGCGGATTGCCGCGATGGATTCGGCGCGCTCGGTGAGCGTCTCGCCGATTCCGACGAGGATTCCGGTCGTGAAGGGCACCGACAGCCGGCCCGCGTCGGTGAGTACCCGCAGCCGCACCGCCGGGTCCTTGTCGGGGCTGCCGTGGTGGCACTCCCCCTGCTCGGTGAACAACCGGGTCGACGTGGTCTCGAGCATCATGCCCATCGACGGGGCCACCGGCTTGAGACGGGACATCTCGGCCCAGCTCATCACCCCGGGGTTCAGGTGCGGCAGCAGCCCGGTCTCCTCGAGAACCCGGATCGCCATCGCGCGCACGTAGTCGAGGGTCGAGTCGTAGCCCCGCTCGTCGAGCCACTGCCGCGCCTCCGGCCAGCGCTCCTCGGGCCGGTCACCGAGGGTGAAAAGCGCTTCCTTGCAACCCAGTTCGGCTCCACGCCGCGCGATGTCCAGGATCTCGTCGGGCTCGAGATACATCCCCTGCCCGGCGGCGCGCAGCTTGCCCGGCACGGTCACGAACGTGCAGTAGTGGCAGCGGTCCCGGCACAGCCGGGTGATGGGGACGAACACCTTGCGGGAATACGTGACCGTGCCCGGCCGCCCCGCCGCGAGCAGACCGGCGTCGCGCACCCGGGCGGCCGAGGCACACAGGTCCTCGAGATCCGATCCCCGGGCGGCGAGCAGGATCGCGGCCTCGTCGACGTTGAGCGTCGCCCCGTCCCGCGCGCGCCGCAACGCCCGCCGCATGCCCGACGGCGAAACCCGCGCAGGATCCGCCGCGGACGAGGCGGGCCCGACCGCGCCGGCGCGGACCGAGGGCAGGGGCAACATCGCGGGCGTGGCACCGTCGTGGGTCGAATCGGTCATTCGCCGATCATGCGCCACCCGCCGTACCCATGCCACCTCGGGGGCACGTCCCCGGCGAACTCACTCGCGGGGATAGTCCTCGTCTCCCGGGACGACCCGGCTCTGCTCGAGAACGTCCGCGGGCTCCACTTCGAGCGGCACCGAGGTCACCTCGTCGTCGGCCGGTTCGTCCTCGGCCGGCATCTCCTGCTCGATCCGATCGGCCTCGGGCAGTTCCGTGTATTCGGTGGTCTCCGATGATTCGGTCACGGCGGTCCTCCTCCTCGTGTCGACTCCGAACCCGGTCGCGGCATTGCCGGGTTTGCTCGCCCGATCAGCTTAGCCTGGAACCGACTGGACACCACCGACGAGGAGAACCGCGTGAACCGGGACGACCCCCCGCCGCCCCCGGCAGCCGGCAGGGCCGCCCCGCCGCCGGTGACGATGGCCGATCCGGCGTGGCGCCCCAGCCCGAGGGCGCGGCTGCTGTGGGCGGTGAGCGCCGCGCTGCTGTGGGTGCCGGTCGTGGCCGCGCAGGTGGTGTGGGCGATCGTCGACTCCGGCCGGCACCCGGGTTGGCACGTCGCCGCCGGCGTCGCCACCGCGGTTCTCGCCGTCGCGCACGTGGCCGTGATGCCGATGTGGCGGTACCGGGTGCACCGCTGGGAGATCACCGACACCGCCGTGTACACGCGCTCGGGGTGGATCACCCAGGAACGCCGGATCGCGCCGATCTCCCGGATCCAGACGGTCGACACGGAGCGCGGCCCGATCGAACGATGGCTCGGCCTCGCCACCGTCACCGTCACCACCGCCTCGTCCGCGGGCGCCGTGGCGATCACCGCTCTCGACGTCGGGGTCGCCGACGCCACCGCCGCCCGGCTCACCGCTATCGCCGGCAGCAGCCAGGCCGATGCCACGTGAGCGACGTACCCGTGCCGCCGGAGCGGGAGGACGCCCCCGCCCTCGCCGCCGAGGCCGAGCAGCCGTGGTTGCGGCTGGATCCGCGGATGCTGCTGATCCACCCCGTCGAGGAGGTATTGCGGTTGTTGCCGGTGCTGGTGGCGTCGGTGCTGCTCGGCAGCAGCAGCGGCAATCACGGCTGGGGCCTGGCGGTGGCCGCGCTGCTGGTGGTGATCGGCATGCTGCGCTGGTTCACCACGACCTACCGGATCGGACCGGTACACGTGGAGCTGCGCCGGGGCCTGCTGCAGCGCCAGCTGCTGTCGGTGCCGCGCAGCCGCATCCGGTCGGTGGACGTCGAGCAGCGCGTGCTGCACCGGCTGCTCGGGCTGGCGGTGGTGCGGATCGGGACCGGCCAGCGGACCGGCGCCGGACGCGACCGCAACCGGTTCGAGCTGAACGGCCTGGCGGTCGGCGCCGTGCCGGCGCTGCGCGCCGCCCTGCTCAGCACGCACACGGGGGCGCCGGCCGAGGCGGCCGGGGTGGCCGCCCCGGCCGAAACCGCGATCGCCCGGTTCCGGCCGGGCTGGGTGCGCTACGCCCCGTTCTCGACCACGGGGCTGGTCACCGTCGCGGCGGTGGTGGGACTCGCCTTCCAGTACGGGATCGCCGAGCGGCTCGGCGAGTCGGCCACCGTCGAGCGTGGGCTGTCGTCGGTCGAGGCCGCCGGCCCGTTCGTCGCCGCCGTGCTCGGCCTGCTCGTTCTGGGCGTAGTGGCGAGCCTGGCGGCGTGCGTGCGGTACGTGCTGCTGTACGCGGACCTGTCGGTCACCGACGACGGGCGGATGCTGCGGGTCGGGCACGGCCTGCTGCGGCACCGGCACACCACCCTGGACCGGCGCCGCCTGCGCGGCGTGAGCCTTCGCGAGCCGCTTGCGCTGCGCCTGGCCGGCGGGGCCCGCCTGGACGCGGTGATGACCGGCGTCGCCGCCGAGCACGGCGAGTCGTCGCTGCTGTTGCCGCCCGCGCCCTCCGCCGAGGCGCGACGGGTCGCGGCGGCGGTGCTGCGCGACACGCGTCAGCTCGACGCCCCGCTGCGGCCGCACGGCCCGGCGGCGCGGCGGCGACGGTTCACCCGGGCGCTGAGTCCCGTGGCGCTGGCCGTCGCCGCCGGTGCGACGGCGGTCGCGGTCACCGGCCGCACCGTCCCGGTGGCGGCATGGGGTCCGGCGGTCGCGGCCGTCACGGTGGCGGCGGTGGGACTGGCGTGGGATCGCTACCGCAGCCTGGGGCATGCCGTGCTGGGCGCCGGGACGCAGGACGCGACGGCGTGGCTGATCACCCGCGGCGGATCGCTGGATCGGCGCCGCGTCTCGCTCGAGGCGGACGGCATCATCAGCTGGACGGTGCGGCAGACGTTCTTCCAGCGCCGCGCCGGGGTGGCGACGGTCGTCGCCGCGACCCCGGCCGGTACGGGCCGCTACGCGGTGGTGGACCTCCCCGCGGAGCAGGCGTGGGCGCTGGTCGAGGCGGTCACTCCCGGGGCCGGCGACGGATGGGTGCGCCGATGAACCCGATCGATCGGCCCCCGGACCTGGCCACGCTCGACGCGCGCCTGATCGAGTGCCGGGCCTGCCCGCGCCTGGTCGCGTGGCGGGAGCAGGTGGGCCGGGAGAAGCGTGCCGCATACCGCGACGAGGAGTACTGGGCGCGTCCCGTGCCCGGGTTCGGACCGGCGGATGCGTCCCTGCTGATCGTGGGCCTGGCCCCGGCCGCGCACGGCGGCAACCGGACCGGCCGGATGTTCACCGGCGACCGCTCGGGCGACTTCCTGTACGCCGCGCTGCACGCGGCGGGCCTGGCGTCGCAGCCCACCGCGACGCACCGCGGCGACGGCCTCGAACTGTTCGGCACCCGCGTCACGTCGCCGGTGCACTGCGCGCCGCCGGCCAACCGGCCGACGCCGCAGGAGCGGGACACGTGCCGCACCTGGCTCGACGCGGAGCTGCAGCTGCTGGCGCCGACGTTGCGCTCGGTCGTGGTGCTCGGCGGCTTCGGATGGCAGGCGCTGCTCCCGGTGCTCGACGACGCCGGCTGGGCCGTGCCGCGTCCCCGCCCCGGATTCGGGCACGGCACGGCGGTGGAACTGCGGCCGCGCGGCGACGCTGCGGACCGCAGGCCGCTACACGTGTTCGGTTGCTATCACGTGAGCCAGCAGAACACGTTCACCGGCCGGCTCACCCCGGCCATGCTCACCGCCGTGCTCACGGACGCGGCGCGGGCTGCCGGACTGCGCTCGTGAGCGCGGCCATGCGGGCGACGAACAGGTGCAACCCGGCGGGGGCGAGCGCACCGACCGGCAGCAGCAGGGTCCGCCAGTCGGCGACGAGGAGCTGATCGCCGCCGGGACCGCCGGCCAGGCACACCACGAAGCCGACGATCCACGCCAGCAGCGGCCACGCCGCGCGCGAGGTGGACCCGGTCTCGGCGCGCATCGCCATCACCAGGAGCATGTTCGCCGCGCCGGCCAGCACGATCGTGATCGGGAACGGCACCGTGCCGATGTACAGGCCGAGGAAGAACACGGACAGCAGCGCGCAGAGGAAGCCGTCGAAGGTCAGCAGCGCGACGATGCCCGGCCGCGGCTTCGGCGCCGGCGGGGCGGGGGCTTCGGTGGCTGTGGTGGCGGGATCGACCGTCATCGTTCGATAGTGCGCCACCGGCGCGGGTAGGCGGCCACCGGGTCCCGGCCGATCACGGCACCGGCGGGTAGCCCATGAGCGTCAGCACGTGGCTGGCCTGGTCCGCGAATCCGTAGAGCGCCTGGTAGTAGGCGGCGTTGATCTGGTCCGCGTAGGGACGCAGCGAATCGACGAATGCGACGATCTGGTTCTGGACGGACCAGTTGTACATCAGGACCCTCTCGTGTGACCACGATCACCTGTCCGGTGCTCGTGGTCACACTAACTCAGCCCGGCGAAGAGGTCACGCTCCCGGCCGGAGCCGTCGACGTCGCCGCGGTCGCCCCGGACGAGCACGTAGTGCTCCTGCTCCAGCACGGGCTGCGCGACGAGGTTGGACAGGGCGAACTGTGCTCCGCCGGGCGCGACGACGACCTGGGTCGCGTGCGCCGCCAGGGCCGCCCGCTTGGCGTCGAGCACGCCGGCGACGTCGACCACGGTGGTGACCTGTTCGTCGGGCACGCACGGCAGGTCGTCGGGGCCGGGACGCTGCCACCCGTCGGGCAGGCCGGTCATCTCCGCCATGCCGCGGCGCAGGGCGCTCGCCTCGGTGACGGTCCAGTACAGCTTCGCCGGGTTCCACGGTGCGCCGGCGTGCAGATAGGCGGCGGTGCCCGCGGCCTCGACCGCTGCGGTCACGACGTGATGCACCTGGATGTGGTCGGGGTGGCCGTAACCGCCCACGGGGTCGTAGGTGACCACCACGTGCGGGCGCAGTTCGCGGATCACCGCGACGAGTGCGGCCACCGCCTCGTCGCGGTCGGCGTTCACCCAGGCCCGCGGGTTCGCGGCCGACGGGGTGCCGGCCATCCCGGAGTCGCGCCAATGCCCGGCGCCGCCGAGGAAGCGGGGCGCGGGCACGCCGAGGGCGGCCAGCGCCCGGCCGAGCTCGTAAATGCGATAGCCACCGAGCTGATCGGCCCGGTCGGCGGTGAGCTGCGCCCATTCGTCGCCGACGACCTCGCCCTCCTCTCCGAGGGTGCACGTCACGACGGTGACCTCGGCGCCCTCGGCGGCGTAGCGGGCGATGGTGCCGCCCGTGGTGATGGATTCGTCGTCGGGATGGGCGTGCACCAGCAGCAGGCGCCGTGGCGCGGGGGCGTTCCGATCGGTCACGGTGTGGTCCTCCACCAGTTCTGCGCGTCGGACAGGGAACCGGCAGGGATCGAGCCGGCCAGCGTCACGCCCTCGACGCCGGGTCCCGCGGCGACCACGGTGCGGTCCTGCACGATCGGCAGGGTGACGGCGAGGTCCCATAGCTTCGGCTGCGCCCCGGCCAGGACGGCGGGCACGTCGCCGGCGCCGCGCAGGGCCCCGGCGAGTTCGGGGTCGAGGGTGGGGTCGCACACCCCGGACACGTTGCTCGGTGCGGCGAGTTGCGCCTCGGCGGCCTCGATCTCGTCGTCGGGAACCGGCCCGGTGTCACCGTCGGGAACCGGCCCGGTGTCACCGTCGGGAACCGGCCCGGTGTCACCGTCGGGGGCGGGCTCCGACGTCGGGGTGGGCGCGGGAGCCGGCTCGGCGGAGGCGGGTCCCTGCTCGGGAAGCACTGGGGGGCAACCGAATCGGGACAGCGCAGCGGTGGCCGGGTCGCCTCCGGCGCGCGTCCAGCCGACCACCGCATGCACGGTTCCCTCGACGAGGGCGTCGCCGTAGAGCTCGTCGGGCGGCAACGTCGTCACGGTGGCGGCGACGCCGGCCCCACGCAGCTGGTCCGCGGCGGTGCGGGCGACGGCGTCGGCCACCGGCGAGTTCTCCGGCACGCCCACCACGAGGGTGAGCGGCACGTCGCCCTGGGCGAGCAGTCCCGTCGTCGCGGTCTCGGGCGTCGGGGTGCCGGTCGCGTCGATCGTCGCCGGGCCGGCCGGTACGTAGCCGGCCCCGGCGAGGAGCGCGAGGGACTCCTCGCGGCCGGGCCGCGGCGGCATCGTCGGCGAATAGCCGGGATCGGACGGGGCGAGCACCTGCGCGCGGGCCGCGACGACGGCCGATTCCGTGCCGGCCGCGACGGTGGCCAGCAGATCCGGGTCGAGAAGCCCGAGGACGGCCCGTCGCACGCGGGGATCGGCGAACTCGGTCGTGCGGCCGTTGAGGGTCAGCTCGAGGACGCGGGGCTGCAGTTGAGTGCCGGTGCGCACCTGCGGGATCGCGCCGAGCTGGGCGAGCAGCGCGGATCCCCCACCGTGCATCTGCGCGAGCTGCGCGTCGCCGGTGCGAATGGACTCGGCGAGCTGCGCGTCGGTTCCGCCGCGGCGCAACAGGATCCGGTCGGGCCGGGCCGGCGTCCCCCAGAAGCGATCGTTGCGTTCGAGCAGGATCTCGCCGCGGCCGCGGTCGACGGACTTGACATGGAACCGCCCGCCGGACACCGGGATCGATTCGGCGAGGCTCGTGGTGAAACCGCCCGGAGTGTCCTTGACGAGGTGGGCCGGCAGCAGGTGGGTGAACAGTTCCCGCCACGCCGGGTAGGGCTCGCGCAGCGTGACGGTGACGGTCTTGCCGCCGCCGGAAGATCCGACGTCCTCGATGAGGCGGTATCCGGCGGGATCGACCACACCGGGCTGGGTGATCATCTGCTGCCACAGGTACCGGAAGTCCTCGGCGGCGATGGGCGCACTGTCGGACCACTGCGCTTCGTCGCGCACCTGATAGGTGATGGTGAACGGCGCCTGCGAGGTGACCTCGGCCGATGCGAGGACGGACTCGTCGAGCACCCATGCGGGGGCGCCGGGCCGCGCGGGGTCGGGCACGGGCCGGAACGCGCTCGGCAGCACCATCCCGGCGACGGTGTTGCCGACGGGCGACTGGTCGGCGAGCAGGTGCGGGTTGAACCCGGCGCCCACGTCGTCGACGGCCACCACGACGGTGTTGAGCTGGGGAACCGGGGTGGGGGTCCGGGTGGGCTCGGTCTGCTCGATCGGCGGCGGCGGATCGGCGGTGCACGCCGTCAACCCCAGCACCGCGGCGACCGCGGTGATCCCGGCGATCCTGCGCATCCGGCCTCCCTTCCCTCCGGGATGCGGCGGTGGTCCCGGCCGCGCCGGGACCACCACTGCCGCGACTACTTGTTGCGAGCCTTCTCCCGCGAGCGGGCGCGGGCCCGGTCGGTGGCCGACAGGTGCACCTTGCGCACCCGGAGGATCTCCGGGGTGACCTCGACGCACTCATCGGACGCGCAGAACTCCATGGCCTCCTCGAGGCTCAGGGTGATCGGCTTCGCGAGGGTCTCCATCACATCGGCCGTGGAGGAGCGCATGTTGGTGAGCTTCTTCTCGCGGGTGACGTTGATGTCGAGGTCCTCGGCGCGCGGGTTGATGCCCACGACATGGCCCTCGTAGGTGTCGCTGCCCGGCTCCACGAAGAAGGTGCCGCGGTCGCCGAGCTGGATCATGGCGAACGGCGTGACCGAGCCCGAGCGGTCGGAGACCAGCGAGCCGGTGTGCCGTGCGCGGATCTCCCCGGCCCACGGGGCGTAGCCGTGGAAGACGGCGTTGGCGATGCCCGTGCCGCGGGTCTCGGTGAGGAAGTCGGTGCGGAACCCGATGAGGCCGCGCGACGGGACGATGAACTCCATGCGCACCCATCCGGCGGCGTGGTTGGACATCTGCACCATCTTGCCCTTGCGGGCCGCGAGCAGCTGGGTGATCGCGCCGAGGTGTTCCTCGGGGCTGTCGATGGTGAGTTCCTCGTAGGGCTCATGCACCTTGCCGTCGACCTGCCGGGTGACCACCTGAGGCTTGCCGACGGTGAGCTCGAAGCCCTCGCGGCGCATCTGCTCGACGAGGATGGCCAGCGCCAGCTCGCCGCGGCCCTGCACCTCCCAGGCGTCGGGGCGGCCGATGTCGAGCACGCGCAGCGACACGTTGCCGACCAGCTCCGAGTCGAGACGGGACTTGACCATGCGCGCGGTCAACTTGTGGCCCTGCACGCGGCCGACGAGCGGCGACGTGTTGGTGCCGATGACCACCGAGATGGCCGGCTCGTCGACCGTGATGCGCGGCAGGGCGACCGGGCCGTCCACGTCGGCAAGGGTGTCGCCGATCATGATGTCCGGGATACCGGCGACGGCGACGATGTCGCCGGCGACGGCGACGTCACCGGGCCGGCGCTCGACACCGATGGTCTGGAGCAGTTCGGTGATCTTCACGTTCTTCACGCCGTCGGCGTGCATCCACGCGACGGTCTGGCCCTTGCGCAGCTCGCCGTTGTGGATGCGCAGCAGCGCCAGGCGGCCGAGGAACTCGGAGGCGTCGAGGTTGGTGACGTGGGCCTGCAGCGGTGCGGCCGGATCACCCTTGGGGGCGGGGATGTACTTCATGAGGACGTCGAACAGCGCGTCGAGGTTCTCGGCGGAGGGCGCCTGTCCGTTCTCGGGCTGTTCCGTCGACGCCTTGCCCTCGCGCCCGGAGGCGTACAGGACCGGCAGGTCCAGCAGCTGCTCGGCGGCCTCGGAGGCCTCGTCGTCGAGGTCGGAGGCGAGGTCGAGCAGCAGGTCGTGGGTCTCCTCGACGACCTCGGCGATGCGGGCGTCGGGGCGGTCGGTCTTGTTGACCACCAGCAGCACCGGCAGCGACGCGGAGAGCGCCTTGCGCAGCACGAAGCGGGTCTGCGGCAGCGGGCCCTCGGACGCGTCGACGAGCAGGACGACGCCGTCGACCATGGACAGGCCGCGCTCGACCTCGCCACCGAAGTCGGCGTGACCGGGGGTGTCGATCACGTTGATGACGGTGACGGTGCCGTCACCGTTGTACCGGTGCACGGCGGTGTTCTTCGCGAGAATGGTGATGCCCTTCTCGCGCTCGAGGTCACCGGAGTCCATGACCCGGTCGACGAGTTCCGCGCGCTCGGCGAAGGCGCCCGACTGGCGCAGCATGGCGTCGACGAGGGTGGTCTTTCCGTGGTCGACGTGCGCGACGATGGCGACGTTGCGGAAACTGGCGGTGCTCACGCGATGGCTCTCCTGGCTGTTGTCCGGCCACACGGCACTGGACCCAGACGGCACCTCGCCCGTACGGCGTTCTTGCGGTGGCCGCGTCGCGAATGCGAGTCACCCGTTCGCGGCCGCGAACGGCCCGCACAGGCACTGCGGCCTCCAATACAGTACAGGCCGGACGTGGTGCCTCGCGCCCGGCGACGGCTGATTCACCAGTTCGCGGGCCGGATCGTGACGTTCGCCACGTCCCGGTACGCCGTACGGCGAACCGTCAGCGCCCGAGGTGCGCGCGCAGCTCCGGCAGCCACAGCCGGTCGTTCGGCACCAGGTCGATCCGCTCCAGCTCGTCGGCGTCCACCCAGCACAGCGCCGCGTGTTCGAGCGGCCGCGGTTCCCCGGAGAGCAGCTCCACGCGGTAGGCACGCAGCACCCGGCCGCCGTCCAGCGGCACCCCGACCCCGACCCGCTGCGCACCGGCGACCTCCACGCCCAGTTCCTCGCGCAGCTCCCGGCGCAGCGCCGCCTCGGCGGACTCCCCCGGCTCGGCCTTGCCGCCCGGCAGCTCCCACAGCCCCGCGAGCTCCGGCGGCCCGATGCGCTGGGCCAGCAACAGCCGGCCGTCGCGGAAGATCGCCCCGGCCACCACCTCGTCCGCTCGGCCCGTCGTTGCACTCATGTGCGGCATCGTCCCAGAATGAGGCATGGCCGAGTTGCTCTCCGACGCCGACATCCAGGCCGCCCTCGCCCAGCTGCCCGAGTGGCGACGGGACGGGAACGCGATCGTGCGCACCGTCGAGTCCCCCTCGTTCCCCGAGGCCGTCGCGCTGGTGGACAGGGTGGCCGAGGCCGCCGAGGCGGCGAACCACCACCCCGACATCGACATCCGCTGGCGGAAGGTGACCTACTCGCTGTCCACCCATTCCGCCGGCGGGATCACCGGGTCGGACGTGGAGCTGGCCCGGAAGATCGACGCGCTGGCCCGCGGCTGACGGGCGGGGCCGGGGCCGGGCGCCCGGTGTAGACGATCCACGCGTACACCGCCAGCACCCCCGCCACGTTGCACGCGCCCGCCCAGGCCAGCAGGGCGGGGCGGGAGATGTCCCACATCGAGTCCTGCGCCAGGCCGAGGAGCCACGGCACCCCGACGACGGTCAGCACCGCCCAGAACCCGGCGAGCACACGGGTGCCGGGACGACCGGCGAGCGGCCCGTAGACCAGCCACAGCAGCATCGGCAGCACCCACACCCAGTGGTGCATCCAGGAGATCGGCGACACCAGCAGCCCGAACAGTTCGACGACGACGATCGTGCCGAGCCGGTCGTCCGGGCCGAGCGCACGCCAGGCCGCGAAGGCCAGCACCGCCGAGGCCGCGACAGCCGCCAGCCACAGCGGCCCGGTGCCCACGTCGTGCCCCACGATGCGGCTCAGCGCTCCGCGCAGCGACTGGTTCCAGACCGACCCCACCGGCCCGATCCGGTCGGCGTCACCGAACAACGTGGTGAAGTAGGTCCGCGCCTGGTCGCCGAGGACCAGCCAGCTGACGGCGACGGTGGCGGCGAAGGTCGCCGCGGAGAAGAACGCCGCCGCCCAGCGGCGTCGCGCCACGAAGTACATGCCGGCGATCGCCGGGGTCAGCTTGATGCCGGCGAGCAATCCGACCAGTCCGCCCGAGAGCCACCAGCGGTTGCTGCGGACCGCGACCATCACGCCGAAGGCCAGGAACACGTTGACCTGTCCGTAGTCGAGGGTCGTGCGGATGGGCTCCGTCCAGATGCCCACCGCCGTCCACACAAGCGCGACCGCCGTCCAGCGCGCGCCGTGCGCCGCGGGACCGACGAGCAGCTCGAGGCAGATGCGCAGGAGGCCGAACAGGGCGGCGACGGTCAGCAGCTGCCACGCCACCCCGACCACCGGGAAGGGCAGATAGTGCAGCGGGAAGAAGACCAGTGCCGCGAACGGCGGGTAGGTGAAGGGCAGGGAGAACTCGGGGGTGTCCCGGGTGTAGGTGAAGTCGTACAGTTCGCCGCGCAGCAGCGCCGCGGAACCGTCGACGTACACGTGCAGATCCACGAGATTCATGCCGTTGGGCGTGAGGAAGTTCCACGCCAGCCGGGCCCCGACGGAGACGGCCAGCAAGGCCGCGCACCACCACAGTCGATGCGGGCGAACCGGATCGGACACTGCGGTGCGGCCTCCCGTCGTCACGTCACCCCGGGGTAGGACCGGGGACGGATGCAGACTATCCGTTCCGCGGCGACGGGCCGAACACGATACTCACATCAGTAACAGTTTCATCTAATCTCACAAAAACCACATCAGTCACACGTAGTCTCGAGCGGACACCACTGATCGGAACACGTTATGGCTAGACTCCCGCGAGTACGGGCGGCGGCTGTGAGACCGGCCACGGCTTGTACTGATCGGGGGGCCTACATAAAGTGTCTCCCCGAGCCGTCAGCGGCATCGGCGCCTCGCGCCCCGGAGCCGCTTCAACGACAAGGATGGGGAAAAGTGCTTCGAACCCGAGCAACGCGCAGGATGTTCACCGCCTGCGCTCTCGCCGCCGCCGCGGCGCTCACCGTGCCGTCGCAGGCGGTCGCGCAACCCGTCGTTCCGGGCATCCCCGACGTGCTTCAGCTGCCGGCCGAGTTCGCCGGCTACCAGGTGCCGGCAGATCTGTCGATCGAGTCGCTCATGGGCATGCTGAGCACCCAGGCAGCCGCCCCCGAAGAGGTCGAGGCCCTCGCCTCCCTCGCCCCCGCCATCGTCGGAGCGGCGGCCGGCCCGGCCGACGTCGCGGACGGCAAGAATCAGCTCCTCGACCAGGCGAAGGAACTGCTCGCGAACTCGCAGCTGCCGGACTCGGTCAAGGCCCTGCTCCAGCGAGTGATCACCTTCCTCGACGGCAGCGGCGGCGGCGGACCCGACATTCCGGAGCCGGGCGCCGTGGCGATCTCCCAGTTCCTGTACCCGAGCATCGGCAAGGACTGCATCCGCGACGGCGGCGACTCCATCGGCACCGCGCTCGCCGTGGCCGGCCCCGCGCCGCTCCCGCCGCCGGGCCCGAAGGCCGGCCAGGCCGGGTTCGTGTTCACCGCCCTGGGCACCGCCAAGTTCGCCGACCAGCAGGCGCAGCCGCTGACGGTGAGCTGGATCAACGTCTCCAACGGCCGCAGCGGCACCGCGACGTTGACCAACGAGGCCAGGATCAACCCCGACGGGCCGACGACGCTCAGCGCGATCGCCGACACCGGCTCCGGCAACGTGGCCGCCGTGATCTCCGGCGGCATCACCACGCAGGCCGCGGGCGCGGCCCCGCGTTCGTGCACCTTCCTGCCGACGATCGGGCTCGTCACGGTCGCCTGACCGATCATCCGCACCTTGGCCGAGGCCGCCGGGATCATCCCCGGCGGCCTCCGTCGTCCGGACGCTTCCCGAGCCGCGGACCGCGTGGTAGACCGAGACATGGCCGAAACACCGTCCAGGCTCACCGCTTGCCGGTCCCTGCGCTCGCGCCGTTCACACCGGTCGATCCTGTCCGTCCGCTCCGAGGGCTCGATCCTGTCCATCGGCTCGGCGTACTCGATCCTGTCGATCGGCAGCGTGGGGTCGGTGCTGTCCGTCGGTTCGGTGGGCTCGTTCGGTTCGGCCCTGTCGTCGCTGTCGTTCGCCAGCCTCGGCTCGGCGCTGTCGGGACTGTCCCGCTGGTCGCTGCTGTCGTGGCGCGGTGTCCACGATGCCCCCGACGACCCGCATCCCACGCTCGTCGTCACCGCCGCCGAACCCGACCCCGCCGCGCACTGCCAGAGCTGACCGGCCGACCCGTGTCCCGATCGACGGGCGCGCGGCTGCCCTCCCGGTGGGGAACCTGATACATCTCGTAGATCACGTCCATGCCCGCCCGCATCACGCGGCCCCGGACCCGAGGAGGCGCATGGCCGTCGAGACCCCCGTTCCCTTCACAGCCGAACGCCCCGCACCCCGTGGTCTCGTAGCGGTGCTCTCCCTGTGCGGGATCGTCGTCGCGTTGATGCAGACCCTCGTCATCCCCCTGCTCCCCCAGCTGCCGCACCTGCTCGACACGTCCGTGGAGAACGCCTCGTGGGCGGTCACCGCCACGCTCCTCGCCGCGGCCGTCCTCACCCCCATCAGCGGCCGGCTGGGCGACATGTTCGGCAAGCGGCGCATGCTGCTGGTCAGCCTCGGCGCGGTCGTGGCCGGCTCCCTCGTCTGCGCCCTCGCCGAGTCGCTGCTCCCGATGATCGCCGGCCGCGCCCTGCAGGGCGCGGCGACCGGCGCGATCCCGCTCGGCATCGCGATCCTGCGCGACGAACTGCCGCCCCGGCGGATCGCCGGGGCGATGGCGACCATCAGCGCCACCCTCGGGGTGGGTGGGGCCGTCGGGTTCCCCGTCGCCGCGGCCATCGCCCAGATCGCCGACTGGCACATGTTGTTCGCCGCCGCCGCCGGTTTCGGCCTGCTGGGCATCGCCATGGTGCTGAAGGTGGTCCCGGAGTCGCCCCACCGCAACCCCGGCCGGTTCGACGTCGTCGGCGCGATCGGCCTCTCGGTCACGCTGACGCTGTTGCTCCTGCCCGTCACCAAGGGCGGCACCTGGGGCTGGTCGAATCCCCTGACCCTGGGCATGTTCGCCGGCGCCGCCGGCGCGGCGCTCGTGTGGGGATACTACGAACTGCGCACGGCGCGACCCCTGGTGAATCTACGGATCTCCGCGCGGCGCCCGGTGCTGCTGACCAACCTCGCGTCGGTCGCCGTCGGGTTCGCGATCTACGGACAGATGCTCGCGTTCCCGCAGTTGCTGATGGCCCCCACCGAGACGGGCTACGGCTTCGGGCTGTCCATGGTGACGACCGGCGTGCTCATCGCGCCGGGCGGGGTCGTCATGATGGCCCTGTCCCCCGTCTCCGCGCGGATCAGCGGCAGCTACGGGCCGCGGGTCACCCTGGCGAGCGGGGTCGTGGTCGTGGGCGCCGGCTACGTGCTGGTCTACGTCGCGTACACCGAGATATGGCACATCGTCGTGGCGGGGATGATCATCGGGGCGGGCATCGGCCTGGCGTACGCGGCGATGCCGGCCCTCATCATGGGCGCGGTGCCGCTGTCCGAGACCGCCGCCGCGAACAGTCTCAACACGCTGATGCGTTCGATCGGGACGTCCACGTCCGCGGCGGTGGTGAGCGTGGTGCTCGCGGCGATGACCACGACGGTCGGCACCTACACGGTGCCCGCCCTCGAAGGGTTCCGCGCCACCTTCCTGCTGTCGATCGTGGCCTCCGCCGCCGCGCTGGCCCTGACCGCCGCCGTTCCCCGGTCGCGACCCGGCGGGCTCACCCGACGGTGAGCGACCACTGTCCGTAGTCGGCGCTGAATACATTGTTGACGTCGATGCCGATGCCGTCGATCGTCCCGCCGCCCACCTGGTGCAGGTTCGCCGCGGGATGCACGTACCCCTCGGCCGTGCCCCAATCATGTTGCCAGTAGAACGATCCCAGGCCGGCGTCGCGGGCCCAGGAGATGGTCGGCCCGTTGGCGTACACGCCGGTGTTCCCGGCGCCGAGCACGTCGTGCCAGCCCTGCAGGTACGGCGCGATCAGGTCGGCGAACTGTTGCTCGGACGGATTGTCGTCGATCGAGGCGTAGATCGGCCGGTCCGCCGGTCCCCCGGCCGCCCGATGCAGTTCGAGGCCGCGCGTCGCGTGCCGGACCCCGGCGTCGTATCCGCCGAGCCAGTCCGCCGTGTCGGCCTTGCCGAACTGATAGCACGACACGACCTCGAGGTCGCCGGCGACGAGCGCGGCGGCCTCCGACTCGGTCAGCGGCTTGGCCAGCATCCATTCGGCGCCCGGCCGGCGGTCCGAGACGTACCGGATGGCACCGATGTGCCCGGCGGCACGGATCGACGACGGCGACGGCACGGCCGCCGAGTAGTCGACGATCGTGCCGAGCACCTCCCGGCCCTGCGCCACCCCGGGGGCGGCGACGGCCGACACCCAGGCCGCGCACGAGCCGACGGCCGCGTACCGCAACAGTTCCCGACGTGAGAGGGCCATCGAACCTCGCTTGGACGAGCGTGCACGGCGGACAGGGTGTCGAGCTTCCGGTATTGCACCACACTCGCGGGTCCCGCGCGGGCACATCGGGATTCGGGTCCCGCGCGACGGGGCGCGGCGCGGCTACCGGCCGCCGAGCTCGGCGAAGAAGGCGGGAACGAGGGCGACGTCCTCGACGGTGCGCACCGTGGTGTGGACCCCGAGACCGTGCTCCTTGAGCAGATCGCACAGGCCGTCGCCGTCGACGAGTTCGATGGGCGGCGCGCCGAGCCGGTGCGCCTCGGCGCGGGCGTCGTCGCCGAACGTCCCGGTGGTGACGAGCAGGCCCTTCTCGCCGCGCCCGGCCATCGCGGCGCGGAACTCGCGCACGACGTCCGCGCCCGCCCGCTCGGGGCCGCGCAGGAACCGGAAGAACACCGAGAAGCCGAGCAGCGACACCCGCAGCACGCCGGTGCCTTCGACGTCGACGTCGTTGTCGGAGCCGGTGTCGAGGTGACCGCCGTGCGGGGGCACCGAGATGGTGGTGAAGCCGGCAGCGCGGAGCACCGCGACGGCGAGTCGTTCGAAGCCCTCGTCGGGGAGCTCGGCGACGGCGGCGAGCACGGGCTCGCGCCACAGCTCGGGATCCTCGGGGGCGGCCGCGAGGGTCACCACCTGCGCGCGCGACGACGCGTTGCGCACGAGCCGCTTGCGCCGCTTCTCCGCGGTGTATGCCACCTGCAGGGGCTTGATCTCGGATTCCTGCACCGCGCGGCCGCGGTCGGTGACGCTCCACACGCCGCGACGGGTGTTGGCGAGCAGCCCCATGCCCTTGAGGTAGGTGCGCGCCCAGCCGACCCGATACTCGATCTCGGTGACCGGCCCGTCGCCGTGCAGTACGGACCGCGCGGCCTCGGACAGACCTTCGCGCGCGATGACGGCCTTCTCGAGCTCCTCGATCGAGGCCGAGCCACCGAGCCCGATCAGCGCCTGCAGGGTGGGCCACAGCAGATCCGTGTACGGCGGTAGCGCCACCTCGCGGCCGGACGAGTCTCCGACGGGGTTACCGATCACGTTCCGGCGCTGCACACCTTCCCCTATCGTTTCGGCCCTGCTCGCCGCGGCTGTTCGGTCCCGCCACGACGCGCATTTCACCCTAGCCGATGGGTGCGGGCGCGATGGCGGCCACACTCCCCGGGCCCGGCACTGCCGGGCCGGGCGGCGCCGCTCGCTACCGTGGGGCGGGTGGGATTCACGCGCGCCGAACTCGAACGCTTCCGTGACGCGGTGGTGCCCGACCTGATCGGGCCGGACTGCCGGCTGCTGTTCGTGGGCATCAACCCGGGCCTGTGGACGGCGGCGACGGGTGCGCACTTCGCGCGGCCCGGCAACCGCTTCTACCCGGCGCTGCTGCGGGCCGGCATCCTGCTCCGGCCCATCGACCCCACCTCGGGGATGAGCGAGGACGACAGGGCCCACCTGATCGAGCGGGGCGTCGGGATCACCAATCTCGCACCGCGCGCCACGGCCCGCGCGGACGAGCTCACGGCCGAGGAACTGCGGACCGGTGCGGTGCGGCTGACCGAGGTGGTGGCGCTGCACCGGCCGCGGGTGGTGGCCGTCGCCGGCATCACCGCGTACCGGTCGGCGTTCGGGCACCGGAAGGCGGTCGCGGGGCTGCAGGAGGAGACGCTCGGCGGGGTGCCGGTGTGGGTGGTGCCGAATCCGAGCGGGCTCAACGCCCACGACACGGTGGACACCCTCGCCGAGGCGTATGCGGCGCCGGCCCGCGCGGCCGGGATCCTGCGCTGAACCGCGGACGGATCAGCCGCGTCCCACCTTGGCGAGGTAGTCGCTCGCCCGGTATCCCGGCGGCACGCCGTCGACGAGGATCGCCGAACTGTCGGAGTGCTCGGTGCGCAGCGGCAGGATCGCCTGGTAGGCCGGCGACCGGTACCAGGCACGGGCCTGCTCGAGGTCGGGAAACTCGACGACCACGACGTGGCCGGGCCACGGTCCCTCGTGGACCTCGGGTTCGACGCCGTGGACGAGAAACCTGCCCCCGTACGGCGTGAAGGTGTCGTCGATCTCCTCGATGTACCGGACGATCTCGGGACCGAAGTCGACGGAGCGAAGATGGGCGATCGCGTAGGCGGTCATGGGGTCCTCCCGGTCGGTCGGTGCGGCGGTGTGCCGCACATCTGTGCCGCACATCGAGGAGACTGCCGCGCTCCGGTGCCCGAATCGATTACCCGGCAGGTAATGGCCGCCCTTCCCGCTCCGCGCCTACGGTGACGGGCATGACCACCGTGCACGAGGAACCCGTCGGAGTGCTGCTGCGGCACTGGCGCGAGCGTCGCGGCCTGAGCCAGCTCGCGCTCGCCAACCGGGCGCAGGTCTCGGCGCGGCACGTGAGCTTCCTCGAGACCGGCCGGTCGCGGCCGACCCGCACCATGCTGCTGCGCCTGGCCGATCAGCTCGACATCCCGCTGCGGGAGCGCAACTCGCTGCTGCTCGCGGCCGGCCTGGCCCCCGCGTATCCGGAGCACCGGCTCGGGGACGTGCCGATGGCCGCGGTGGCCGACGCGATCGAGCGGATCCTGGCGTCGCACCGGCCGTATCCGGCGCTGGTGGTGGACCGGCACTGGACGATGGTCGACGCCAACGACGCCGTGGTGGGACTGCTCGACGGGTGCGCCCCGCGGCTGCTCGAGCCCCCGGTGAACGTGCTGCGGGTGACGCTGCACCCGGAGGGCATGGCGCCGCGCATCGCCAACCACGGCCAGTGGCGGGCGCACCTGCTGACACGCCTGCGGCACCAGCTCGCCGCGACCGGTGACCCGGTGCTGCGACGGCTGCACGCCGAGCTGGCCGCCTACCCGTGCGACGACGACGGCCGCGACGCCGAGCTCGATCCGGCCGGCGCCCACGCCCTGGTGGTGCCGCTGCGGCTGCGCACCGACGACGGCGAGCTGTCCCTGTTGAGCACGACGACGCTGTTCGGCACGCCGCTGGACGTCACCGTCGCGGAACTGGCGATCGAGGCGTTCTACCCCGCCGACGAGACCACCCGCCGTCTGCTGGGAAGCCGGTGACCCGGATCGGCGAACCGGTGCCGCGAAGGCCCGCTCGGGAGTAACGTCCGGCCCGAGACCTGTCCCGTCCCGCACCGGAGGGCATCGATCATGAGCAGGAAGAAGTGGTGGGTACTCGAGGGCCCGGAGAGCGGGTTCTCGCTCGAGGAGCGAGCGACGGGAGACCTCGTCCTCGTCAATACGCAGACGTCGGAGGAACACACCCTGCACGGCTACGTGTGGAAGCACGCCCCGCACTTCGGAGTGCAGATCATGAGCGAGGGGCCCCCGCCCTACGGCAAGTGGGTGGAGAACCCCGAGGAGTGAGCGACGTCGGTCACGGGACCCGCCGCAACGGACGGCGCTCCCCCGTCGCGGTGTCGATCAGTGCCGCGCCGGACACGGCCGTTTCGAGGGGCAGCACGTCGTAGACGGCCGCGGCCACCCGCGGGAGGTCGTCCAACCGCGCGCGGGGGCTGAGGGTCAGGTGCGGGGTCCATACGCCCGGCCGGTAATGCTTGTGCAGGTCCGCGCCGGTGGCGGTGACGGTGTCGACCACGCGCTGCTGGCGCCGCAGGAGGTCGGCGGTGGGGGCGGGCGCGAGCCAGACCCGTCCGCGCCGGAAGGCACCCAGGCCGTCGGAGTAGAGGGTCAACGGCCCGCCGTCGGGCAGTGCCTCGAGCGCGGCCGTCACGTCGTCGACGTCGTAGCTGCGCAGCACCGCGTACGACAGGTGCGGCACGTGCCGGCCGTGGGTATGGGTGAGCAGCGTCGGCACACCGAGATCTTCGAGCCGGGCCCACAGCTGTTGCAGGGCGCGCCGGGCGGCGGCGTCGAAGAGCAGGCAGACCGCGAGTGCCATCAGCGCACGGTACCGCGGCGGCGGTTCGCCGGCGGTCAGTTCAGGGTGGCGTGCCAGACCAGGGCCGCGGCCAGGGCACCGGCGCCGTTGAGCGACCAGTGCAGGGCGATCGGGGCGAGCAGGCTCCCGCTGCGGCGGCGCAGCCAGGTGAAGACGAATCCGGCGGCCGCGGTCGCCACGACCGCTCCGGCGATGCCCAGCACCTGTCCCCACAGGCCGCCGCCGAGGACGCCGCTCAGCCCGCGATTGCCGTTCGTGAGCCCGAGCGACGAGGCGATGTGCCACAGGCCGAACAGCAGCGATCCGGCGGCGAACACGCCGCGCGCACCCGAGACACGTTCGAGCGTGCCGTGCAGCACCCCGCGGAACGCGAGTTCCTCGGGGATGACCGTCTGCAGCGGGATGACGATCATCGACGCGAGGAGCGCGCCGGAGATCGTGGCGTAGCGGTCGGACAGGAAGAACTGCCGGGTCGGGGGCAGCGCCACGCCGACGGCGATCACGGCCAGCACGATCCCCGCGGCGCCCAGCGCGTAGAGCGAACCGGACCGCCAGTGCCGCGGCGAGAGCCCGAGTTCGGACCAGCGCATGCCCCGGCGGCGCATCAGCGCGACGAGCACCACGGCCGCGATGGGCACCGTCGCGATGCTGGCCCACACGGTGGTGAAGTGCGCGATCAGGTTGGTGGCGACGAGGACGACCACCACGACGGCGACGTCGAGCCAGGCGTGGGCGCCGCGAAGCGATCCGCGGTGCGCAGGTGCCGTCGTCGGCACGGTCTCGGTACTCAATGTGTTCTCGAACTCCCGCTCTCGGGTCTGTCGGAAGCGGTGCCCTCCGGGTACCCGATGCTCTCCGAGTACCCGTTCCTGTGCCGTACGAACCATCCATACCAGTGTACGGATCGCGTGCCGCCGGGGCCGTGACCGGCGCCACAGCGACGGCCGAATTCGGTAGTGACGCAGGTCACGACGGGTGCGGGAGCGGATTGCGTCACACGCCCCGGCGTCGGGGCGCCGTGTCGCCCGGACTAGCCTTGTCGCGAACATCAGCCCCGCTGTCCAGGACAGTTCAGGAGAAGAAATGGCCGACTTCCTCTACGAGGACCTGCTGCCGATCGGGGAAGACCCCACCGAGTACCGGCTGCTGACCACCGAGGGGGTGTCCACCGTCGAAGGACCGGGCGGCCGCACCTTCCTGCAGGTCGAGCCCGAGGCGCTGCGCCTGCTCACCGAGACCGCGCTGCACGACATCCAGCACTACCTGCGCGCGGATCACCTGAAGCAGCTCGCAAGCATCCTCGACGACCCGGAGGCGTCGGACAACGACAAGTTCGTCGCGCTCGATCTCCTGAAGAACGCCAACATCGCCGCCGCCGGGGTGCTGCCGATGTGCCAGGACACCGGCACCGCGATCGTCATGGGCAAGCGCGGCCAGCACGTCCTCAGTCCCGGCAACGACGAGGAAGCCATCGCCCGCGGCGTGTACGACGCGTACACCCGGCTCAATCTGCGGTACTCGCAGAACGCTCCCCTCACCATGTGGGAGGAGAAGAACACCGGCTCGAACCTGCCGGCGCAGATCGAGCTCTACGCCGACACGGCGGCCGGCCACGAGAACGCCTACAAGTTCCTGTTCATGGCCAAGGGCGGCGGATCGGCCAACAAGTCGTACCTGTACCAGGAGACGAAGGCGATCCTGAACCCGGACTCGATGATGCGATTCCTCGAGGCCAAGATCCGCTCGCTCGGCACCGCCGCGTGCCCGCCGTACCATCTCGCGATCGTCGTCGGCGGCACCTCCGCCGAGTTCGCCCTCAAGACCGCCAAGTACGCCTCGGCGCACTACCTGGACGAGCTGCCGAACGAGGGCGCGATCACCGGCCGCGGCTTCCGCGATCTCGAGCTCGAGGAGCAGGTGCTCGAGCTGACCCGCAAGATCGGGATCGGCGCGCAGTTCGGCGGCAAGTACTTCTGCCACGACGTGCGTGTCATCCGCCTGCCCCGGCACGGCGCGTCGCTGCCGGTGGCGCTGGCCGTGTCCTGCTCCGCCGACCGGCAGGCGAAGGCGAAGATCACCCCGGAGGGCGTGTTCCTCGAACAGCTCGAGTTCAACCCGGGCCGCTTCCTGCCCGAGATCACCGACGCCCAGCTCGACGCCGAGACCGAGGGCGTGTCGGGCACCGGCAAGGGTGCCGCGGTGAAGATCGACCTGACGCGGCCGATGCCGGAGATCCTCGCCGAACTGTCCAAGCACCCCGTCAAGACCCGGCTGTCCCTCACGGGCCCGCTCGTCGTCGCCCGCGACATCGCGCACGCGAAGATCAAGGAACGCCTCGACGCCGGCGAGGGAATGCCGCAGTACCTGAAGGACCACCCGGTGTACTACGCCGGGCCGGCCAAGACCCCGGACGGCATGGCCTCCGGTTCGTTCGGCCCCACCACGGCCGGCCGGATGGACTCCTACGTCGAGCAGTTCCAGGCCGCGGGCGGCTCGATGGTCATGCTCGCCAAGGGCAACCGCTCGCAGCAGGTCACCGACGCCTGCAAGAACCACGGCGGCTTCTACCTCGGCTCCATCGGCGGGCCGGCCGCGCGCCTCGCACTCGACTGCATCAAGAAGGTCGAGGTTCTCGAATACCCGGAACTGGGTATGGAAGCGGTGTGGAAGATCGAGGTCGAGGACTTCCCGGCGTTCATCGTCGTGGACGACAAGGGCAACGATTTCTTCGCCGGCACCGGCGAGGTCACCCTGACGATCGGCAAGCGCCCCGGGCTGTAGGCGGCTTCGCCGCCGGTGCGTCCTTTGGGCTGTCCCAGCAGCCCAAAGGACGCACCGGGACGCCGCGTCGCCGGACGAGCCGACGCATCCGGTCGATCAGGCCTCCGACGGGCCGGACTTCTTCGGTTCGCCGGTGGCGGGATATTCGAGCAGCGACTGCTGCAGACTGGACCACTGACGGGCCAGACCCTGCAGCGGAGCCAGTGACTTTTCGACCACCTCCAACTGACGGTCGAACGCCGACAGTTGTGCCTGCAGCGCCTGCACCGATTTTCGCTGCGCGTGCAGCTGCTCGACGAGTGCTTCGAACTCGGTGATAACGGGTGGCACGAGCTCCATCGCTTGCCGAAGTGAGCCGAGCATCCGGTTCGCGGGCGCGGACAGGGGCGCGGGCATCGACCCGAGGGCCTCGCTCCCGATCGACCCGACCGCGTCCGCCACGGCGCGGGTCCTCTCCAGCAACTCCTCCATCGCGGACCCGAGCAGTCCGAATCGACGGGTCTCGCCTTCCTCCGCCATCGCCACCCTCCTCCGGACCCCCACTACGGTTCGGTCCCGCTCCGATCATGCCCCTCGGGCACCGTCTCGGCAGCCGAACCCCGTCGCGGCGGGCTCCCTCAGGCCGCGTGGGTGTCCGTGCGGGAGAGCACGGCGGGCGCCTGCGCGACGAGGCCCTCCAGAAAGCGGACGACGGTGCCGGCCGCCGGAGCGGCGTCCGGCGTCAGCATCGCGCACAGCATCCGGTAGCTGCCCGGATCGAGGTCCGGCTGCGCCCGGAACTGCGCCGTGAGCGGCACCGTGAACGCGATCGTCCGGTCCTGCGAACGGATGTCGAGCGTCGGTCCACCCACCGCCGCGGTCAGCCGGACCTCGAACCGGTTCGCGCCCACGGTGTGCACGAAGCCCACGGTGCGCACGTTGGCCCGTGCCATCTGCCGGTACAGCGGCCGCAGTCCTCCGAGGACCATCGACGGAAGCGTGACGGCACGGGACCCGGCGGCGAACATGAGCGCACTCCTTTTCGTTCCGGGCCGCCCCCACGCGGGCGACGACCCTCCGACGCATTTTCTGGAATCATTCCAGAAAATGCGTCGGAGGGCAACGTCACGGTCGTCACCACTCCGCGCCGGCCACCTGTTTGACCGTCGCGTTGAGCCGGTTCCACACGTTGATCAGCGAGATCTGCAGGATCAGCGCCGCCAGTTGCGGCTCGTCGTAGTGGCGGGCGGCCTCGTCCCAGACGTCGTCGGGCACCGGGTCGGGCCGGTCCGCGAGCCGGGTCACCGCCTCCGTCAGCGCCAGGGCCGCCCGCTCGGCATCGGTGAAGTACGGCGCCTCGCGCCACGCCGCCACCGCGAACAGCCGCTTGTCGGTCTCTCCGTCCTTCTTCGCCAGCCGCGGATGCATGTCCACACAGACGCTGCATCCGTTGATCTGGCTCGCCCGCAGATGCACGAGGTGGGTGGTGCGCGCCGGCAGCCCACCACCGTCGGCGGCGTTCCCCAGTGCCTGCAACGCCGTCACCGCGTCGGGCAGAACGAGCGCGGGATTCGTCATTCGAGCCTTCATGATCGTCTCCTTGTCACATCCGGGGTCGTGCGTTCGTCACAGCCATGACGGATCCCGACGACAGAATGTGACGACATGAGCGACGGAAACTTCTCGGCCCACCCCGGCGGCGCCTTCCCCGCCGAACAGTTCGAGGCACATCGGGACCATCTGCGGGCGGTGGCCTTCCGCATGCTCGGCTCGGCGAGCGAGGCCGACGACGCCGTGCAGGAGGCCTGGCTGCGCCTGCACCGCTCCGGCACCGACGAGGTCGCCAACCTGGGAGGCTGGCTGACGACGGTGGTGAGCCGGGTGTGCCTGGACATGCTGCGATCCCGGGGCTCGCGCCGGGAGGTCCCCCTCGATCAGCCCGACCGTCCCGAACCTCGGTCGACGGACCCGCGCGACGTTCCGGAAAGCGCTGCACTGCTGGCCGATTCGGTCGGCGTGGCCATGCTCGTCGTGCTCGACACCCTCGCCCCGGCCGAACGCCTCGCGTTCGTGCTGCACGACCTGTTCGCCGTCCCGTTCGACGAGATCGCCCCGATCGTGGAGCGCTCCCCCGCCGCCACCCGCCAGCTCGCGAGCCGCGCGCGGCGGCGCATCCAGGGCGCGACCGCCCCACGAGCCGACCTGGTGCGCCGCCGTCGCCTCGTCGACGCGTTCCTCGCCGCGTCGCGGGAGGGGCGCTTCGACGACCTGCTGGCCCTGCTCGATCCGGACGTGGTCCTTCGCGCGGACGACGTCGCCGTGGCGACGGCCCGTGCCGGCGCGGCCCACGGCGCACCGGCGCTCGCGCGCGAGCTTCACGGACCCCACAGCGTCGCAAAGGTTTTCGACGGCCGCGCCCAGGCCGCCCGGACGGTGCTCGTCGACGGAATGCCCGGCGCCGCATGGGCGCCGGGCGGCCGTCCGCGCACGGTGTTCGCCTTCACGATCGAAGACGACGCGATCGTCGAGATCGAGGTGGTGTCGGATCCCGAACAGCTCGCGGCGCTCGAGGTGACGTTCCCGGACGCCGGCTGACACGCGGGTGCGCACCTCTCGTCGCGGCACGCCGGAAACCGGCGCGGGAGGTGCGCACCCGCAGAATGCCAGGACTCAGACCGGGGATCCCGAAACCGCTCGGGAATGGTCGATTTCGTCCGGGACCGCGCGTTCCGCGGCGATCACCTCCGGGTCGTCGACGGGAGCGCCCGGACCGAAGTGCGAGAACTTCTCGATGTGCTGATCGAGTGCGAGCGGATTCGGGGTGCCGTAGGTGAAGTACGTCTCCCACGGCAGCTTCGCGCCGCCGACCGCGAGGCCGGTGTCGATATCGGACATCTGCCAGGTCTTGGTCTCGGCGTCCGGATCCAGGTGCAGGTAACCGGCCTCGCCGAACAGTTCGATGCGGTTGCCGCCCGGCTCGAACACGTAGAGGAACTGCCCCTGGGTGATCCCGTGCTTGTCGGGGCCGGCCTCGATCTGGATGTCGTAGTCGCGGAACATCTCGACCGCATCGGCAAGGTGCTGGCCGGTGCCGTAGTAGAACGCGAGGTGGTGGAGCTTGCCGCGGCCGCCGGTCATGTCCCGCATGCAGGCGACCTCGTGGCCGAGCAGGTTCGAGCTCATCCAGGCGCCGATCTCGACGTTGCCGTCCACGACGCGTTCGGTGGTGCGGAATCCGAGGTGCCGCTCGAACGAGTCCTTGAGCGGGGTGACATCCGAGGCCATCAGGTTGAGGTGGTCGATCCGCTTGACCGGAATGCCCGACAGCGGCTTCTTCGACGGCCGCGAGAGGATCCTGCTCTGCAGTTCCGGCGGGGCGACGTACTTCTCCACCTCCCACAGCAGCTGCAGGTTGTGACCGTCCGGGGACTGGAACTCGAAGGTCTTGCCGTAGCCGAACTGGTCCTCGCTCCACGTGCCCTCGACGTTGCCCTGCTTCAGCGACGCCACGCGGCGCTCGAGCGCCTCCGGCGAACTGGCGCGCAGCGCGGCGTGGCCCATGCCGGCTTCCGGCGCCTCGGTGACCTTCAGGCTCCACTGGTACGGGTCTTCGTACCCACGCAGGTAGACGGACTGCCCCTCCCGATGCGTGACGTACATGCCGAGAAACTTCGTGAAGAAGTCGAGGGTCTCCTGCGGCCTGGGGGTGAACAGTTCGGCACGGGCGAGGTGCGCGATGTCGAAACGGGCAGTGGGGTCGGTCATGGCTACTCCTGATCTCCGCTGGCCGGGCTTGCTGCTCCGGTTGTGGTGGATGTCACGAGCTTGTGGGGGCGCCGGCACTTCCGTCAGCGCTGTTCGGGATAGCCGAACAGGGATCGGATCTCGGCCGGGCGTGTCCGGTACCGCCGGATCACCCGCCCTCTACCAGGGGAGCGCCCCTAGCGTCGGCAGCATCACCCCGACACTGGAGGGAAGGCCCACAGATGAGTCGATTGAAAGCCGCGATCGTCGGATCCGGGAACATCGGGACGGACCTGATGTACAAGCTGCTGCGGTCCGAGTATGTCGAGCCGGTGTACATGGTCGGCATCGATCCGGCCAGCGAGGGACTCGAGCGGGCCCGGCAGGAGGGCCTCGAGGCCTCCGCGGAGGGTGTCGAGTGGCTCCTCGCCCGTCCCGAGCTCCCGGACGTGGTGTTCGAGGCCACCTCGGCGAAGGTGCACGCCGCGGCCGCACCCCGGTACGCCGCCGCCGGCATCAAGGCCATCGACCTGACGCCCGCATCGGTGGGCCCCTACGTCGTGCCCGCGGTCAATCTCACCGAGCACCTCGACGCACCGAACGTGAACATGGTCAGCTGCGCCGGTCAGGCCACGATCCCGATCCTGTACGCGATCAACCAGGCCGCGGACGCCTACTACGGCGAGATCGTCGCCGCGATCGCCTCGCACAGCGCCGGCCCGGGCACCCGCCAGAACCTCAGCGAATTCAGCGAGAAGACCGGCAGGGCACTCGCGCAGGTCGCCGGCGCGGACCGCGCCAAGGCGATCTCGGTGATCAACCCGGCCGAGCCGCCGATGAACATGCGCGACACCGTCTACGCCAAGGTCCGCCACCCCGACCCGGACGCGATCGAGCGCGCCGTGGTCGAGATGGTCGCCAAGGTGCAGCAGTACGTCCCCGGCTACACGTTGCGTCTGGTCGACGTGGACGGCGACCTGGTCACGGTCATGCTCGAGGTCGTCGGCGCCGGCGACTTCCTGCCCACCTACGCCGGAAATCTCGACATCATCACCGCCGCCGCCGTGCAGGTCGCCGATGTCATGGCGCAGCAGAATCTCGTCAAGGGAGCAGCCCAGTGAGCACCACCGACACCACCGACACCGCCGGCGGACGCCGCAAGGTCACCCTCGTCGACACCACCCTGCGCGACGGCATGTCGTCGGTCTCGCACCAGTTCACCCCCCGCAACGTCGCCGACATCGCCCGCGGCCTCGACCGGGCCGGGATCCCCACCATCGAGGTGGCCCACGGCATCGGCCTCGGCGCCTCCTCGATCCAGTACGGCTTCGCCGCCGCCACCGACCCCGAGTACGTGCGCGCCGCCGTCGACGCCGTCGACAATGCGGACATCGCGGTGCTGTACGTCCCGGGCATCGCCACCCTCGCCGAACTGCAGGGCGCGATCGACGCCGGCATCAAGACCGTGCGCGTCGCGGTGCACTGCACCGAGGCCGACTGCGCCCAGCAGCCCGTCGAGTGGGCCAAGGACAAGGGCCTGAACGTGATGACGTTCCTGATGATGAGCCACAAGCTCGAGCCCGCACCGCTCGCCGAGCAGGCCGCCAAGCTCGACTCCTACGGCGCCGACGTCGTCTACGTCGTCGACTCCGCCGGCGCGATGGTGCCCCGGCACGCCGGCGACCGCGTCGCTGCCCTCCGGCAGGCGATCTCCGCCGACATCGGTTTCCACGCCCACAACAATCTCGGTGTCGGCATCGCCAACGCGCTCACCGCGGCCGAGAACGGGGCGACGTTCATCGACGGGTCGCTGCGCGGGCTCGGCGCCAGCGCCGGCAACGCCCAGACCGAGGTGCTCGCCGCCGCGTTCGAGCGGGCCGGCTGGGACACCGGGGTCGACCTGTTCCCGCTGATCGACACCGCCGAGCACGTCGTCGCCCCGCTGATGACCGAACCGCAGATCGTCGACGAGACCGCGTTGATCCTCGGCTACGCCGGGGTGTACTCGACGTTCTTCCACCCGACCAAGCGGGCCGCGAAGAAGTTCGGCATCTCCACCCGCGAGATCCTGCTCGAACTCGGCCGCCGCGGCGTCATCGGCGGGCAGGAGGACATGATCGTCGACGTCGCCTCCGAACTGGCCGGCCGCACCTACGAACTGCCGGCCCGCGCCGGAGTCTGACCCGGGGAGACTGCCATGACACAGACCCAGAACACGCCTTCGATCACGCAGGTCCGGCACCTGATCGGCGGCGAATGGAAGCCGGCGTCGGACGGGGCCACCTTCGAGTCCCGCGACCCCCACGACGGTGCGCTGCTCGGGGTCGTGCCCGCGGGCACCGCCGAGGACGGTGCCGCGGCGATCACCGCCGCCCGCACCGCCTTCGACGACGGCCCCTGGCCGCTGCTGTCCCCGAAGGAGCGCGCGAAGATCCTGCACGCGGTCGCCGACAAGGTCGACGCCCACCGCGAGGAACTCGCCCTGCTCGAGACCCGCGACGGCGGCAAGAGCATCAACCAGTCGCTGCACGCCGAAATCCCCCGCGTGGCCCACAATCTGCGGTTCTTCGCCGACTACGTCGCGATGGCCGCCAACGAGGCCTACCCCGACGGGGACCTGCTGTCCTACGTGCTCTACCCGCCGGCCGGTGTGGTCTCGGCGATCAGCCCGTGGAACGCACCCCTGATGCTGGCCACCTGGAAGATCGCCCCCGCGTTGGCATTCGGTAACACGGCGGTGCTCAAGCCGGCGCCGCAGACACCGCTGACCGCGCACCGCTTCGCCGAGCTCGCGCTCGAGGCCGGACTGCCCGAAGGCGTGCTCAACGTCGTGCACGGGTTCGGCGGTGAGGCCGTCGCCGGGCCGCTGACCTCGGATCCGCGGGTGGATCGGATCACCTTCACCGGCTCGAGCGCGACCGGCGTGAAGATTCTGCAGGCCGCGGCGGTCAACCACACCCCGGTCTCGGCGGAGATGGGCGGCAAGTCCGCGAACATCGTATTCGCCGACGCCGACCTCGACGTCGCCGTGCCGATGGCGATCCGGGCAATCTTCGGCGGCAACGGACAGGTGTGCCTGGCCGGGTCCCGGCTGCTGGTGCACAACAGCATCATGGACGAGTTCCTGGCCCGGTTCACCGAGCAGGCAAGCAGGCTCACCGTCGGCGACCCGAAGGACCCGTCGAACTTCATGGGCCCGCTCATCGAGCAACGCCACCTCGACAAGGTGCACGGCTACATCGAGCTCGCCCAGGAGGAAGGCGGCAAGGTCGTCACCGGCGGCGCCCGGCTGACCGACGAGGCCCGCGCCGGCGGCTTCTACTACCCGCCCACCGTCATCACCGGGCTGACCAACGACTCCCGCACGGCGCGGGAGGAGATCTTCGGCCCGGTCGAGACCGTCCTCGGCTTCGACACCGAGGAGGAGGCCCTGCGCATCGCCAACGACTCCCCCTACGGCCTGGCCGGGATGCTGTTCACCCAGAACCTGGACCGGGCCCACCGGATGGCCGCCCGCTGGAAGGCCGGCACCGTGTGGATCAACACGTTCTTCGAACGCGACCTGCGCCTGCCGTTCGGCGGCGAAGGCGCCAGCGGCCTCGGCCGCGAGGGCGGCCAGTACTCGCGTGAGTTCTTCACCGAACCCCGGGCGGTCACCCTCCGATTGCGCGGCTGAAACGGCCGAAGAATCGGATTCGCTCGGCCAACCGGAATCCGCCCACGGCATTCGTGGGCGGATTTCTGTTCGGCGCGTCGATCGCGGCCGAACGACCAATCGCCCGTCCCGCTACTGCGCGGGTCGTCCGGGCGATCCACAACGGCAAGAGGGAGCACAGGTATGACTTCGTCCTCAGTGTGTGTCGTCGTCGGCGCGACCGGTGCGATGGGCACCGAGTTCACCCGTCGCCTGGCCCGTCGCGGCCTTCGCGTGATCGCCGTCGCCCGCAGTGGCGACGACCTCGACAAGCTGGCGGCCTCGGACGACCTGATCGTCCCGTGCGTCGCCGACATCGCCGACGACAGCGCGATCGAGGCGATCGCCGCCCACGTCGACGCACCGGTGCGGATGGCCGTGTTCGCGGCCGGACTTCCGGTGCGCGGCTCGGCCGACACCATCGCGCCGGGAGACTTCGCGGTCGGCGCGAACATCAAGGTCGGCGGGCTGGTGCGGCTGCTGCACGCCGTCCGCGACCACCTGGTGCCGGGTTCGCGTTTCGTGACGATCGCCGGGTCGCTCGGACTCGAACCCGGCCCGCTCGACGCCGGGCCGGGGACGGTGAACGCCGCGGTCTTCAACCTCATGCGCCAGCTCAGCGCGCTGTACGGCCCGAAGGGCGTCACCACCCACACCATCGCGCCGGGACCTGTCGACACGCCACGGCTGCGGAAGTTCGTCGAGACCGAAGCCGCCGAGACCGGCCGCGACCCCGGCGAGATCTGGAACCGCTACCGCGCCAAGACCACACTCGGCCGGCTACCGACCCTCGACGAGATCGGCTGGACTCTGGAGATGCTGCTCGCCCCCGAGGCTGCCGTGCTGCACGGAAGCGTCCTCACCGTCGACGGCGGGACCCGGCACGGCGTCCAATAGTCACGGCGTCCAATAGTTCTGTACCACAGCATGTCACAAAGGAGCGGCCATGCCCGTTGCACACTTCCATCTCGTCGACGGCGCCTACACTGCCGAGCAACGACGTCGGCTGCTCGCCGACGCGAGCCGCTGCTACGCGGAGGTCCTCGACTCCCCGATCGAGCGAGTGCGAGCGTTCGTCGTCCGGTACGACCCCGACGACGCCGCGACGGCCGGGACGGTGATCGCCGACGGCGGCACCCCGGCCCCCTACTTCACCGCGATCGTCCTCGCCGGACGCCCGATCGAGCAGCGCCAGGAGCTGGCGGCGCGATTCACCGAGCTGATCGTCGAGATCCTGGGGGCGCAGCGGGATCTGGTGCGCGGACAGATCGTCGAAGTCGATCCGGTGAACTGGTCCATCGGTGGCACCGCGGCGGCAGCGGCCCGCGCCGCCGAGATCACGGCGCGCGCGACAGCCACACAGCCGGCGCGGTGATCAGCGGGGCATGAGCGAATGTGCCGTTACGTCGGTCTATCCGACACAACGGCACATTCGCTCGGGGGTTCGAGAGGCGGGGTGACCGCGACGCCCGCCGCGGTCACCCCGCCCTGCTCGATCAGAACCCCCAGGGTTCGTCCCTGCCCTGCAGCTCGAGCGACCGGAAGGTGCCGGTGTAGAACACCAGCGGGTGCCCGTCGTCGTACCAGAGCCGCTCCACCCGGCCCACGTGCAGGGTGTGGTCACCCGCGGGATGCGAATCGACCACGGTGCACGCGAGGTGAACCAGTGCACCTTCGAGGAGAGGCACGCCCTTGCGCCACACGAACCGGACCAGATCCGGCTGGTTCGCCGCGCCGGCGAAGTGCAGGGACAACGGTTCCTGGTCCCCGGCGAGGATCGAAACGCCGTACCGCCCCGCCTCGCGGATCCGCTCGTTCATCTTGGCGCGGTTGGCGATCGATACAAGCACGAGCGGCGGATCGAGCGACACGGAGGTGAACGCGTTGGCGGTCATTCCGTGCACCGAGGCCTCGTCCTCGGACTCGGCAGTGGTGACGATGGTGACGCCGCTGGCGAACCGGCCGAGGGCCTTACGCATGTGCAGAGGCGTGACGTCGAGATCGGATCCCCGGGCGGTGTCGGTCATGACCGTGCTCCTCATCGCTGCGCCCCGTTCAGCTACGGACGATCTTCAGATCGTCGTTGTTGATCAGATCCGGGCGCGTCCAGCCGTCGATGTCGTATTCGGACATGCACTGTTCGGCGAAGCCCTTGAGCTGGTTGTCCAGGCCCTGAGCCTGGTAGGCGAACAGGGTCTGGAACCGCACGGCCTCGTGGTCGCCGCCGTAGTTGCGCTCGTACAGCTCGTGCCGGCCGCCGAACTCGGTACCGACGGCATCCCAGAGCAGCTTGAGCAGCTTGACACGATCGATGGCCACGATGCCGTTCGACCCGCGTACGTACTGGTCGAGGTACGGCCGGATCTCGGGGTTACCCCAGTCGCTCGCATGCGAATTCAGGTAGATCAGGCCGCTGCCGAGGGTCTGCTGGATGATCTCCTTGATCCGCGGGTAGCCGACGCCCATGAAGGTGCGGTAGGCGAGACCGTAGTTGAGGTTCGGTTGCACGGCCCCGTTGACCCACGGATCGGGCGTCTTCGCCATCGCGTCGGACAGTCCCCAGAACATGTCGCGCCAGTTGAGGATCTCGCCGATCTGCATCTGCACGCCGCGGAATCCGGCCGAGCCGGTCATCTCCACCGCCTTCATCACACAGCCGGCGATGAAGTCCAGCTTCACGGCGAGACGGGCGCAACCGTGGAACATGAAGCGAGACATGAAGCCCGACTTCATGACGAACCCGTTGGTCGTCTCGGTGTCGTAGGCGAAGACGTTCTCCCACGGCACCAGCACCCGGTCGAACACCATGATGGCGTCGTTCTCGTCGAATCGGCTCGAGAGCGGGTAGTCGAACGGCGTACCCATGACGGCGGCGTTCATCTCGTAGGACGTACGGCAGAACAGCTTCAGGCCCGGCGAATCCATCGGGACGGTGAAGATCAGGCCGAACTCCTTCTTGCGGAGCGGCAGGCCGTAGTGCGCGATGAAGTTGGCGTTGGTGATCGCCGACCCGGTCGCCACCACCTTGGCGCCGGACACGATCAGGCCCGCGTCGGTTTCCTCCACCACGTGCACGCAGATGTCGGCGGTCTCGTCGGCGGGCTTGTCGCGGTCGATCGGGGGGTTCACGATCGCGTGGTTCATGTAGATCACGCGTTCCTGCGCTTCCTTGTACCACCGCTTCGCATTGTCCTGGTACTCCCCGTAGAACTCCGCGTTGGCTCCGAGGGTGCCGAGGAACGACGCCTTGTAGTCGGGCGAGCGGCCCAGCCAGCCGTACACCTCGCGCTGCCAGGTGGCGATCGCATCACGGGCGAGGAGCAGATCGTCGGCACTGTGCGCCGTCTTGAAGAACGGATGGGTGAATCCTCCGTTACCGGTGTCGGTCGGCACCGACAGGATGCCCTTCGCTTCCGGCTTGTGCATCGCGTCGTACATCCGGGCCACCGACCGGACCGAATTGCGGAACGCCGGATGCGTGGTGACATCGTCGACCCGCTCCCCACGGAAGTACACCTCACGACCGTCGCGGAGCGACTCGATGTACTCGTCGCCGGTCATGGGCCGGACGGTGTTGGGCGCTCCGACGGCGTCGCCCAGGATCGATGTGGTCGTCATGGTCTTCACTCCTGGTCTCGGGGGTGTGGTGCAGGAATCGGCTCGGGTGGGGAACGGCACGACGGGCGTCGACCCGGCCCGGCCGTATCCGCCGACTTCGGAGGATCCCGGCACCGATCACGCTGGCGCGCTTCGGTAACCGTCCTCGGTGGTCGCGCGGGGCCGGGGGTTGGGATATCGTTCCGGGCGCCACGTTCCTGTGATCTGTAACACTAGAAGGCGGAGGTGTGGTGGAACATGGCTGAGCGCGAACAAACGGGTGACTCTGCGCGCAACGGAGCGGCCCCCGGCATCGTTTCCCTGCGGACGCAGGAGCTGGACACGAGCGAGGGGCACACCCGATGGGCGAGCACGCTGGGGCAGCTGTACTGCGAGATGGACGTCGCGTGGCCGAACCCACGACGTCACTTCGACGCGGAATGGGGCGGCCGGCCGTTCGGCGATCTGCACGTCAGCACGATCCGGGCCGACGCCCACACGGTGGTCCGCTCGCCCGCGATGGTCGACTCCGACTCCGGTGCAGGCTATCTCGTGTGCATCGTGACCGAGGGCCACGTCGAGGTGCAGCAGTCGGGCCGGACCACGACGGTCGAGCGAGGGTCGTTCGCATTGCTCGACTGTGCCACCCCGTTCGTCTTCCACTCCCCCGCACCGTTCCGGCAGATCGTCGTGCGGTCCCCTCGTGAACTGCTCACCTCGCGCCTGCCGGGGCGGATCGTCGAACACGGCACGGCCCGCACGATCTGCGGCGAGACTGGGCCGGGCGGACTGGTCGGTCGATTCTTCGTCGACATCGCGACGATGAATGCACCGATCTCGCGGGGGGCCGCCGTGTCGTTCGCCTCCTCGGCCGTCGACATGCTGGTCACCGCCCTCACCGAAGGCACTGTCGCGACCGGTGCCGCCCAATTGCACCGCACGGAAGATCTCACCCGCGTCCAGCGGGTCATCGAACAGAAGCTGCACGATCCCGAGCTCACGCTTCCGGATGTCGCCGCCGACGCCGGGATGTCGTTGCGCAACGTCCAGAAGCTCTTCAGCGCAGCGGGCACCACTCCGCGCGCATGGCTGTATCAGGCACGGCTCGAGCGCGCGCGGAAATACCTGTTGACGACCGCAATGTCCGTCGCGGAGGTCAGCGAATGCGCCGGTTTCCGCGACGTGTCCCACTTCAGCAGGACGTTCCGTAGTGCATTCGGGGCGAGTCCCGGCCAGTACCGGAAGGAACACGCGGAGAAATCGCTCGATGCGAATGCGGACCCGGTCGAGCGGAACCCACTCTGATCGTCTCACGGTTCCGTGCCGCGAATTTCCGCCTCCGCCTGAGTCGTTCGCCCGCACGACGGTTGCGCCCACGGAACCGGACCGCGGGCAGGCCGAAGTGCCGGGTGCCCGTCGTCCGAACACCCGGCACAGTCCCATGACGGCTTCGGGGCAGGATGGACCGTCCCGCCGTCACACGGGCGCCACCTCCGGCCGCGCGGGACTTGCCGTGAACTCCTCGCGGAAGATCAACCGCGGCGACATTCTCCGGCGCTTGAGCGCCTTGACCGCCGCCGCGACCATGGCCGGTGGACCGCACAGGAATGCGCTGTACCCCTTGCAGCTCGCGAAGTCCTCGAGCACGGCATCGGTGACCATGCCGGTCGCACCGTCCCACTCTTCCTCGCTGAGTACGGGGTGATAGCGGAACCGGGCGTCGGCAGCCTCGAGCGCCCGGAAGAAGTCGACGTCGTAGAGGTCCGCCCGCCCGCGCCCACCGTGGTAGAGGTCGATACTCGGAATGAGATCGTTCGCAAGAGCATGCAATGCGATGGATTTGAGCGGCGCGAGCCCGGTGCCGCCGCCGACGAGGATCGCCGCCTCCTGCCGAGGCTCGACCACGCCGAACTGCCCGAGCGGCCCGCGCAGATCGATCCGTTCACCGACCTGCAGTGGACCGAAAACCCATCCCTCGGTGGCCGCTCCCCCGTCGACGCACTTCACATGGAACTCCAGCCGCCGGGACTCGGAGGGCGCATTGGCCATCGAGTACTGCCGGGCCGTCCCGGAGCCCGGCACGAGCAGCTCGGCGTACTGACCCGCCTCGAACTCCATGGGTTCGTCGAGCTCGACGACGAGCCGGCGGGTGCGGTCCGCGATGTCGCAGAGCTCGCGCACCGTGCCGCGGTAGTCGCGGAGGGCGTGCAGCGGCCGATCCGGGGCCGCGTCGTTCACCGGCGCGACGACGAGGTCGGTGCGAGGTGTCGCCTGACAGGCGAGTGTGAGCCCGGACGAGCGCTCCGCCTCGCTCAGGATGGTCTCGTCGGGTCGGCCGTGGTCCACCTCGCCGCACAGCACCCGGATCTTGCAGGTCCCGCAGGTGCCCTGCGAGCACGCGTGCGGCAACCATCGGTTCGCCCGCAGTGCGGACTCGAGTACCGAACGGTCGGGCGCGCCGGGAAAGGCCCCGTCCTGCCCGGAAACGGTCACCGAGTGGCTCACGACTACACCTCCCATCGGACGTGCAGGCCCTGCGGGCCGCGGAAGGTCCAGCCCCAGAAGCTCGGGGTGCGGTCGGGGTCGGGTTCGATGTTCGGGATCGTCTCGAACAGCTCCTCGAGGGCGATCCGGACGATCGCGGTCCCGAGGTAGGTGCCGGCACAGGCGTGCTTGCCGGCGCCGAAGGCGAGGTGCGGCATGACCGGCCGGTCCACGTCGTAGGCGTCCGGGTTCTCCCACACCGTCTCGTCGCGGTTGGCCGAGCCGTACGCAAGTATGACCGGCGTACCCGCGGGCAGGTCGACGCCGCCGACGGTGACCTCCCGGTTCGTGACCTTGACGGCGGCGCTCCAGATCGGCGCAACCCAGCGCGCGCCCTCGTTGACCGCCCGCGGGAGGAGATCCGGATCGTCGACGACGCGTTCGAGCTGGTCGGGGTGCTGCAGCAGACCCGCCAGGGTGGTCGTCATGACGTGGCCGGGCTCCTGCAGTGCGCCGAGCAGGAACACGTAGATGTTGGGATAGATCTCGGCGCGGTCGCGGACCTGCCCCTCCGGCATCCCGTCGTGCAGCCAGTGCGAGATGAGGGTGTGGTCGGGATGGGAGGTCCAGTGGTCGAGCATCGGATCGACCGTCGCGACGATCTCGTCCTTGACCCGGTCGCCGGCCTCGAACGGTGCCGGATTCGCGAAGTTCCCGTCCTCGTCGACCGCGGCGTTGCCGTAGGACAGCGCGAGCGTCTGGAACCAGCGCACGAGGGTGTCCGACGGGACGTCCGTCAAGCCCATGAGGTCGCCGACGGCGCGGACGCTGACCGGCGCGAAGTATGCCTCCTGGATGTCGACGGCACCGAGGTCCTCGATTCCCTCGAGGATCCGCCGCGCCTGCGGCCGGACCAGTGCCTCGACGTAGGAGTCGACCGCACTGGGACGCAGTTGCGGATCGATCCACTCCCGAATCTTGCGGTGCTGCTCGCCGTTGGAGTCGAGAACCGTACCCTCCCCGAACGTCCGGCCCCCCGAGGGGGCGATCACCGTGGACCACGCCTGCGGATCCTGCGTGATCTGCAGGCACAACTCGCGCGAGGCCACGACGTGCATGCCGACGGCCGGCACGTACGCGACCGGCGCCTCCCGACGGAGCCGCTCGTAGATCGGATTCGGGTCGCGATCCAATTCCTCCATGGTGATCTCGTCGATCCAAGTGGTGGCACTCGCCGTCATGGTCGTATCTCCTTTGTACTCATCCGGATTCGGAGGTAGGAATGCTGACGAGCGGCGGACGGCGTGCGGATTGCCCGTCGCTCGAGCTCTTGTGATCTGGAACACTAGGGTGTGGAGGTGAGTAGGAACATGACCGAGAGTGCACCGATGGTTGACTCCGTCTGCACCGACGATTCCGGCAAGCAGGTCGTGCTCAGCACCCGCGGCCTCGCCTCGACCGAGAGACGCGTGCGCTGGGCGGACACCCTGGAGGCAACCTACTGCGAGATGGATGTCGACTGGCCGGACAAGAAGGGTCCGTTCGAGGCCGACCTGGCGGTCCGGTCGCTCGGGGAGCTGACGGTGAGCCTGGTGCGCGCTGATCCGCACGCCGTGGTTCGCACACCGGCGATGATCAGGTCGGATCCGAGCGACGACTACCTGCTTTGCCTGATCAGGCGCGGATCCGCGGTCCTGCGGCAAAACGGGTGTGAAGCGGTGCTCGAGCACGGAGCGTTCGCGATCCTCGACGCGACGACTCCGTTCGTGGTCGACGGGACGACTTCGTTCGAACAAGTCGTGGTGCGCAGCCCACGCGAACTACTGGCCACCCGCCTGCCCTCGCACACAATGGACCACATCACCGGGTCCGGCTTCTCGGGACAGGTGGGTATAGGACGGATCGTGTCGCGGCTCCTCGTGGAGCTCGCGACGACCGCCGAACCATTGTCCCTCCGGTCGTCCTTGTCGGTCGCCGGCTCGGCGCTCGACCTACTCGCCACCGCGATCGGCGAGTCGGCGCCTCCGACAAGATCCACCAGGCGCGTGCACGCGCAGGACCTGCGGAGCGTGCAGCGCGCGATGGAGCGGCATCTGCACGACCCCGATCACACGACTGCGGAGATCAGCGCCGAGCTGGGGATGTCCGTTCGGTACATCCACAAACTGTTCAGTACCGCCGGCACGACACCGCGCGCATGGCTGTACGAGCTGCGCCTGGAGCAGGCCCGGAACCAACTGCTGACGACCGACCTGACGGTCGCGGAGATCAGCGAGCACGTGGGTTTCCGAGACGTCTCCCACTTCAGTCGCGCGTTTCGACGCCGCTTCGACAGGAGCCCAGCGCAGTTCCGACGTGACGCTATCCACGACGGTGGGCCGTCGCCCGGTTCGTGATCGATCGGCCCTGGCCGGAAGTCGGCGCCCACTACAATCGAGTGGCGAAACCTCGTGTGGCGGCATGCAGCGAGAAGGCGGGGCATACCACTCCTACCCCGACCGGCTGGGCGGCATGTTCTCGACTGCATTGGCCGCCGTTCGGTAAGCCACCGTCAGTGCATCGCCGTAGCTTCGTCGGCTACCGTTACGGAATCGCGCGAAGATCCCGCGACGGGCTCACCCCGAAAGCTTCCCGATACTCCCCTGCGAAGCGGCCGGCGTGTAGAAAGCCCCACCGGCGAGCGATTTCGGTGACCCCCGCCGACTCCGGATCGGCGTTCACCAAGTCCCTGCGTACCCGCTGCAAACGGATTCGCTTCAGATGCCGCATGGGTGTCGTTCCCAGCGAGGTCCGGAAGCCCAACTGCAAGGCACGGACGCTGACCCCGAGGTGGCGGGAAACCTGCGCCACCGAGAGCGGCTCGTCGGCGTGCTCGTCCATGAAGTCCAACGCTCGCCGCACCACTGCGGGCAGCACCGCTTTCGGTGTGTCCAGCCCGCGCCGATGGTCGTGGTCCGCGGCGACGAGCAACCCGTTCATCAGGCATTCGGCCATCGGAGCGGCCATAATCGGATGCAGTCCTGAGGCCGTCGGGTCGTCGAGGGAGACAGCCAGCGCCCTCACCACCGACAGCCATTGTCGGCCGGGGACGGTGCGTAGATCGAATTCGACACCGAAAGCAATCGGATCGGTGAGCGCGCGACCGATACGCTCGGACAGTTGGTCCTCGAGAGCCCGCCGGTCGATCTTCACGGCAAGTACCGGTGCCGGATGCGCCGACGACCATCCCCGCAGCATCGTGCGGCGATCGCATCGGTACACAGCAGCAACATCCGGGGTAGCAACCATCCGTCCGTCCCCGGAGCCCGTCACCAGCTCACCCCTCAGGGGAATGTTGACCTGATACGCGTCGCGCAGCTCACCGGTGCTGATCTCCACCTCGGTCGAATAGTCCAGCCTTCCGAGAGTGATCGGTCCACAGGTCACCGCGGTCAGCTGCATCTCGAATGTGCGCTCGCTCCCCAGGACCCGCACCTCGTGCGGGTAGAACACTCCGCCGCCGATTGTGCGCGAAGCGTCGATGTCGTCCGACCGGAATGCAGTCGTCGCGGACTGCCGAATGCCGGTATCGCTCGATTCCACTGTGTCCATGTTCCGCTCGGATCGTCGCCATGCGTGTGCGCATATTGGCTGTACTTCTGCGCGCAGAGGATAGCCGTCGCTGTGACCGCGATCATAGTCTCTTCGAGAAGCTTACGGCAGCTTCGATTCCCGAAACCGGAGGAACCAGATGACCGTCGATCAAGCGCCGCGTGGCGTCACCAGCCCGACCGGATGCCCGGTATCCCGGATGGCCGCCGGGTTCGATCCGTTCCAGGGCCCGTATCAGGTGGATCCGTCGTCGTCGCTGAGGCAGGCGCGCGCCGAGGAGCCGGTGTTCTACAGCCCCCTGCTCGACTACTGGGTAGTCACCCGTTACGAAGACATCAAGCAGATCTTCAAGAATCCCGCGGTGTTCTCACCGCGGATCACGCTCGATCAGATCACTCCGATCAGCGACGAAGCCCTGCAGATCCTCGGCAGTTACGAGTTCGCCCCCGGCCCGACCATCGTCAACGAGGACGAGCCGATCCACACGCAGCGACGCCGCCTGCTCATGCAGCCGTTCGAAGCCGACAACGTCGCCACGTTCGAACCGAAGATCCGTCAAGTCGTCAACGCCTACCTCGACCGGGTCGTCAAGACCGGCCGCGCCGACCTCATCGACGATCTGCTCTACGAGGTGCCCTGCATCGTTGCCCTGATCTTCCTGGGAGTCCCGGACGAGGACATCGAAACCTGCCGCCACTTCGGCATGCAACAGACATTGTTCACCTGGGGCCATCCCGACGGCGAAGAACAGGTCCGCGTCGCCACCGGCATGGGCAAGTTCTGGAGGTTCGCCGGCGGACTGGTCGAAAAGCTGAAGGCGGACCCCGACGCCAAGGGCTGGATCCCGCACGCGATCGAGATGCAGCGCCAACATCCCGACCTGTTCGACGACAACTACCTCCAGAACATCATGATGAGTGGCGTCGTCGCCGCCCACGAAACGACCACCAACGCCACCGGCAACGCCTTCCGCACCCTGCTCGAAAACCGCAGTGCCTGGGAGCAGATCTGCGCCGATCCCACACTCGTCCCCAAGGCCGTCGAGGAGTGCCTGCGCTACAGCGGATCCGTCGTCGCCTGGCGCCGTATGGCGGTGACCGACACCACCGTCGGCGGTGTCGACATCCCGGCGGGTGGGCGCCTGCTCATCGTCACCGCGTCGGCGAATCGCGACGACGACACCTTCCCGGAGCCGGACGAGTTCGACATCCACCGTGGAAACGCGCGCCGGCACTTGACGTTCGGGATCGGTAGCCATACCTGTCTCGGTGCGACACTGGCACGGCTGGAGATGAAGATCTTCCTCGAAGAGACCTCCCGCCGTCTTCCGCACATGTCGCTCGTACCCGGACAGGAATTCACCTACCTGCCCAACACCTCTTTCCGAGGCCCCGAGCACGTACTGGTCGAGTGGGATCCCCAGCAGAATCCCGTCCCGGCCGACCGCCCCTGACAACATCGACCAGACAGGACATCATGTACCGCGTCACCATCGTCTACAATCAGCCCACCGATCCGGCGGCATTCGACGAGTACTACGCCACCAAGCATCTCCCGCTGGTACGAGAGATACCGAACGTGAAGAAGTTCGCCGTCGGCAAGTGCGATCCGCTCGATGGCAATCCCCCCGCTGCCTATGCGCTCGCCGAGCTGTGCTTCGAGTCCAAAGACGAGGCCGGGCAAGCTTTTGCCTCACCGCAAGGACAGTCCGCGGCCGGAGATGTCGCGAACTTCGCCACCGGTGGGATCTCGCTGCTGTTCAGCAACGAAGACACTGTTCTGCCCTGACCCGCCCGTGGGGTGTAGGCTGCTGCCACCGGCACCCCACGTCACCACCGCTTCATTTTCGCGAAAGAGAGATGACGTGCCTACCGTCACTTACGTCGACCCCGATGGAACCAAGCACGAGGTCGAGGTCGCCCCGGGCAAGAGAGTCATGCAGGCCGCCATCGCGGCCGGGATCGACGGCATCGTCGCCGAGTGCGGGGGCCAGGCCATGTGCGCGACGTGCCACGTCTACGTCGCAAGTCCGTGGGCAGAGAAGTTCCCTCCGGTCTCCGAGGAAGAAGACGAGATGCTCGACGACACCGTCAGCCCGCGCACTGACGCCAGCCGGCTCTCGTGCCAGCTCGTCGTCACCGACGAGGTCGACGGCCTGATTGTCCGCCTGCCGGAGGACCAGGTATGAGTACCCCCCGAGTCGTGGTGGTCGGATCGGGACAGGCCGGCTTCGAGGCAGCGGTCAGTCTCCGCGGGCACGGCTTCGACGGAGCCATCTCCATCATCGGCGACGAGAGCGGCGTTCCATACCAGCGCCCGCCGCTGTCGAAGGCCTATCTGCACTGTGAGCCTGATCGCGACTCGCTCGCACTGCGTCCGGCGCAGTACTTCGCCGATCACGGTATCGAGTTGCGGTGCGGCAAACCCGTCGTGCGACTTCATCGGATCGATCGACGAGTGGAACTGGTGGACGGTTCCACGGCCGAATACGATCACCTGATCCTAGCCACCGGTGCGCGCAATCGCCGCCTGCCCGTCCCCGGGTCAGACGCCGCCGGCGTCCATTATTTGCGCACCGCCGTCGAGGCCGAGGCGCTGACTGCACAGATGAAGGCGTGTTCGTCGCTCGTGGTCATCGGCGCCGGATTCATCGGGTTGGAGGTCGCTGCCGCCGCCCGCAAGAACGGACTGTCCGTCACCGTCGTGGAGGCGATGGCCCGTCCGATGGCCAGAGCGTTGACCGAAACGATGTCACAGTTCTTCTCCTCCCTTCACGCCGCCCACGGCGTCGATCTGCGGCTGTCGACCGGAGTCGAGCGGATCGTGGTGGACGACGGACGCGCCCGGGGGGTGATCACCAGTGACGGCGAGACGATCCCCGCCGATGCCGTCGTGATCGGAATCGGCGTTGTCCCCAATACCGAACTGGCCGAGCAAGCCGAGTTACGGGTCGCCAACGGCATTGTTGTCGATGCGCACCTTCGTACCTCGGATGAGCGGATTTCCGCCATCGGCGACTGCGCAGCGTTTCCCGGGGTGAGCGACGAAGGGCTCGTCCGACTCGAGTCGGTCCAGAATGCGGTCGACCAAGCCCGCTGCATTGCGGCCCAACTCACCGGTACCGAGACGGCGTACCGCAGTGTGCCGTGGTTCTGGTCGGAGCAGTACGAGGCCAAGTTGCAGATTGCCGGGCTGACCACCGGCACCGATACCAGCGTCGTTCGAGGATCGGTCGCGGACGGTGCCTTCTCCGTCTTCTGTTTCCGGCATGGGCGCCTGCTGGGTGTCGAATCGGTGAACAAGCCGCGGGACCATATGGCAGCGCGCAAGATGCTGGCCTGCACGATGCCGCTCACACCGGAACAAGCCCGTGACGTCAACTTCGATCTCAAACATGCTCTGTCACAGCGCCAGTCACAGACCGATCCTCATGCTGTCCCTCCCTCCCCGCTGTCGTCGGTCGGTTGACGAAAGGAATGACCCATGTCTGCCGAAGACCGTGAACTTCTCGAGCTCGCCCGCATCTGGCTACCGTATGGGGGTCCACCCGTCGGGGAGATCCTCGTTCGCTGCGGGATGAGCACAACACGGTTCTACGAGAACATCGCTCGCATCCTCCGCAGCCAGGTTCCCACTCGGCTGTCCCCTTCCGAGCGGGAACAGATCGAACGAGCTGCCGAGCAGTGTGCCGGAGTTCAGGTCGCGGCGGGATAGGGCGCGTCCGGGCTCGACAGTGGGTCGATGCGGGTCGGCGGAGCCCGAGTCTCGAGCGCACTGTCCATCGGAAGGGGGCTGGTCTGATTGTTCGACCAGGTCGCCGGCATGCCGGCACGCCTTACGGTGGAGCCGGCTGCCACCGAAGCCCCGGGAGGACAGATGCAATCGATGACTGTACGAGGTGCTCCCGTGTGTGAGGCGGAGCCGATGTCAATGGACAAGCCGACTGTAAAACGTATTCCGTGGGCGCAACTCAACACAGGACTGGATACCGATCGGAGACCACAGCAGTGAGGCAACCGACGGAACGGTCCTGCAGTGAGTAGCCGCTTTCGGATCGAGCGGGTCGACAACCGACGATCACAGCGCTCCGGGCGGTTCCTGTCCGAGCATTGCGAGACGAACGTCTGGGTGGTCGGCGACGACCGAGATGCGGTGATTGTCGATGCGGGCGGTCGGGCCGTCGATATCGCCGGTGTAGTCGGTGACCGGTGTGTCACGGCAGTGATCTGCACCCAAGGACGCCGAGCCCACGTCTCGGCGGCGGTCGAGGTGGGCATAGGGCTGTGTGCCCCGATCCTGCTGCATCCGGGCGACTACGACCTGTGGCAGGCGGTGCACGGGCAGCGTCAGTACTGGCGACTCGACGACGGGCAACGCATCGCCGTGGCCGGTGACGAAATCCGGGTGCTGCATACCCCGTCGGTGACCGCCGGCTCGGTGGCGTTGCACATCGAGCGCCGGGGCGTGGTGTTCACCGGCGACGCCCTGCGGAACGGATGTGAACCGCCCGGACACTTCCCGGCACCGGCTCCGGCGCTCGAACCCCTGTCGGGATTGCCGGCCGACACCCGTGTCCATCCGGGGCACGGTGACTGTTTCGTGCTCGGCGAGGCGTTCTCGTCGACCTGAACCGAAAGTGTCGCTACCAATGTCCTCGACATCGACCTCGCCACGGTGCCCCAGGGCCGGACACCGGCGATCGAATCCAACGTGTCCGCCATCTCCTCCGGCGGGTGCCTGAGAGGGCGTACCTCGGCGCGATCCTGCAAGACACCCACCATGCCGTGGACGGTCCTGGTCGTCGACACGGCGATCCAGCGCCTTGCGCGGCACGGTCTTGCTCATGAGCCGGACGGGCTCCTGCGAACGGATCCAGAGCGCCGTCATGGGCGGTGTCCTAGGCCCACCGCGGTCTATGCACCCTCCGATCTCGGCGGAGGAGTCCGACGCCCCTCATCGGGCTCCGTTGAGGGAACCCGATGAGGGCGACACCTGTCGGGCGGGTCAGCCTGCCGCATCGTCCGAACTGAAGAGTCTCGGACGGACGATGCGGAATCCGTAGTCCTACCCGGTGTGGTCCCGCCCGAAAATCTGCCGGGCGAGCACCCATTTCTGAATCTCGTTGGCGCCCTCGTAGATCTCACCGATCTTGCTGTCCCGGTAGATCGCCTCGACCGGTCCTTCGGTGTCGTCGGCTCCGAGGGACTGCACGAATCCGAGGCCGCCGAATGCCTGCACGGCATCCCGGGCGATGCGCGCCGCCAGGTCGGTGCCGCGCAGCTTCGCCATCGCCGCTTCGGGCTCGGGAAAATGCTCCCCTGCGTCGAGCCGAAGAGCCGCTTTCAGGTACAGGCTGCGGGCGGCCTCGAGATCCGCCGCGTAGTCGGCCATCACGAACTGCCAGTGCTGTTTGGAAGCCAGCGAACCACCGAACGCGTGCCGCGACTTCAGATGCGCGACGGTCCGGTCGAAGGCGGCCTGCGCCATGCCGACGCCGGCGGCGCCGATTCCGATGCGGCCGTAGGTGAGTGTCCGGAGCGCGACGCGCAGGCCGCCGCCGACCCGCCCGAGCACCAATTCCGGTCCGAGCGGAACACGGTCGAGGATCACGTCGGCCGTGATCTGCCCGCGGTTGCCGAGTTTGCGGTCGGGTGTGCCGACAGTGACGCCCGGTGCGCTGGTGGGAACGATGAAGGTGGTGAGGCTGTCGCCGGTCCGGGCGAGCACGACGACGACACCGGCGACCACCGAATTGGTGATCCACCGCTTGCGGCCGGTGAGCACCCACCCGTCGCCGTCCGGGCTCGCGACGGTCTGCACCGCCTCGGGAGACAGATCGCTCGACGCACCGGGCTCGCTCGTCGCGAACGACCCGACGATCTCCCCGTCGACGACGGGACGCAGCCATCGGCGCCGTTGCTCCTCGGTGCCCTGGTCCAGTGCCGTGCCGGCGAGGATGCAGTGGACGTCGTAGATGGCGGCGACGCTGTTGGAGTAGTACGCCAGTTCCTCGACGGCCACCGCGGTGGCCGTGGCGCGATGCGTGAGCCCGTCGCCACCGACATCCGCGGTGAAGGGAAGGCGGAACAGACCGTTCGAGGCCATGGCCTCGAACGCGTCCCGCGGGAACCCGTCGAGGCGCTCGTCCCCGCCGGCGATCCGGCCGGCGATCGGCGAGACGGTCCGGGCGGCGAAGTCCCGGACGCGGTCGCGCACCTGGTGCACCTCCGGGGGCGAAAGCAGGTCGTGGTACATCCGGTCCGCCACCCGTTCGCAGCCGGGCTCGGGCTCGGCAACCAGGGTGAGGGCGCGCTGTGGGTTCGACGTCATCGGGTTCTCCGGGGGATGCAGGGGATGGTGTCTCCCTTGTGTATCCCGCTTCCCCGCCCCGATGCGGCCCAATCACGATGCTCGACTTCGTCGCCGGCGGGCGCTGTCGCAGTTCGGGATATCCGGACCGTTCAGGCCCGTGTCTCACGCTCGGCGATCGTCACATCCCCCGCGGCGAAGTGTGTCTTCGGCGTCTCCCGCAGCACCACCCGGATGTTGGGCAGCGGCGCGTCCAGGGCCCGGTGCGCCGCCTGGGTCAGTTCGTGGATCAGCCTCCGGAGCTCGTCCGGGCTGCGCCCCTCCGCGATCGTCACGTCGATGAACGGCATCGTCAGCCTCCCGCCACGGTGACGGTGCCGAGGGTGGTGAAGTGCGCGGCGATGCGCGCCCCCGGTTGCACCGGCACGGCGTCGGTCATGCCGCCGGTGAGCACCACCCACCCTGCCTCGATGGCGAGTCCCCGCTCGGCCAGGGTGTTCGCGGCGAAGGCCAGCGCCTCCGCGGGATGTCCGTGCACCGCGGCGCCCGTCGCCGAATCCACCACCTCGCCGTCGACCTCGAGCAGGCACGCCTCGAGGGCGAGATCGAGATCCTCCGGCGCGCGGCCGACCGGACCGGTCACGTACCGCCCGGACGAGTTGTTGTCCGCGACGGCGTCCATCATCGAGAACTGGTAGCCGGAGAAACGGCTGTCGATGATCTCGATCGCGCCGACCACGTGCTCCACCGCGGCCAGTGCGGTCGCGGCCGAGACGCCGGGTCCCTCGAGTCTGCGACCCATGACGAACGCGATCTCCGGCTCCGCGCGGGCGTGGATCATCTTCTCGCGCGGGACAGGCTCGCCGATCGGCAGGATCATCCTGTCCGTGAGCCACGCGGTGGACGGCGAGTCCACGCCCACCTGCCGTTGCTTCGCCTTCGACGTGACCCCGAGCTTCACACCGGTGAGCCGCTCGCCGCGGGCGAGCCGCATGCGCAACGCGATGTCCTGCGCGGCGTACGCGGTCCCCAGGTCCAGTCCGTCCCATTCCGCGAGGATCGACGTCTGCGGCGTCACCGTGTCCTCCGCACGCAGCAGCACGTCGGCGACGCGGGCCGCGCTCCACAACTGATCGCTCATTTCTCGTCCTTTCCGCCGAGCACGGCGGTGACGCTGCCGAGTCCGCTGATGTTCGCCACGATGGAGTCGCCCGCCGCCACTGGAAACGCCCTGGTCATGGAGCCTGGAAGCACCACGTGCCCCGGTTCGAGGGTGACCCCGAGCGGGCCGACCGTGTTGGCCAGCCACACCAGCGCGTTGAGCGGGGACCCGAGCACGGCTCCGCCTGCTCCCGTCGCCGTGAGCTCACCGCCGATGTGGAGCGTGCATCCGATCAGCCTCAGGTCGACGTCACCGAGGGAGACCGGCCGGCTCCCCAGGATCACGCCGCCGGAGGAGGCATTGTCCGCGATGGTGTCGAAGATGCCGATCTTCCAGTCCCGGATCCGCGAGTCGACGATCTCGAGTGCGGGCAGCACGAAGTCCACGGCCCGCGCGGCTTCGGCGGCGGTGACGCCCGGACCGGCCAGCGGCCGGCCGAGCACGAACGCCACCTCGGGCTCGATCCGCGGCTGCAGGAAGCGGCCGGCGGGGATCGGCTGGTGCTCGAGGTGGAACATGCTCGCGGTCAGATGCCCGAAATCGGGTTGATCGACGCCCATCTGCCGCTGGATCGCGCGGGAGGCCAAGCCCACCTTGTGGCCCTTGACGACATCACCAGCCAGCGTCCACTGCTCGACCTGCAGCTGTTGGATCCGGTAGGCGAGTTCGATCGACGCGTCGGGATGGTCCGGGGTGAGCGGATCGATCGGTTCCCCCGTGCGATACACCTCGAGCAGTCGGTCTGCGGCCTTGTGGGCGGCGGTGTCCATGGCTCCTCTTTTTCGCTTGTCTCGTTCGTGCGGTCGGATTCGTGGTCAGGAGGCGCGTGGGCTCGCCGCCGTCAAACCGGCGGCACCCGGGTCGTCCCGCAGGAGCACGGGACTGCAGTCGTGGGCTTCGGCGATCGCCCGGGTGATCTCGTGCGCGGCACCGACCACCGCCCGCTCGAGCTGCGGTCGCCGCTGGACGAAGCGCGTCGCGGGCACGCTCACGCTCACGGCCGCCACGACGGAACCCAGGTCGTCGCGCACCGGGGCGGCGACGCAGTGCACCTCCGAGACCGTCTCCCCGAGGTCCGCAGCGAAGCCGGCCGAGCGCACACCGGCCAGGGCGTCCAGAAGCGCCTGGGGGTTCGTGGTGGTCGACGGTGTCAGCCGCCGCAACGGGCGCATGGCCAGATACCGGCGCACCTCGATCTCCTCGAGTTGCGCGAGCAGCACCTTGCCCACCGCCGTGGAATGCGCATCCAGGCGCGTCCCGATCCGCGCACCCTGCACGGTGATGTTGTGATTGCCGAGAATCTTGTCCACATAGAGGACGTTCCATCGATCCATGACCGCGAGATGAGTTGTCTCGCCGTACTTCTCCACCAGACGCTCGAGGACCGGGGCGGCACAGGACCGGACGTCGACGGTGCCGCGCAGCGTCTCTCCCAGCTCCACGACGCGCCAACCGAGCCGGTAGCGTCCGCGTGCGCGGCACTGGAGCAGCCCCGTGTCGACCAGGCTCGACAGCAGGGCGTGCGCGCTCGATCGGGGAACGTCGATCGCCGCCGCGACTTCGGAGACTCCCCACTCGGGTTGCTGCACCGTGAACAGGTCCAGCACCGGTCCGATCCTCTGCACCGTCTGCAGTGACGCCACGTCCAGGTCCGTCCTTTCGGGTCGCGGCGGGGGCCTCGAATGCGCACCACCCGCCGCCGGATGCTTGTGATCTGGAACACTAGGTCCCCGGATGGCGGGCGAACATGGCTGGGAATGCACAGAAGGATGACTCCACGCGCACCGAGTGCGCACATCCCGTCACGCTGCCTCGGAAATCGGCGCGAGACGTGCGCACTCGTGGGGCGCCGGCGGTTACGCGCCCAACGACATCCGCAGGTGCGACACGACGTGCGCGAGGGTCGGGTCGTCGAGTTGACCGGCGCGCCGGACGATGCTGACGACCCGCACGGCGCCGGGTGCGGGTATCGCCACCAGGTCCGGTCCCAGCGGCCTGCGGCCCAGTCGCGGCACCAGCGCGGCGGCGAGCCCGGCGCGCACGAAGTCCAGATGGATGTCGAAGTCGCTCGACGTGCAGGTGATCCGGGGGCGCAGGCCGTGCCCGGCGAACATGGACATCAGCCATTCGTGGCACAGCGTCCCCTCGCCGGTGGACACCCAGTCCGACGACGAGAGCTGTTGCGGTGAGAGCGTTTCGCCGAGGGCCGGCGGATGGTCCGCGCGCACGATCACGTCGGCGCCGTCGTCGAGCACATGTTCGGCGACGAGGGTGTCGGGCAACACCCGCGGCAGCGACCGCCAGTGGTGCAGCACGGCGACATCGGCCCGCCGGTGGCCACTCTCAGGGCAGCGTCGACCGGGTCGGCCTCGACGACCCTGACGGACAGATCCGGCCGGCCCCTGGTGGCCGAGGCCAGCGCCGCGGGGATGCCGGCCCGGATCGCCGTCGTGAATGCCGCCACCGTGACCGCGCCGGCGATCCGCGACGATCCCGAGACCCGGAAGAAGGCCGATTCCAGCTGCCCGAGAAGGGGTTCGGCGTCGTCGAGGAGGCGCTGGGCGGCGGGGGTGAGCACCACCCGGCGGCCCGCCGGGGCCGTGAGGGCCGCGCCGAGGCGTCGCTCGAGCCGTTTGACGCGCTGGCTGACGGCGGAGGGCGTGTAGCCGAGGGCGCTCGCGGCCTCGGTGACCGTGCCGTGGTCACGCAGCGCACGCAGGGCCACGAGACCGTCGACGTCGAACATGTAGCAACATTACACAGAACCCTGCACAAAGTTGTGATGGACGTGCACGTTTCTGGGCGGCACTCTCGATCCTGTCCCGAACGGAAAGGGTTGCCGTGGTTTCTGCCTCCGCCGCGGCCGGGGTGGCCGTGGTCGCGCTGGGCATGGTCCTCACTCCCGGCCCGAACATGATGTACCTGACCTCGCGGTCGCTGGCGCAGGGCCGCCGGGCCGGCCTGGTGTCCCTCGCGGGCGTCGGCACCGGGTTCCTCTGCTACCTGCTCGCCGCTGCGGCCGGGCTCTCCGCCCTGTTCGCCGCGGTCCCCGTCGCCTACGATCTCCTGCGCCGGCGCGGGCTATCTCGCGTATCTCGCATGGGGCATCCTGCGTCCCGGCGGCGGTGCACTCTTCGCCCCGGTCCCTGCGACCGAGCACTCGGCGGCGCGACTGTTCGGCATGGGCCTCGCGACGAACGTGCTCAACCCGAAGATCGCCCTGATGTATGCGGCGCTGCTACCCCAGTTCGTCTCGCCCGCCGCCGGTCCCGAATGGCGGCAATTCCTCGTGCTCGGCGCGGTCCAGATCGGGGTGGCGCTGACGGTGAACGGGTTGATCGTGCTCGGCGCGGCAGCCGTTGCGCGCCGCGTGGCAACGCACCCGCGGGCCGTGCGGACCCAGCGCCTCGTCACCGGCACGGCGCTCGGGGCCTTCGCCGTGGCGACGGCCTGCAGCCAGGCGCCGCCCGCACGGGCGTAAGGCTCAGGCCTCGAGCACCTGACCCTTGCGCTCCGGCAGCGTGTAGGCGGCGACGGCGGCGACGGCGAACGCCGCCGCGAACACCCCGAAGACGAGCGGGTTGCCGCCGGCCGTGAGCAGCCCGGGCACCAGCAGCGGCGCCAGGATCGACGCGATGCGCCCGAACGCGGCCGCCGCACCGGTCCCGGCGGCCCGCACCGACGTCGGATACAGTTCCGGACCGATCGCGTACAGCGCGCCCCACGCGCCGAGGTTGAAGAATGACAACGCCATTCCGGCGGCGACGATCCGGGTGGGGGTGTCGGCGAGGCCGAACAGCCCCGCGGCCACGGCCGAGCCGACGAGGAAACTCGCCAGGGTGGCGCGCCGCCCCCACACCTCGATCAGCCACGCGGCGACCGCGTATCCCGGCAACTGCGCGAGCGTGATGATCAGCGTGTACTGGAAGGACTTCACCAAATCGAAGCCCTGCGTGACCAGCAGGCTGGGCAGCCAGATGAAGGCCCCGTAGTACGAGAGGTTGATGCCGAACCACACCGTCCACAGGGCGACGGTCCGGGGCCGCAGCCGCGACGACCAGATCGACTCGGCCGCCGCCGGGTCGGTGCGCACCGGGCGCGACGTCTCCTCCTGGCCCGGGGGCGCGTCGACGCCGGCGGACGCCTCGAAGGACCGGACGGCCGTCTCGGCCTCGCCGTAGCGGCCACGGCTCTCGAGGTACCGGACGGATTCGGGCAGGCCGAACCGCACGACCACCGCGTACACGGTGGGGACGATCCCCACGGCCAGCGCCCAGCGCCAGCCGTCGTCGCCGAGCGGAATCACGAAATAGCCGATGAGGGCGGCGAGGATCCACCCCGCCGCCCAGAACGCCTCGAGCGCCACCACCATGCGGCCGCGCTGCCGGCGCGGCGCGTATTCACTGACCAGGGTCGACGCCACCGGAAGTTCGGCACCGAGTCCCAAACCGACGACGAACCGCAGCACGATCAGCACCGCGACGGAGCCGGCGAGCGCGGCGGCACCGGTGGCCAGGCCGTATACCAGCAGCGTCACCGCGAACACCTGGCGCCGGCCGATCCGGTCCGCGAGCAGGCCGCCGAGCGCGGCGCCGACGGCCATCCCGACGAAGCCGATCGAACCGATCCACGACAGCTCGGTCGTGCTCAGGCCCCACTGCACCGCCAGGGCGGCCATCACGAACGAGATGAGCCCGACGTCCATGGCGTCGAGCGCCCAGCCCACACCGGAGCCGAGCAGCAGCTTGCCGTGCCTGCGGGTGAACGGGAGTTCGTCGAGCCGCTCGGTGCGCGTGGTCATCGACCGAAAGCTATCACCGCCGCCGCGGTGTCCGCTGGGCTCGGCCGCCGCGCCGGTTCAGCCGCGGGCGGCGTCCTCGAGCGGCGCGATCTCGATCCTGCGCATCTGCAACATCGCCTCGGTGACGCGCCGGGCGACCTCGGGGTCGGTGTCGGAGAGCAGCTCGTAGAGCCGCCGCGGCACCACCTGCCAGGACAGCCCGAAGCGGTCCTTCAGCCAGCCGCACTGGCTCTCCTCCCCGCCCTCGGTGAGGGCGTTCCAGTAGTGGTCGACCTCGTCCTGGTCGGCGCAGTCGATCTGGAACGACACCGCCTCGGTGAACGAGAACTCCGGGCCGCCGTTGAGCGCGACGTAGCGCTGGCCGTCGAGTTCGAAGTCGACGGTCATGACGGTGCCGGCCGGCTTGGGGCCGGTGTCCTGGTAGTAGGTGGTGCCCAGGATCTGGGAGTCGGGGAACACGCTGGTGTAGAACTTGGCCGCGTCCTCGGCCTCGGTGTCGAACCACAGGAACGGGGTGATCTTCGGCATCGTCTTCTCCTTGCTCGGTGGATGACGGCGCCCTGTCGGCGTCACAGATATCGACCCGAGACGGAACCGGAACTCATCGCGGTCGCGACCGCTGCCCGCACGGGCGATCATGAACTGGTTTCGATACCCGTCGGAAGGAGACGCTCATGCGGACATCGGCTCGCATCACCACGGCAGTTCTCGGCGCCACAGTCCTGTCGGCGCTCGCGCCCGGCACGGCCCTCGCCGACACCGCCGACGACGGCTCCAGCGTGATCGGGTCCGCCGAGATCTTCTCCTGGCTGATCGACTTCCTGGCCAGTGCCTTCGGCCTGTCCTGAGCCGGCCGCCCGCGTCAGCCGCAGCGGATCGTGCCCTCGGTCAGGTCGCGGACCTCCGCGTACCGGGCGCGCACGGCCGGCATCGGGTCGGTTTCGTAACGCTGCACGGCACCACCCTGCCACCGCGGTGGTTCCGCCCCGCCGTCGAGCACCCACGCCGCCTGGCGGGCCGCGCCGACGGCGACGTACTCGCCCGGCTCGGGCACCTCGACCGGGACCCCGAGCACGCCGGGCGCGACCTCGCGCAGCGCGCGGGAACGGGCGCCGCCACCGACGAGCAGCACCCGCCGCACCGGCACGCCCTGCGCGGTGATGTGGTCGAGGCCGTCCGCGAGCGAGCACAGCAGTCCCTCCACGGCCGCGCGCGCCAGGTGCTCCCGCGTCGAATTCGTCAGGCGCAGGCCGTGGATCGCGCCGGTCGCGCCGGGGCGGTTGGGGGTGCGCTCGCCCTCGAGGTACGGCACCATCACGAGCCCGCCGGCGCCGGGCGGGGCCGACAACGCGAGCCGCGACAGTTCGTCGTGGTCGACGCCGAGCAGCGCGGCGGTGGCGTCGAGGACCCGCGCCGCGTTGAGGGTGCACACGAGCGGCAGGTGGCGGCCGGTGGCGTCGGCGAAGCCGGCGACCAGCCCGTCGGGGTCGCGGGTGGGGGTGACCGAGACCGCCGAGACCACGCCCGACGTGCCGACGGAGACGATCACGTCGCCCTCGCGCGCCCCGAGGGCGAGGGCGGCGGCGGCGTTGTCCCCGGCGCCGGGTCCCAGCGCGGCGCCCCGGCCCGTCTCCCCGACCTGTTCGGCCGGTCCGGCCACCCGCGGCAGCAGGGGCCGCCGGCCGCGCAACGCAAGTTCGAGCAGGTCGGTGCGATAGGCGTCGTCGGCGGCGCTGTAGTAGCCGGTGCCGCTGGCGTCGCTGCGGTCGGTGATCAGCGCGCCGATGTCCGATCCTCCGGCCAGCCGCCAGGTCAGCCAGTCGTGCGGCAGGCACAGCGCCGCGGTGCGGTCGGCGCGGCCGGGTTCGTGGTCGGCGAGCCAGCGGGCCTTGGCGACGGTGATCGCGGCGAGCGGGACGACGCCGACGGCGTCGGCCCACTGCTGTCCGCCGCCGAGGTCGGCGACGAGGTCGGCGGCGGCCGCGGCCGAGCGGGTGTCGTTCCACAGCAGCGCCGGGCGCACCACCGTCCCGCTCTCGTCGAGGGTCACCAGCCCGTGCTGCTGACCCCCGACCGACACCGCGGCGACGTCGTCGAGCCCGCCGGCGGCGGCGACGGCGCGGTCGAGGGCGTCCGCCCAGGCACGCGGGTCGACCTCGGTGCCGTCGGGGTGCGGGGCGCGGCCCTGCCGCACGATGTGGCCGGTGTGCGCGTCGCAGACGAGCACCTTGCAGGACTGGGTGGACGAGTCGATCCCGGCGACGAGCGTCACCACGGCTCCTTCGGGTCGGCGTCCCGCTCGTCGCGGGTGGGCAGGTCCGCGCCGGCGCGCGCGACGGTGCGGGCCGCGGTGAGCGCGGCGACGTCCAGGGCCGTGCGCAGCGCGTCCGGTTCGATTCCGCGCAGGCCCTCGCGGTCGCCGAGCAGCTCCTGGGTCCACAGGGCGTCGAGCAGGCCGGCCATGAACGCGTCGCCGGCGCCGACGGTGTCGACGACCTCGACCGGCTGCGCGGCGACCTCGACGGAGCCGGACCGCGCGACGGCGACGGCACCGCCCGCGCCGAGGGTCACCGCGACGAGCGCCGGCCCGAGTGCGAGCCACTCCCGCGCGACGTCGCGGGGGTCGCGGCCGGGGGCGAACCAGCGCAGGTCTTCGTCGCTGGCCTTGACGACGTCGGCGCCCGCGACGAACCGGGTGATGCGGTCGCGGGCGCGCGGGTCGTCGCCGACGAGCGCGGGCCGGACGTTCGGGTCGTAGCTGACGGTCGCGGTGGGCACGTGCCGGTCGAGCAGCGCGGCGACGGCCTCGCAGCCGGGTTCGAGCAGGGCCGCGATGGATCCGGTGTGCACGTGCCGGGCACCGGGCGTGGGACGAGGATCGGGCAGTTGCCATTCCAGGTCGAACTCGTATGTGGCGGAGCCGTTCTCGTCGAGCACGGCGGTCGCGGTCGGGGTGCGCGCCGCGGTGCTGCTGCCGGCGGCGAGCCGCACCTTCGAGGCCGCGAGGTGGCCGACGATACGGCGGCCGCGGTCGTCGTCGCCGATATGGGTGACGAACTCGACGTCGCGGCCGAGCCGGCCGAGGCCGACGGCGACGTTGAGTGGGCTGCCGCCGACGTGTTCGACGGGCTCGGCCGCGCCCCGGCGGACGATGTCGACGAGCGCCTCGCCGATCACGAGGACGGGCCCGTTCACGATCCGACCTTGCTGCGCAGGGCTTGCAGGGTGGCGCGGGCCCCGACGCGGTGCAGGGACCCGAGCGCCCACAGGTAGGCCTCGACGAACCGCGGCTGATCGGCGAGATCCCCGAAGACGGACCGGTTCCCGAGGAAGGCGGTCGGCTCCTCGCGCTGGCTGCGGGCGAGGGGCCCGAGGGTGTCGGCGAGCCGGTCGACGACCTCGACGGGGTCGCCGGCCTCGTCGATGCCCTCGGCGTAGCGGGCCCAGCTGGCCACGACGGCGGCGGCCAGGCGCACCGATCCGCCCGTGGCGAGGTTCTCCCGCACCACCGGCAGCAGCCACTTCGGGATGCGGTCGGAGGATTCGGCGCACAGCCGGGCGACGGTGTCGCGGATCTCGGGATTGGCGAAGCGCTCGATCAGGGTGCGCTTGTACTGCGCGAGGTCGATGCCGGGCACGGGCCGCAGGGTGGGGGTGGCCTCGGTGTCCATGTAGTCGAGCAGGAACTCCGCGAACAGGGGGTCCTGGGCGGCCTCGTGCACGTAGCGGTAGCCGCACAGATGGGCGAAGTAGGCCAGCGCCTGGTGGCTCGCGTTGAGCAGGCGCAGCTTCATCAGCTCGTACGGCGCGACGTCGTCGACGAGTTGCACCCCGGCCTCGTCGAAGGCAGGACGGCCGCAGGAGAAGTCGTCCTCGAGCACCCACGAGGTGAACGGTTCGGCGACGACGGGCCAGCGGTCGCGGACGCCGAAGCGGGCGTCGAGTTCCGGGGCGATGTCGTCGGTCGTGACCGGGGTGATGCGGTCGACCATCGAGTTGGGGAACCGGGTGTGCTCGCGCATCCAGCCGGCGAGATCGGGGTCGACGAGCTCGGCGAAGGACGTGAAGGCCCGCCGGGCGACGGTGCCGTTGCCCTCGATGTTGTCGCACGACATGATCGTCGGCGACGGCAGCCCCCGCTCCCGGCGGCGCGCGAGCGCGGCGGTGACCAGGCCGAAGACGGTGCCGGGCGCGTCGGGGTGCTCGAGGTCGCGGCGGACGGCGGGGTCGTCGACGTCGAATTCGCCGGTGTCGTGGCGGATGTTGTAACCGCCCTCGGTGACGGTGAGCGAGACGATGCGGGTGGTGGATGCGGCGATCAGCTCGATCACCGCCTCGGGATCCTCGGGGGCGTAGCGGTAGTCGACGATCGAACCGATCACCCGCGGTTCCCATTTGCCGTCCGGGTGGCGCAGGATCAGGGTGTAGAGGCCGTCCTGGGCCGCGAGGGCGTGGCGCATACGGCGGTCGCCGGGCATGACGCCCACGCCGCAGATGCCCCAGTTGCGGGCGGCGCCGCGTTCGAGCAGCCGGTCGACGTACATCGCCTGATGGGCACGATGGAATCCGCCGACCCCGAAATGCACGATGCCGACGCCGATGTCGCGACGCGAGTAGGTCGGGCCGGGGACGGGCAGGGCGTTCAGGGTGTTCTCCCCCAGGTTCACTTCGGGGCTCCTTACGTGTCGTCGCCGGGGTGCACCCGCACGACGGTCTTGATGTTGCCGGGTGTCCGGTCGGATTCGAGTGCTTCGGCCGCCCTCTCGAGCGGGAAGCGGGCGGTGACCATCGCGTCGAGGTCGACGCGACCGGTGGCGGCGAGGGCGATCGCCGTCGGCCAGGTGTGGGCATAACGGAAGACGCCGGTGAGGACCAGTTCGCGGTTCTGGATCAGCTGGACCGGCAGGTTCATCGTCTCGGCGCCGGAGCCGACGAGGACGACGGTGCCGGCGGGCCGGACCGCCCGCATCGCGGCGGCGACCGCGGCGGGGGCGCCGGAGGCGTCGATGTAGGCGTCGACGTGCAGGCCGGTGACGTCGTCGGTGCGCGGGTCGAGCGCGGCAGTCGCCCCGAACTTCCGGGCCAGCGCGCGCCGGTCCGCGTCGAGGTCGGTGACGACGATGTCGGTGGCGCCGAACGCGCGGGCGACCTGCGCGGTGACGATTCCGATGGGGCCCGCGCCGGTGACCAGGACCCGGGAACCGGCGGTGACGCCGGCCTTGCGGACGGCGGCGATGCCCACGGACAGCGGTTCACAGAGGGCGGCGGCGTCGTCGGAGACGGTGTCGGGCACGGGGTGGGCGAATTCCGCCCCGATGGTGACGTAGTCGCAGAAGGCGCCGTCGACGGGTGGGGTGGCGTAGAACCGCATGTGCGGGCAGAGGTTGTAGCGCCCGCGCCGGGTTTCGTCGGTGGTGGGGTCGGGGCGCTGCGGCTCGACGGACACGCGCTGCCCGACCCGGCCCGCGGGGACGCCGGCGCCGACCGCGGCGATCGTGCCGGAAGCCTCGTGGCCGAGGACGAGCGGGGCCTCGACGACGAATTCGCCGATGCGGCCCTCCCGGTAGTAGTGCGTGTCCGATCCGCACACGCCGACGGAAGTAACCCGGACGAGCACGTCGCCGGGTGCGGGTTCGGGGACCGGCCGTTCGCGCATCTCGATCCGTCCGGGTTCGACGAGGACGGCGGCGCGCATGCCGACCGGGATCGACGGGGGTGTTGTGTGGGTCACACTTCCGATGCTAGCGTACTGAGCAGATGAACGCACCCATGAGCATTTGCTCACGGTGTTCCTCCGAACCAGGAGATGTCGTGACCCTCCCCCACGTGACGAACCAGCCCGCGGCCACCGCCGCGCCGGAGGATCTGCGCCTGGCGCTGCGCGCGGCGACCCTGTACTACCTGGACGGCCTCACCCAGGCCGAGGTCGCGACGCGCCTCGGCGTCTCCCGGCCGACCGCGGGACGCCTCGTCGCCCGGGCCCGGGCCCAGGGCCTGGTGCGCATCGAGGTGAACGTGCCGGCCAACCTGCGCGACGACCTGCACGCCGACGAGGAACGCGCCCTCGAGGAGCGTTTCGGCCTGCTCGAGGCCGTCGTCGTCGGCGACGGCGTGGACGCGGCCGGCCCGCTCGACGAGGCCGCCAGCTTCGCGGGCGTCGGACGGGCTGCCGCCGCCCTGATCAGCCGGCGGATCCGCACGACGGACACCCTCGGATTCACGTGGGGCCCGGAGACCGTGGCCGTCGCGCAGGCCCTGCCGCCGGGCGGGGCGACCTGCGCGACGATCGTCCAGCTCGACGGCGCCGTCACCGCGTCCGACTACCAGACCGGCGCCGAGTACGTGCTCGGGCGATGCGCGGAACAGTTGCAGGCCAAGATGGTCCGGCTCCCCGTTCCCCTGTACGCCGACCCCGCGACGGTCGCGTCCATGCGCGCCGACTCCATGATCTCCCGCACCCTGGACATCGGCCGCCGCGCCGACATGATGATGTTCGGCGTGGGGGCGGTGTCCACGTCGACCACCCTGTTCGAGGGCAGCTACCTCGACACCGCCATGCTCGACACCCTCACCGACCTCGGCGCGGTCGGGGAGATCGCGGGACGGTTCTTCCACGCCGACGGCACCGCCGTGGGCGGGGACCTCGACCGTCGCGCCGTGTCGGTCTCGCTCGACGACATCCGCGCCTGCCCGGGCACGGTCCTCGTCACCGGCGGGGCCGCCAAACACCAGGCTGCGCTCGGGGCGCTGCGCGGCGGCCTGGCCACCATGCTCGTGTGCGACATCGAATGCGCACGTTGGCTACTCGACCGATAACCCCACCGGAGAGACCGAAGAAGAGGCGACGATCGGTGAACACATCCAGAACGACCACCCGAATGCTGGTGGCCGGGGCGGGGGCGCTCAGCCTCACGCTCACCGGCTGCGCCGGCGCCGGCTCGATCGGCGCCTCCGACCAGACCGTCACCATCGCGATGGTGTCGAACTCCCAGATGCAGGACGCCCAGCAACTCGCCGCGCAGTTCGAGGCCGAGAACCCGGACATCGACCTGCGGTTCGTCACGCTCTCGGAGAACCAGGCCCGCGCGAAGATCACGGCCTCCACCGCGATGGGCGGCGGCGAGTTCGACGTGGTGATGATCAGCAACTACGAGACTCCGCAGTGGGCGGAGAACGGATGGCTGACCAACCTTTCCGACTACGCCCGGCAGACGGAGGGTTACGACGAGGACGACTTCATTCCCTCCCTGCGCGACTCGCTGTCCTACGACGGCGACATGTACTCGGTGCCGTTCTACGGCGAGTCCTCGTTCCTGATGTACCGCAAGGACCTGTTCGAGCAGGCCGGCATCGCCCTGTCCCCCACCCCCACGTGGGACGAGGTCGCCGCCGCCGCCGCGCGCCTCGACAGCCCCGACACCGCCGGGATCTGCCTGCGCGGCAAGCCCGGCTGGGGTGAGGTGCTCGCCCCGCTGAACACGGTGATCAACACCTTCGGCGGCCGGTGGTACGACGAGAACTGGAACGCGCAACTGACCAGCCCCGAAGTGGTGGAGGCCGTGCAGTTCTACGTCGACCTGGTGCGCGAGCACGGCCAGCCGGGCGCCGCCACCAGCGGTTTCAGCGAATGCGCCACGCAGCTCGCCCAGGGCCGCGTCGCGATGTGGTACGACTCCACGTCGGCGGTCTCCACCCTCGAGGACCCCACGTCGAGCAACGTGGTCGGAAAGATCGGGTACGCGCCGGCACCGATCCGGGTCAAGGACGACGCGGGCTGGCTCTACAGCTGGTCGCTCGGCATCCCCGTCGACAGCGACAACGCGGACTCGGCGTGGCGGTTCGTCTCGTGGATGACGAGCAAGGAGTACCTGCGCACCGTCGGCGAGACCCTCGGCTGGGAGCGGGTGCCGCCCGGCAGCCGGCTGTCCACCTACCAGATCCCCGAATACCGTGAGGCCGCAGCCGCTTACGGGCCGCTCACCCTCGAATCCATCGAGAACGCGACTCCGGACGCCCCGACGGTCGAGCCGGTGCCCTACACCGGTGTCCAGTTCCTCGCCATCCCCGAGTTCCAGGATCTCGGAACCCGCGTGAGCCAGCAGATCAGCGCCGCGATCGCCGGTCAGAAGACCGTCACCGAAGCGCTGGAACAGGCCCAGGAATACGCCGACGTCGTCGGCGCCACCTACCGGGAGGATCAACAATGACAACCGTGGCAGTCGGCGCACCCACCGCCGACGACTCGGAACGCATCCGCCGGGTGCGGGAAGCCAAGAGCGACGCGGTCTCCCGCGCGGAAGGCTGGCGCCGCCGGGGGCCCCTGCTGCCGGCCCTGATCTTCATGATCGTGGTCACGCAGATCCCGTTCGTGTTCACCCTCTACTACTCCACGCAGTCGTGGAACCTGGTGCGCCCGGGCTCGCGCAGCTTCGTCGGCCTGCAGAACTACGCGGACGTCTTCCGCGACAGCCAGTTCCGCGAGGTCGCCGTCAACACCGTGATCCTCATCGTCGGCACCGTGCTGATCTCCGTCGTGCTGGGCCTGCTGCTCGCGCTGCTGCTCGACCGGGTCTTCCTCGGTCGCGGCATCGTCCGCACCCTGCTCATCACGCCGTTCCTCGTCACCCCAGTCGCGGGAGCGCTGATGTGGAAGACCGCGATGTTCGATCCCGTGTTCGGCATCGTCAACTTCGTGCTCTCCCCGTTCGGCGTCGGGCAGATCGACTGGGTCAGCCGCTACCCGCTCGCCGCGGTGATGGCCAACCTGGTGTGGCAGTGGACCCCGTTCATGATGCTGCTCATCCTGGCCGGGCTGCAGTCCATGCCGCGTGACACACTCGAGGCCGGCCGGGTCGACGGGGCCGGCGCCTTCGCCCTGTTCCGCGAGCTGACGCTGCCGCACCTGCGGCGGTTCATCGAACTCGGCGCCGTGCTCGGCGCGATCCACCTGGTCAACACGTTCGACGCCATCTACATGATGACCCAGGGCGGACCGGGCACCGCCAGCTCCAACCTGCCGTTCTACATCTATCAGCGGGCGTTCCTCGGCTTCGACATCGGCCAGGCCGCCGCCATGGGCGTGGTGGTCGTCGTCGCCACCATCGTCGTGGCCACCGTCGCGCTGCGGCTGATCTTCACATCGTTCACGGGCAAGGAGGAGGCCGCCTGATGAGCACCACCGCCCCCACCACACAGCAGCTCCCAGCACCGGAGACCGTCCCGACGCGCACCCGGAAACGCAAGCACCGCAAGGCAAATCCATGGGGAGTCGTCGCCTGGATCGCCGCCCTGGGGTTCTTCTTCCCGGTGTTCTGGATGGTGCTCACCGCCTTCAAGCAGGAGGCCGACGCCTACTCCGATCCACCGAAGTTCTTCTTCACTCCCACCCTCGACCAGTTCCGCGCGGTGTTCGACACCGGAGTCGGTGTCAGCCTGCTCAACTCGGCGTTCGCCACCGGCGTGTCGACGATCCTCGTCCTGCTGCTCGGCGTGCCCGCCGCGTTCGCCCTGTCGCTGCGGCCGGTGCGCAAGACCAAGGACGCCCTGTTCTTCTTCATCAGCACGAAGATGCTGCCGATCGTCGCCGCGATCATCCCGCTGTACGTGATCGTCGCGAACATCGGTCTGCTCGACAACATCTGGGCCCTGATCATCCTCTACACCGCGATGAACCTGCCGATCGCGGTGTGGATGATGCGCTCGTTCTTCCTCGAGGTGCCGGGCGAGCTGCTCGAGGCCGCGAGCATGGACGGCGCCAGCCTGTGGACGTCGGTGCGGGAGGTGATCCTGCCGCTCGTCTCGCCCGGCATCGCCGCCACTGCCCTGATCTGCGTCATCTTCTCCTGGAACGAATTCTTCTTCGCCGTCAACCTCACGGCGGTGCAGGCGCAGACGATTCCCGTGTTCCTCGTCGGCTTCATCACCGACGAGGGCCTGTACTGGGCTCGCCTGTCCGCGGCCGCGACGATGGCGGCGCTGCCCGTCGTCCTCGCCGGCTGGATCGCTCAGAACAAGCTCGTGCGCGGGCTGTCGTTCGGCGCAATCAAGTAACTCTCCCGATCACTTTCGAAGGAATCGTCATGGCCGAGATCACCTACCGCAACGCGTCGTGCATCTACGAGAACTCCGACACCCTCGCCGTCGACTCACTGAACCTGGACATCCAAGACGGGGAGTTCGTCGTCCTGGTCGGACCGTCCGGCTCCGGCAAGAGCACCGCACTGCGGATGCTCGCCGGCCTCGAGGACATCGACGAGGGCTCGATCAGTATCGGCGGCCGCGACATGGTCGGTGTGCCGTCGAAGGACCGTGACATCGCGATGGTCTTCCAGAACTACGCCCTGTACCCGAACAAGACCGTCGCCGAGAACATGGGCTTCGCGCTGAAGATGCGCGGCGTGAGCGCCGACGAACGGCGTCGCAAGGTCGAGCAGGCCGCAAAGCTGCTCGACCTCAGCGACTACCTGGACCGCAAGCCCGCCAAGCTCTCCGGCGGCCAGCGGCAGCGCGTCGCGATGGGCCGGGCGATCGTCCGCGAACCGCAGGTGTTCTGCATGGACGAACCGCTCTCCAACCTCGATGCCAAGCTGCGGGTGCAGACCCGCACCCAGATCGCCGCGCTGCAAAGGCGTCTCGGCACCACCACGGTGTACGTCACGCACGACCAGGTCGAGGCGATGACCATGGGCGACCGGGTGGCGGTGCTGCGCGGCGGCACGCTGCAGCAGTTCTCCTCCCCCACCGAGCTGTACGACCGGCCCGCCAACGCGTTCGTCGCCGGGTTCATCGGCTCGCCCGCGATGAACCTGCTCGACGCGCGGATCGTCGACGGCGGCGTGCAGATCGGCAGCACCGTCGTCGAGGTCGAACGGGACCGCGTCGCCTCGCTGCACCGCGCCGGCCTCGAGACCGTCACCGTCGGGATCCGGCCCGAACAGCTGGAGATCACGGACGGCGACGGCGTCGAGGCCATCGTCGACCTCGTCGAGGAACTCGGCAGCGAGTCGTACGTGTACACCCGCGTCGCGCGCAGCGACACCACCCTCGTCGCGCGGTCGCTCACCCGCACGCCGGCCCGGCTCGCGGACACGATCCGGCTGCGCAAGCGGGAGGGCTCGGTGCACCTGTTCCATCCGCAGACGGGCGAACGCGTCGGCGACTGACCGGCCGGCGGCGAACCCGCGCCGGAACCGGCGGCGAATCTGCGCCGGAACCGGCGGTGGTCGGTACGGTCGGGACGTGCTCTTCTCGACGATCGTCGCCACCTCACGGGCCGTCGGCGCCACCCGGTCGCGACGGACCAAGGTGGAAGAACTGTGCAGCCTCCTCGCCGTCCTCGACCCCGTGGAGGTCGAGCCCGCGGTGTCGTGGTTGGCGGGCGAGCCACGCCAGGGCCGCATCGGCGTGGGGTGGCGCACCCTCGCCGGGTCCCGCGTCGACCCGGCCGACGCGCCGTCGCTGACCGTCTCCGACGTCGACCGGGCCCTCACCGAGCTCGCCGGTCTGGCCGGGACCGGATCGACGGGGCGGCGCCGCGAACTGCTCGCCACGCTGCTCGGCGCGGCCACCACTGCCGAGCAGGAGTTCCTGGTGCGGCTGCTCACCGGGGATCTGCGGCAGGGCGCGCTCGAGGGCGTGATGACCGACGCGGTGGCCGCCACGACCGGTCTGCCCGCCGAGACGGTGCGCCGGGCGTTCATGCTCTCCGGGCAACTGTCCGTGACGGCGGCCGCCGCGCTCACCGGCGGCGCCGACGCGCTCACCGCGTTCCGTCTCGAGGTGGGCCGGCCGATCAGGCCGATGCTCGCTTCTCCCGCGCAGTCCCTCGGCGACGCCTACAGCCGGTTCGGCGGCGACGTCAGCGTCGAATACAAGCTCGACGGCGCCCGCATCCAGGTGCACCGCCACGACGAGACGGTGCGGGTGTTCACCCGCACCCTGCGCGAGATCACCGGCAGCGTACCGGAACTCGTCGATCTGGTCGCCGCGCTGCCGTGCACGTCGGTGGTGCTCGACGGCGAGACCCTGGCGCTCGACCCCGCGGGCCGGCCCCGGCCGTTCCAGGAGACCATGAGCCGCTTCGGCGCCGAGTCCGCCCACGATCTGTTGCTGCACCCGTACTTCTTCGACTGCCTGCACCTCGACGGCGTCGACCTGCTCGACGCACCGCTCGCCGAACGTCTCGACGCCCTGCAGCGGGTCGCCTCCCAGCACCGGATCCCGGGCGTGCTGCAGCCGGACGACGCCGCAGCGGAGGCCCAGTTCGAGGCCGCGCTCGCCGCCGGACACGAGGGCGTCGTCGTCAAGGACCTCACCGCGCCCTACGCGGCCGGCCGGCGTGGCCGCGCCTGGCAGAAGGTCAAGCCGGAGCACACCCTCGACCTTGTGGTGCTCGGCGCCGAGTGGGGCTACGGCCGCCGCACCGGGTACCTGTCCAATCTCCATCTGGGCGCGCGGGACCCGGACGGCGGTGAACCGATCATGGTCGGCAAGACCTTCAAGGGGCTGACCGACGCGCTGCTGCAATGGCAGACCGAGGAATTCCCGCGGCACGAACGCAGCCGCGACGCGCACACGGTGTACCTGCGACCGGAGCTGGTCGTGGAGATCGAACTCGACGGCGTGCAGGTCAGCCCGCGCTACCCCGGCGGGGTGGCGCTGCGATTCGCGCGGGTGGTGCGCTACCGCCCCGACAAGACGGCCGCCGAGGCGGACACGATCGACGCGGTGCGGGCGCTGCTGCCGGCGACGGATTCCGGTTAGCGCCCCGCACTTCCGTCCGGTACCGGATGTCGCTCGTGGCCGGTCATGCCCGCCCCTGGGCGAGCGACTCGACCACGGTGGCGAACATGGTGGACTTGATGACACCGAGGGTGCCGGGGTCTTTCCCCACGAGCGGGGTGACGAGCTCGACGGCAGCATCCAGGACGTTACCCTCGCCGGCTGTGCGGTCGACCAGGCCGGCAGCCTCGGCCTCGAGGCCGCCGTAACGGTGCCCGGTGGTCATCGCGGTGACTGCAGTCTGCGGGGTCAGCTTGGCCTGGATCAGGGCAGCCATGCCCGGCGTGAACGGGATGTGGATGTCGACCTCGGGGAAGCAGTAGTAGCCCCGGTCGGCGCGCATCACCCGGTAGTCGTGCGCGATGCCGAGCATGGCGCCCGCTCCGAACGCGTGCCCGACCACCGCGGCGACTGTCGGCAACGGGAAGGTGAGGATGCGGCTGAACAGTGCCTGCACCCGGCCGACGTACCACTGCGCCCGATCACCGTGCGCCGTCAACCATTCCAGGTCCAGGCCGTTGGAGTAGAACTTCCCCGTCGCCGTGGTGACGAGCGCGTGCGCGTTCTGCTGCGCTTCGTCGAGGAGCCGGTCGACGGTGTCGAGCCAGTCCGGGGAGAACCGGTTCTCGTCGTCGCCGAGGTCGAGGACGGCGATCTTGTCCCGGTAGGTCAGAGTGACAGTCATCGAGAACCTTTCGTGTGGCCGCCGCGCCGGGGCGGCGCCGGCGGAGGATCGAGGGCGAGAACCGCACGGACCGCGGCCTCGAGGCGTTGCCGCAAGGCCGTGTCGGGGACACGCCGACGCCGGAGCAACAGCCCTGTGGGCAGACCGACGACGCAGTCCTCGACGACCGCGACCGCACGCGCGTCGCCGCGGCCCCACAATGTCCGGGTCAGGCGAACGAGCAGCGCGACCAGAACCGAATCGAGCCGGCTCAACTCTGCGGCGACATCCTCCGGCAGGTCGGACCCGAGCAACTCGTCGCGCCGGACGGTGAGCAGAAGACGCGAGGACTCGGGGAAGCGTGCGGCGAACTCCGCCGGGGTATCGGCAGCCGCGACGACGGCGTCGACCCCGACGGCCCAGTCCGGCGCCGAGGCGGAGCCGAGAACCTCGTCGACCGCCGCGTGTTGCAGGTCGAGGAAGCGGTGGGCCGCGCGCAACCAGGCCCGGCCGACCAGCCCGCCTCGTGAGCCGAACGCGTGATACAGAGCGCCGTTCGACATCCCCGTGGCCGCGGCGACCGCACGCAGCGTCACCGCACTCGCGCCACCCTCCACCACCAGACTTTCGGTGGTGTCGAGAACCTCGTCGAGGTCATGGATGCGGGGGCGGGGCACAGCGGGACCGTAACAGAACATGCGCTCTATTACTAGGCGGTAACCACGGGTGGCGATCGGCTGCGCTGCGAACCGCGGCCGGCCGCGTCGCGTCGCGTCGCGGACGGAGGCCCCCGTTTCGCTGTCGGTGAATACCCCGGCGCGGTGCCGGCGTCGTGCGAGACTTCGGGGCATGACAGCAGCGGACCGGCCCGCCGTCGCGGATCTCGACGCCCGGCGACGACAGCACCGTGCCCGGCGGCCGCGGCCCGAGCGCCTGCTGCGCGAGGTCTACGGGGAGATCCTGCGCGACGAACGCCGGGATCAGGACCGCAGCCTCGCCGACGTCACGGCCGCGGTCGGCATGTCCAAGCAGTACCTGTCCGAGATCGAGCGCGGCCGCAAGGAGCCGTCGTCAGAGGTGCTGCGCTCGGTGTGCGGGGCGCTGCACCTGCCCGTCGAGCACCTGCTCTCGCGCGGGATCCGGCGGCTGACCGCCGCGCGAGTGAGCGCGCCGATCGAGCGGGTGCGCGGCCCGCGCGTGGAGCTGTTCACCACCTGAGCTCCGGTCCCGCTGAGCGGAACCCGTGGTATCGCCCGTCGCTTCGGGCCTGGAGAATCCGCGTCCGACCCGACGATCCCCCCACTGCCGAGGAGACGAGCATGGATCCCGCCGGCCGTTTCGAGAACAAGGTCGCCTTCATCACCGGCGCAGCCCGGGGCCAGGGCCGCGCCGAGGCGGTGCAGTTCGCCCGCGAGGGCGCCGACATCATCGCGATCGATGCGTGCATCGACTTCGCGTCGACCGCCTACCCGGGCGCCACGGAGGAGGATCTCGCGGAGACCGTGCGGCTGGTCGAGAAGACCGGGCGTCGCATCGTCGCCACGACCGCGGACGTGCGGGACTTCGACGTGCTCTCGCGGGCACTCGCCGACGGCGTGGACCGGCTCGGCCGGCTCGACGTGGTCGTCGCCAACGCCGGCATCTGCTCGGGCGCGCTGTCGTGGGAGATCACCCTCGAGCAGTGGCGCGAAACGGTGGACGTCAACCTCACCGGAGTGTTCCACACCGCGAAGGCCGCCGTGCCCTACCTGATCGAGCAGGGCGAGGGCGGCGCGGTCGTCTTCACCAGTTCCGTCTCGGGTCTCAAGGGCACCCCGTTTACCGGCCACTACGTCGCGACGAAGCACGGCATCACCGGACTGGCGAAGACGATGGCGAACGAACTCGGCGAGCATCGGATCCGGGTCAACACCGTCCACCCGGCCGGGGTGGAGACCGGCATGAAGGTCAGCGACCTGCACCCGCTCATCGCGAAATACGCGACCACCCTCGGCCCGATCTACATGAACTCCCTGCCGTACGAGATCCTGCAGCCCGAGGACGTCGCGGCCGTCGTCGCGTGGGTGTGCTCGGACGAGGCGAAGTACATCACCGGCGCGCAGATCCCGGTCGACCTGGGGAACCTGATCCGCTGAGCGCCCCCACCCAGCGTGGCCGAATGTCACACCGCTTCGATCTGATCGAACGCATGTCACATTCGGCCACACCCGTCCCCCGGCGGATACCCTCCGGAGGGTGACCTGGTCCCTGGAGTTGGTGCCCACCGCCGTCGGGGTGGCACTGCTCGTCGGGACGACGACCGCGGTGCTGTGGGGCTACCGCGCCCCGCATCACTTCGCGCCGGCGATCGCGGTGCTGCGGGGCGCCGTGCAACTGGCCCTGATCAGCGTGGTCCTGTCCGGGGTGATCACGAATCCCATCTGGGTGGGCGCCGCCCTTCTCGTCATGTTCACCGTGGCGGCTCTCACCGCATCGCGCCGGATCGGCTGGAGCCCGGGACATGTGGCCCTCGTATCCGGTGCGATGGCGCTCGGGATCGCCGTGACGCTCACGATCGTCTTCGTCACCGGCGCCATCGAGTTCTCCCCCCGGTACGTGCTGGCCATCGGCGGCATCGTCGTCGGCAACGCGATGACCATCGCGACCCTCGCCGGGCGGCGCTTCACGGAACTGACCGGGGACAACTGGGACACTGTCGAGGGTTGGCTCGCGCTCGGTGCGACGCCGCGGCAGTCCACCCGCGAGCTCACGCGACTGGCCGTCCACTCGGCGCTGATCCCGTCGACCGACCAGACCAAGACCACCGGGCTGGTGACGCTGCCGGGCGCCTTCGTCGGCGCGATCTTCGGGGGTGTGTCCCCGCTCGAGGCCGGACGCTTCCAGATCGTGGTGCTCGCCGCGATCATGGCCGCCGGAACGATCACCGCCGTCGTCCTCGTCTCCGGTCTGGCACCGGTCCGTACCCGGCCCGGCCTGCCGGACTGACCTCCCGCTGTGCACCCCGGACCGGGAGGCCGGGGGGCGTAGGATCGCAGGCAACCACTCGGTGCACGTTCGGTCGCCGCAGGGAGCGAGGATGGGCCCGTCGACGGTGCTCGACCACGCGCGGGCAGCGTTCCACGCGCGGGACTGGACGCGGGCGTTCGACGCGTTCCGCGCCGCCGACGCGCACGAGCCCCTCACCGCCGAGGATCTCGACCTGTTCGCACGGTCCGCGTATCTGGTCGGCCGGGACGACGACTGCGTGACGCTGTACGAACGCGCGTTCTCGGCCCACGTCGACGCCGACGACCCCGAACGGGCCGGGCGCAGTGCGTTCTGGCTCTGCTTCCTGCTGATGAACCGTGGCGAGGTGGCGCGCGCCGGCGGCTGGCTCGCCCGGGCCCAGCACCTGAGCGAGCCCGGACGCCCCGACTGCGCGACGCGCGGCTTCCTGATGCTGCCGGCGGCGGTGCAGGACATGCATGCGAACCGGCCGGCCGACGCCCTGCCCGCGTTCACCGCAGCCCAGGCGATCGGCCGGTCCTGCGGCGACGCCGACCTCGTCGCGCTGAGCACCCTCGGCATCGGGCAGTGCCGCATCCTGCTCGGCGACGTCACCGGCGGTCTCGCCACGCTGGACGAGGTGATGGTCGGCGTGACCCTCGAAGAGGTCTCGCCGGTCGTGGCCGGCCTGGTGTACTGCGCGGTGATCGAGGCCTGCCAGGGCACGTTCCAGCTGCAGCGGGCGAGGGAATGGACGCGGGCACTCGGCCGCTGGTGCGACGCCCAGCCCGGCCTCGTCCCGTTCCGTGGACAGTGCCTCGTACACCGCGCGCAGATCCTGCAACTCGAGGGCGCCTGGACGGAGGCCATGGACCTGGCCCGGCTCGCGTTCCGTCGGCTGTCGGACCCGCCGGGGCAACCGGCCGTCGGCATGGCCCTGTACGAACAGGGCGAACTGCACCGGTTGCGCGGCGCGTTCGACGAGGCCGAGGACGCCTACCGCCGCGCCGGCCGGCTGGGCCGCGAGATCCAACCGGGCATGGCGCTGTTGCGTCTGCGTCAGGGCGACACCGACGCGGCGCTCGCCGGGATCCGGCGGGCGCTCGGCGAATCCCTTCCCCTCTATCGTCCGCGGCTGCTGGCGGGCCACGCGGAGATCGCGCTCGCCGTCGGCGACGTCGCGGCCGCACGCCGCAGCGCCGACGAACTCGCGGCGCTGGCCCGCGAACAGGACGCTCCGGCGTTGAGCGCGATCGCCGAGCAGGTCACCGGGGCCGTCCTGCTCGCCGAGGGCGCACCGCGCGCCGCCCTCGACCGGCTGCGCCGCTCGTGCGGGCTCTGGCGCGGGTTCGAGGCGCCCTACGAGTGCGCGCGGGTGCGGGTGCTGCAGGGTCGCTGCTGTGACGCGCTCGGCGATGCCGAGACGGCGCGGCTCGAGTACGAGGCCGCGGCGGCGACGTTCCGGGACCTGCACGCCGAGCCGGACCTGCGGGACCTCGCGCGAATGCCGACGCGGCCGGCCGCGCGGGGCCGGCTGACCCCGCGCGAGGTCGAGGTGCTGCGGGCCGTCGCCACCGGGAAGACCAATCGGGCCGTGGCCCGTGAACTCGTGTTGAGCGAGAAGACCGTGGCGCGGCACCTGAGCAACATCTTCACCAAGCTCGACGTGTCGTCCCGGGCGGCCGCGACAGCATACGCGTACGAGCACCACCTGCTCTGAGCTGCACAGAATTACCCATCCGGGTCCGCGGCCGGCTACATACTTCGCCCGACGCGGCCGATGCCGGCGGCGCCTAACGTCATCCGTCCAGACCCCTCGAGCCAGGAGTTCCCCATGACCACCGACAGTGCACCCCGACGGATCGACACCGTCGTGATCGGCGCGGGCCAGGCGGGTCTGTCCGCCGGCTACCACCTCGCCCGGCACGGCCGCCCCTTCCTGATCGTCGACGCGAACCGGCGGATCGGCGACAACTGGCGCAGCCACTGGGATTCGCTGCGCCTGTACAGTCCCGCCGGATACGACGGCCTGCCCGGCATGCCGTTCCCCGGCGATCCACACCGGTTCCCGACGAAGGACGACGTCGCCGACTATCTCGAGGCGTACGCCGCGCGGTTCGATCTCCCCGTCACGGGCGGCACCCGGGTGCGGCGGCTGTCGCGCGACGGCGACCGATTCCTCCTCGACTGCGGCGAGATGCGGATCGAGGCCGGCAACGTCGTCGTCGCGACCGGCACGTTCGGCCGCACCCCGAGCATCCCGGAATTCGCGGCGGAGCTGGACCCGCGGATCGTGCAGCTGCACTCGAGCGAGTACCGCAATCCGACACAGCTGAACGACGGGCCGGTGCTCGTGGTGGGCGCCTCCCACTCCGGCGGCGACCTCGCCTACGAGGTGGCGACGTCCCATCCGACGATCCTGTGCGGCCGCGACACCGGGCAGCTCCCGGTGCGGCTCGAGAGCCGCCGGATGCGGGTGCTCTTCCCGGTCGTGTGGTTCGTGTGGGGCCACGTGCTCTCCGTACGCACCCCGCTCGGCCGGAAGGCACGCGAACACGGGCGTCGGCACGGCGCACCGCTGTTGCGGGTCAAGCGGGAGGATCTCACCGAGCTCGGCGTCGAACGGATCACCGAACGGGTCACCGGTGTCGTCGACGGCCGCCCGGTCCTCGCCGGCGGTCGCGTCCTCGACGTGACGAACGTGTTGTGGTGCACCGGTTTCCGCCAGGTCTACGACTGGATCGACCTGCCGGCGCTCGGCCCGGACGGCTGGCCGCTCGAGGAGCACGGGGTGGTGACCGACACCCCCGGCCTGTACTTCACCGGGCTGTGCTTCCAGTCGTCGTTCCGCTCGATGCTCGTCGGCGGGGCCGGCGCGGACGCCGGGCATGTCGTCCGGCACCTGGTCGAGCACCGCGCGCCCGTCGCCGCTGGGGTTCCGACCCGACTCGGCGCTCCGGCGCACGGCGGTTCATACGGCTCGTCGGGGACCTACGCTACGTCCAGCCGGCGAGTGTCTCGGCTGCTGCCCGGTAGTCGATCGTCCCGGTAGAGACGGCGATCACCAGGTCGTACGCGTCGTCATCCGGCGCGTCGAGATCGAGCCCGTTGAGGCCGTAGAAGACGAACACCGCCATCCACGAGAGCCGCTTGTTGCCGTCGACCAGAGGATCGTTCCGCGCGATCGATTCGAGCAGCACCGCGGCCTTCCCGTGGATCGACGGATAGGCATCACGCCCGAAAAACGAGGAGCGAGGTCGGTGCGCAGCCGAATCCAGGAGACCGAGATCGCGAATGTGCGGCACCCCCAGATCCGCCGCAAGCGCGAGCAGATCCTCGAGTTCCAGGTACTCGACGTTCACTGAGCCAATCGGTCGAGCAGCGCGGCGTATCGCTCCCGGCCGTCACGGGACAACGCCTGCACCCGCGTGTCCCGCACGCGCCGCGCCGCCGCCTCCGTGATGGCACGCACCGTCGCCTCGTGCTTACTCACACCGTCGGCCTCCGCCAACAGCGCAAGTGCTCGCTCCTGCCCTTCGGTCAACCGGAGTGTCATGGCCATGAGTCCGATGCTACCACTTTGGTATCACCGGACGGCTCGAGGGCCCGGCAGCTGCCGGCGCAGGCCGCTGGCTCGCAGCACCCGCCGCTCGACCCCGGCGCGGACGGCTTCCTCGGTGCCGATCAGGCGCACGTGACCGCGCGCACGGGTGATCGCGGTGTACAGCAATTCGCGGGTCAACAAAGAGGATTCGGGTGGGGGCAGGATCACCGAGACCGTGCCGTACTGGCTGCCCTGGCTGCGGTGGATCGTCATCGCGTACACGGTCTGCACGGCCGACAGCTGGCTCGGGTGGAGCCGGAACGGCTCCTTGCCGCGCGCGAACGCCGCAACGGGTTCGCCGTCGGCGGCGACGACCACGACGCCGGTGTCGCCGTTGTAGATGCGGGTCTCGTGGTCGTTGGCGGTGACGAGCAGCGGCTGACCCGGGTACCAGCGCTCGGCGTCGAGCCGCCGGCCGGTGTCGGTGGCGATCCACTCCATCGCCCGCCGCGCCCACCACTGCACCCCGTACGGCCCCTCGCGGTGCGCGCACAGCAGGCGGTGCGTCTCGAACTGCTCGAGCGCGGTCACGGCGTCGCCCGCGACGGCGGCGGCGGTGACGGTCGCGGCGGTGGTGACGACGTCGTGCCGCAGGGCCTCCAGGTCGTTCGGCGCGTGGAAGGACACCTCGGTGCCACCGCCCCCGAGAATCCGCATCACCGCGTCGGCGTCGCCCTCCCGCACGGCGACGGCCAGGTGTGCGATGTCGCCACCGAACCGCCGGCCGCGGCTGAGCCGGATCACGCCGCCGCGCAGCCGGTTCCGTTCCCCCGGCGAGAGCGCCGCCTCGGCGGGGTCGTCGCCGGCGTCGAGGTCGGGTCCGACGACGCGGCCGAGGACGGGGTTTCCCGCGGCGGTGACGGGACGGGCGACGAGGTCGGCCAGGACGGCGCCGGCGTCGACGGAGGTCAGCTGGTCCGGGTCGCCCACCAGGATCAGGCGGGTGCCGGGGCGGACGGCCTCGAGCAGCCGGCACATCATGGTCAGCGACACCATCGACGTCTCGTCGACGACCACGACGTCGTAGGGCAGATGGTTGCCGGCGTGGTAGCGATACCGGGTGCGGCCGCGCTGCCAGCCGAGCATGCGGTGCAGGGTCATCGCGGACAGGTCGGCGCGCAGGCCCAGCGGCTCGGCCTGCTCGCGGACGGATTCCTGCAGCCGGGCCGCGGCCTTGCCGGTGGGCGCGGCCAATCCGATGCGCAGGGCGGGGCCGTGCAGCGTGGTCAGGAGCGCCAGGATCCGGGCGACGGTGTGGGTCTTGCCGGTGCCCGGCCCGCCGGCGATGACCGTGGTCCACCCGGTGGCGGCCAGCGCCGCGGCGATGCGCTGCCGATCCGGTGCGACGGACGGGCGGCCGGGGTCGTGCTGGTCCCGGAACAACTCCCGCAGCCCCCGCTCGAGCGTCTGCTCGTCGACGACGGGATGACCGAGCCCGCGGGCGTCGAGGATCTGCCGGACCGTCTCCTCCTGACGGAAGTAGCGGTCGAGGTACAGCAGCGGACCGTCGGCGGTGTCCACCAGGCGCAGCGGACGCAGCGGACCGCGGTCGCCGCCGACGACGAGCGGACTGCGGCGCAACCCGGCGACGACGGCGTCGTCGTCCGGCCACGGCAGCGCCGCGAGATCCACCTCGGCGGCCTCGTCGACGGTGACCTCCCGCAACCGGGTCAGGTCCAGGCACACCGAACCGGCGCGCACGGCACGCACGACCAGCGCGGTCGCGAGGTGCACGTCCTCGGCGGTCTCCCCGGACAGCTGGGCCAGCCGCAACGCGACGTGCACGTCGGCGGCCGCGAGCACCCCGGCCTCGTTGAAGGCCCGCAGGGCCCCCTTCCCGCGCTGGGCCACCTGGGCGTTCGTCACGGGACCTCCTTGCCTGCCAGCAGATCGGACAGTTCGGCGACGAGGGCGGGCGGCGGCACCCAGTCGAACACGCCACAGCCCGCGGGGGTGTCCGGGCCGACCATGCCGCGCACGAACAGGTACTGCACGCCGCCGAGGTGCACGGCCGGGTCGTACCCGGGCAGCCGCCACCGCAGATACCGGTGCAGGGCAACGGCGTACAGCAGCGCCTGCATCGGGTAGTGGGCGCGCAGCATCTCCTCGGCCATCCGGTCCCGGGTGTAGTGGGCGGTGGTGAGCTCCTCCGGCCCGAGCCGGTTCGTCTTGTAGTCGACGATCACGAATCGCGGCTCGGTGCCGTGGATCCGCAGCACCGAATCGATGCTGCCGGTGAGGTAGCCGCGCAGCGGGGTCGGCTCGAGGGTGCCCACGAGTTCGGCGTAGGACGCGAACGGGTCGCCGGCGGGCAGGTGGGCACGCAGCAGCCGGGCGACACCGTCGAGGGTGACGGTGGTGGCGACGGGGTCGTCACCACCGGCGAGGGGCAGCTCGAAGTCGAGTTCGGCGAGCCGGTCGGCGGGAGCGATGTCGGCGAGCGTGCCCGCGGCCCCGGCGAGCGGGGTGCGCAGGACCGGCAGCAGGGCCACGGCCAGCTCCTCGGGGTCGACGTCGGAGAGCTGTTCGGCGACGGTGTCGCGGCAACAGCGCAGCAGTTCCGCCCCGAGATCGGCGGCCGCGGTGTCGACGACCTCGAGCACCGCGTGCACGAGGGTGCCGAACACGGCCCCGCCCGGCAGGGGGTTCATCGGGGACACGATGCCGTCGTCCTCCGCTTCGGCCGGCAGCAGCGGGGGTTCCTCCGGTTCGTCGGTCTTCGCGGGCTGTTCGGCCTCGCCGCCCGCGCCGGGCCCGTCGTGGGCGGCGGCGGTGAGGGCGGTGTACGAGGTGCGCCGCCAGGCGTCGTCGAGCTCGCGGTCGAAGCGGGCGGCCTCGAGCTCCACGACGGTCTCGTGCGGCCACACCCACGTGACGGCGGGGATCGGCGCCGATCCGACGGCCTCGACGGACACCGTGCCGGCGGCCCGGCCGGCCCACCCGGTCAGCTGCTGCGCCACGATCGGATCCTCGGGCACGCGCGCCTTGTGGGCGATCTCGGACGTGCCCGGCACGCGGCCGAAGAGCATGCGGTGCAGCGGGGCACCGGAGGTGCTGTACCCCGGAGCCCACCACAGCACCAGGTGACAGCGGGCGCGGGTCAGCGCGACGTAGAGCAGGCGCAGTTCCTCGCCGGCCACCTCCTCGTCGTGGCGCCGGCGGCGCTCGCCGTAGCCGGCGCTGCCCTCGCCGCCGACGTCGAGGATGCGGCGGCCGTCGTCGTCGTGGAGCAGGAGCCGGTCGGGTTTCGACCGCACACCCGACTCCCACGCGAACGGCACGTACACGACGGGGAATTCGAGGCCCTTGCTGGCGTGGACGGTGAGCACCTGCACCGCGGCGGCGTCGCTGTCGAGGCGGCGGCTGCGGTCGGCGCGGGCCGTGCCCGCCTCGGCGATCCGTTCCGTCAGCCAGCGGGTCAGCGCCGTGACACCCAGCGCCTCGGCCGACGCGGTCTCGTCGAGCAGTTGCGCGAGGTGCCGCAGATCGGTCAGTTCCCGCTCGCCGCCCGGCCATCCCAGCAGGCGCGGTTCGAGGTCGCAGAACGCGGCGAGGCGCTCGAAGAGCGCGGCGAACCCGGACCGCTCGAACACGACGTCCAGTTCGCGCAGCAGGGTGCCGATCGCGGCGACGAGTTCGTCGCCCCGGGTATCGACGTCCTCGGCGGTGCGGCCCATCAGCGAGGTCAGAGCGGCCAACCGCACCCGGTCGGGGCGGTGCGGCTGTTCGAGTGCCTGCAGCACCCGCAGCCACTCCCGCGCGGCCGGGGTCGCGAAGACACTCGTCCCGCCGGCCAGCACGGCCGGGATCCCGGCACCGGTGAGCGCCCCGTGGACGAGGGCGACCTGCGCATTGGTGCGCACCAGGACCGCGACGTCGCCGGGTTCGACGGAGCGGCGGCCGGCCCCGAGGTCGACGGTGACGTCGCCACCGAGCAGGGCCGCGACGTCGGCCGCGACGTCGCGTGCCACCCGTTCCTGCAGCGCCTGGGCCTTCGGGAAACCGGAGGCGCCGCACGGGCCGGCCCCGGTACGCGGCAGGTGCCGCAGCCGCAGCGGCGCTGCCCCGGCGATCCGGGACGCCGGCTGCGCCGCCTCCACCCGGTGCGCGACGATCCGCGGATCACCCAGGGCCGCACCGCCGTACAGGTGGTCGAGGGCGGCGAGCAGGTTCCCGTCGCTGCGCCAGTTGCAGACGAGTTCCTGGTGGCCGTCGGCGAACTCCATCGCGCCGAGGTAGCTCAGCACCTCGGCGCCGCGGAACGCGTAGATGGCCTGCTTCGGGTCGCCGACGAGGACGAGGGTCGTGCGGCGGTGGAATGCGCTGCGCAGGATCTCCCACTGCAGCGGGTCGGTGTCCTGGAACTCGTCGACGAGCACGACGCGGAAGCGGGAGCCGATGCGGCGGCACGCGGCCTCGCCGTGCTCCGGGTCGGTCAGCACCGCGTGCAGCAGCGCGAGCTGGTCGTCGTAGTCCCGCAGGCCCGCGAGGCGCTTGCGCCGGTCGACCTCGGCCCGCACGGCCCGGGCGAACTCGACGCGTTCCCCGGCGGGCGTGCCGTCGGCGTCCTCGGGGGCGAGGGCGGCCTGGGGGTCGAAGACCGCGGCGCGCGCGGCCTCCGCGGCCTCGGCGTGCGAGATCGGTGCCCTGTCCGCCCGCCCGTACCGGCGCAGGTACAGGTCCGCGATGACCTCGATGGTCAGGTCGTCGACGTCCTCGACGAGCACCGCGTCGGTGTCCCGCTCGCCGGCGGTACCGAGCTCGTCGAGCATGCGCTGGCAGAACCCGTGCGTGGTGGCGATGGTGGCGGCGTCGAAGTCGGACAGGGCCCGCAGCAGCCGGCGCCGGTGCGTGGCCACGTCGCCGCCGGCGAGGTGCCGGATCAGCTCGTCGGGGTGGTGCCGGGCGGCCTCCGGGTCGGCCAGCGCCCGCGCGACGCCGGCGAACCGGTCCCGGGTGCGTTCGCGCAGTTCCTGCGTCGCGGCGCGGCTGAACGTCACCAGCAGCAGCTGCGACAGCTCCGCCGCCCCCTCGGCGACGAACCGGGTGGCCAGGCCGACGATGGCGTAGGTCTTGCCGGTTCCCGCGCTGGCCTCGAGCACGGTGGTGCCCGTCGGGAGCGACCCGAGCAGGTCGAACTTCGACACGGTTCGGGTCACGGACGCCCCTGGATCTCGTTGGACAGCAACGGCTCCCACAGTCGTCGCGCGAGGGCACCGAACCGGGTGGGCTCGCCGTGCCACGCCTGCTCGTCGTCGCGGGCGGCGACGGCGGTGAGGTCCCGCAGCGTCACGCCGGAGCCGTACAGGTAGGTGATGTGCCGGTCGGTGCGTTCGCCGTAGGTGGAGCCGAACTCCTGGGCGGCGGCGTCGACGCCCATCTCGACGGAGTCGCCGCGGTGTCGCCGCTCGGCGTACTCCGCGGCGGCGGCGGTGGCCGTCGGCAGCGGCTCGTGCAGCCCGCGGTCGCGCAGGTCCACGAGCCGGGTGAGCTGCTCGAGCGCGTCGGCGGGGGCGTTGATCGTGGACCGCCAGGCCGGGGTGCTGCGGAACCGGCCGCGGCCGGTGCTGATTGCCTGCCACTGCCCCGGCCGGTCCGACGCGGCGACGGCGAGCAGGTGCACCCAGGCGGTGAGACGGTGCTTCGGCGCCAGCCGGGAGAAGGTGCTGCGGGCGACGACGGTGCCGTGGACCCCGCCGACCGTGCCGGTCAGCCGCCGGCCGTCGCCGAGGTCGACATTCACGTCGACGGTGTCGGCCGGTCCCGTGTAGATCGGCCGGCACACCGCCACCAGGGCGTCCACGGTGCCGGCGACGTCGTCGAGCGCGAGCTCACCGAGCCGGTACGGCGGCAGTGTCCCGCGCCGCCATTCGGCGGCCCGGAAGTCCGCGGGGTCCGCGCCGGCGAGCAGCGCCTCGAGCATGCGGTCGCCGAGGTCCCACCGGGCGAGCGGGTCGAGGCCGACGTCGAGGGCGTCCGCGATGTCCTCGTCCCGGTCGGGCACCCGCACCCCGAGCCGCTGCCGCAGGAACGCCTGGGTGGGGTGGGTGACGAACGCGACGAGGTCGGCGAGGTCGACGTCGGTGCGCGGGACGGGCGCGAGCGGCCGGTGCAGCAGCCCGGGCCGGTGCCTCGCCGGATGCTGCGCGGCGCGCGCCCCGGCGAGCGCGGCCCGGTCGAAGCTCAGCGGGCGGCCGGGCCGGAAGTTGCGCGGATCGAACGGCTGCAGCGGATGCCGGGTGACGACCTCGGCCATGCCCTCGGGGCCGACCATCGTCTCGACCACGTCGCGCAGCTCGCTGAGCGGGATCGCCGGGGGCCGGCGGGCGCCGGTGACCGGGTCCGCACCGGTGTAGAACAGCAGCAGCTTCTCCCCCGCCGACATGACGGCGTCGAGCAGCAACTGCCGGTCCTCGCTGCGCGGATCACGTTCTCCCAGACAGGGGTTCAATGCCAGCACGTCGTCACCGTCGATGTGCGCGGTGCGGGGGAAGACCTCGTCGTCGAGGCCGAGCAGGACCACGACCCGGTGCGGCACCGACCGCATCGGCACCATCGTGCACACGGTCAGTTCACCGGTGCGGAAGTTCGCGCGCGTCGGCCGCCCCGCGAGCCGGGCCGCCAGCATGGCTCGCACGTCGGCGAGCCGCAGCGGCGCCGGCCCGGCGTGCTCGACGGCGGCCGCGAGTTCGCGGTGCGCCTGGGCGAGCTGCCAGGCGTCGGCGGGCTCGACATCGGTCAGCAGGTCCAGTGCGCGGGCGAGGGCGGCGGCCCACTGCGCGGCCGGTTGCGGGCCGCGCAGGCCGTGCAACGCCACCGTCAGCCGGTCGATGTATTCGGCGAACCGTCCGGTCAGGTCGATGTCGTTGCTCTCGACGTCGTCGAGCGGGAGGGTGAGCCCGAGCCACTCGCTCTGCGACTCGTCGGCGGCCGCACCGAGCAGGATCCGGTCCAGTGCCGTACCGAACGTGTTCTGCGGGAAGTCCCCGAGCCCGAAGGCGTTTCGCTGCCCCTTGCCGATGCCCCATCGGGCGCCGGCGGCGGCGGTCCACTCCTGCAGCCGTTCGAGGTCGTCGTCGACGAGACCGAACCGCCGGCGCACCGGCGCGGCGGCGGCGAGGTCGAGGACCTCGCTGGCGGTCACCCGCGCGTCGGCGAGGTCCACGAGCGTCGACACGACCGCCAGCACCGGGTTGGTGCGGCGCAGGCCCCGATCGGCCAGACGCACCCGCAACCGGTGCCCGGGGTGTCCGGAAGCGTCGCGCTGGGCGAGGGCGCCCTGGCCGAAGGCGGCCTGCACGAGCGGCGCGTAGGTCTCCACGTCCGGGCACATGACGACCACGTCGCGCGGTTCGAGACCCGGATCGTCCGCGAAGAGGTGCAGCAGGCACTCGCGCAGCACCTCGACCTGCCGGGCCGGCCCGTGACAGGCGTGGATGCGGATCGTGCCGTCGGCGACCGCGGAGCGGGCCGGGGGCCGGTCGGCGCGGAGGTCGTCCTGCAGCCGGCCGAGGAGGGTGTCGGGGCCGGGCCGGCCGGCGTGGTGCACGTCGGCGACTTCGGGGCCGGCCAGGTGCGCGCGCAGTTCGCGCACGTCGCGGGCCAGGCTCGCCAGGAGGGGGTGCTGCACCGCGAGGGCGCTGCGGTCGGCGGCGCGCCGGCGCACCGGCGCCGCGGCCGCCTGCCCCTCCCACATGGCCGGGCTGGGGTGCGGAATCCACAGGTGCACGTCGCGGTTCGCGGCGATCGCGGACAGCACGGCGCACTGGGCGACGGTGAGCCGGGTGGGTCCGAACAGCGACAGCCGCGACGGCCAGTCCACGAGCGCGGGCTCGGCGCGCAACCGCGCGCAGGCGGCGGTGAGCCGCTCGGCGGGACTGTCGTCGCCGATGCGCTCGCGCAGCCGCCGCCACAGCCGTGCCTGCCACCCGAGGTGGTCGGCGAGGTCGTGGCCGGTGCCGTCCGTGTCGCGTCCGGCGGCCCAGTCGACGAGCATCTCCGGGCGCTGCGTGGAGTAGCTGCGGAACAGGCCGGCCAGGTGGGCGGCGGTGGCGTAGCGACGGCCGGTGCGGTGATCGACGCCGTCGCGGCCGAGGTGCCGGGCGAGAACGGTGCACCACGGTTCGTCGAGGCAGTCGTCGACGACGTCGAGCAACGTCCACAGCATCCGGTCGGGATGCCACGGGTCGTCCTCCGCCGCCCGGCCGGTGGCGGCGGCCAGTGCCTCGTCCACCAACCGTGCCGGCGACGGATGGTCGATGTTGGCGGCGACGCCGTCGCCACAGGTACCCCCGAGCACCGTCGACAGCCGCTGGGTCAGCCACCGCTCGACCCCCTTGGCGGGGACGGCGACGAGCTCGCGGGCGAACGGGTCGGCGAGGGGCACGGCGAGCAGGTCGGCGAGGGCGGCCGCCAGGGTGTCGGCGCGCTCGGCGCGGTGCAGCGTCAGCACGCAGGTCCCCTCGTCGCTAGGTGTGTTCCGGTCCTCCACCGGCTTATCACACCGCGGCGACAGGGCTCGCCGCCGCGGCGGCGCAGCAGGCGCGGCGCGGGCGGTCGGGGCAGGTCAGCGCGACAGCCACGCCGCGATCGCGATCCGATCGTTCTCGACGATCTGCAGGACCATTCCGTGCACCATCGACTCGATCCGGCCCCCGAGGACCGGGACCCGGACGACGACCTGCCCCTGTACGTCGATGAACGTGCCGCCGGTCTCGCTCACCCGCAGCCGCGAGCGTCCCTGGAGGGCGACGGGCAGGCCGGTGGCGCCTCCGGACAGCCGCCCCTCGGCGGCCTCGCCTACCAGCGGACCCCACTCGTCCGTGCGCTCGATGACCAGCGGTCCGCGCAGCATCCCGCGCACGATCGACGGCAGCTCCGACGGTTCGGACCGGTCCGTGACGGTCACGCGCACGGTGCCCGGACCGTGCGGTTCCTCGACCACCGCGGTAGCGCTCGCCCGGTCCGCCACCCGGTCGAGCCAGTAGCGCTCGTCGATCAGGGCCGCGTGCACGTCCCGGACGTGGTGGTCCAGCTCGGTGGTGAAGGCGAAGGACTTCGGCATGAGCTGCACAGTATCGGCCCGCCCGGACCGTTGACAGGGCTCCGCCCCGATGCAAAACTGAACCTAATGGTTCAGTATTCGAGTCTCGATGCCACGTTCGCGGCGTTGTCGGACCCCACCCGGCGCGGGATCCTCCAGGACCTGCGTGCCGGACCGGCCTCGATCAGCGACCTGGCCGCCCGGTACCGGATGACGCCGACCGGGATCACCAAACACGTCCGGCTACTCGAGGAGGCAGGTCTCGTCGTCACCGAGAAGAAGGGCCGGGTGCGCTACTGCCGGCTCGGCACCAACCCGCTCGAGCGGGAAGCGGACTGGATCCGCAACCACCAGCAGATGATCGAGGGCCGCATGGACCGCCTTGCGGAGTTCCTCGACCGAACGAAAGGAACGTCATGACCACCACGAATCCCTCTGCTTCGCTTGCCGTTACGACGCCCAGCGAGCGCGAGATCCGGGTCGAGCGCGTCTTCGCCGCCGACCGCGACCGCGTGTGGGCCGCCTACACCGAGCCCGAACTGCTCGCCCAGTGGTGGGGCCGGGGCAACCGGCTCGACGTCGAACGCTACGAGTTCGAACGGGGTGGACACTGGCGGTTCGTCGAGCACAGCGACGGCGAAACCCACGGATTCGAAGGGCGATTCCGGGAGATCACGCCCAAGGACCGCATCGTGCAGTCCTTCGAGTGGGACGGGATGCCGGCATACGTCGCCATCGACACCGCGACATTCGAGGACCTCGGCGACGGCCGCACCCGCGTGGTCACCGTCTCGCAGTTCCACACGCCCGAGGAACGTGACGGCATGCTGAACTCCGGCATGGCCGAGGGTCTCGGCCAGAGCTACGACGCGCTGGACGCGCTGCTCGCCCGGATGTGACCGCCGTCCGGGCTCAGCGCCTCCCCGCGGTGCGGGGCTCAGCGCCTCCCCGCGGTGCGGGGCTCAGCGTCCGGAGGCGGTGTCGCCCTCCTCGTCGACCTCGTCGGACCCCGTGTCGACGAGGTCGGCGAACGCCGTGCCCGACACCGTCCCCCCGGTCCCGGGCAGCGTCACCGTCGGCCGAGCCCCCGGCTCGTACCGGCGCTGCATCTCCTCCGCTTGTTCCTTCGCGCGGCGCTTCGTGTCCTCGTCGATGTTCTCCAGCGGATCCTCGGGCCTGTGCTCGGTACTCAACGGTTTCGCTCCGATCCCCTCGCGGTGCACACCTGGCCGCCGGTCGCCCGGCACCCCTCACGATCCTCCGCATCGGCGCCCGGCACCACCCCCGGCGACGAATCGGCCGAGCCGGGCCGCGGAGACCCCGCGGACCAGTAGGCTCGTGCGCATGGCTGTATCGCCGATCCGAACCCCGAGGTAGGTGGCGCCATGGCAGAGCTGATCCTGGGCCCGGTCCTTCGGCACGTCGGTCGCAGCGACGCCACCGTGTGGGTGGAGACGTCGGAGCCGTGCACCGTCGAGATTCTCGGCCACCGGGAGCACACCTGGACCGTGGCCGGCCACCACTACGCACTGGTGGTGATCGAGGACCTCGAGCCCGGCTCGACCACTCCGTACGAGGTCCGCCTCGACGGCGATCCGGTCTGGCCGCACCCAGACTTCCCCGCGTCCGTCGTCCGCACCCTCAGCGACGGCGGGCCACTCGAACTGGCCTTCGGTTCGTGCCGGTTCGCCACCACGTCCGCCACCGAGAACGACGACAAGCTCGGCGCCGACGCCCTCGACGCATACGCGCAGCGCATGATGACCCGGACACCGGACCGGTGGCCCGACGCGCTGCTGCTCCTCGGCGACCAGGTCTACGCCGACGAACTGTCCGAACAGACACTCGAGCGAGTCAGCGAACGCCACGACCTCGACGAGCCTCCGGGCCCGCAGGTCCGCAACTACGAGGAGTACACCTGGCTCTACGCCGAGTCGTGGTCCGATCCGCACGTGCGGTGGCTGCTGTCCACCGTCCCCACGTCGATGATCTTCGACGACCACGACGTGCACGACGACTGGAACACCTCGCAGTCCTGGCGCGACGAGGTCGAGGCCACCTCCTGGTGGGAGGAACGCATCGTCGGTGGGCTGGCGTCGTACTGGGTGTACCAGCACCTCGGCAACCTCGACCCCGTCCAGCTGGCGGAGAACGCGCTGTACCAGCGCGTCCGGAAGGCCGACGGGGACGCCGAGCCGCTGCTGCGCGAGTTCGCGTCGGCCGCGGACGAGGAGGCCGACGGCGCGAAGGGCGCCCAGTGGTCCTACCGGCGCGACTTCGGAAGGGTGCGGCTGCTCGTGATCGACTCGCGGTGCGGGCGGGTCCTGGCCGGCGGCCGGCGGGAGATGGTCTCGGACCCGGAGTTCTCCTGGATCGAGCGGCAGACCCAGGGCGACTACGACCACCTGCTCGTCGGGACGTCGCTGCCGTGGCTGCTGCCGCGGGCACTGCACGACCTCGAGTCCTGGGACGAGCGGCTCGCCGCCGGGGTACGCGGGAATCGGGTCGCCCGCTGGGCGGAGATCGTCCGTCGCGGCGCGGATCTCGAGCACTGGGCGGCGTTCCGCGACTCGTTCGACCGGCTCGCCCGGCTCTTCGCCGACATCGGCCGGGGCCGTTGCACCGGCCCGTCCGGCCGTCCCCCCGCGACGATCTGCGTGCTCTCGGGCGACGTGCACCACGCCTACGTCGCGCAGGCGTTGTTCCCGGATCCGATGTCGACCCGGGTGTATCAGCTGACCTGCTCGCCGCTGCACAACTACGTGCCCGCCGCGGTCCGGGCGGTGTTCCGCATCTCCTGGAGCCGGGCGATGGAACGGAGCGTGCGCTTCGTGCTCGGGCGCGTGTCGGAGGTGCCGCCGGTGCCGATCGAGTGGACCAAGGCGACGGGACCGTTCTTCGGCAATCAGATCGCGACGCTGCGCCTGGCCGGCCGTGCCGCGCATCTGGGGCTGGAACGGGCCGGCCGGGTCCCGCACGGACCCGTCGGCTTCACCACCACCGCCGACCTCGTGCTGTCGACGCCGGACGCGGCCTGGTGAACCTGCGGACCGCGAGGCGGGTCCGGTGACGGGATCCGGCACGCGTTCCTGGTGGGGCTGGGGCACTGTCGAGGACGCGGTGCGCGGCGCCGAGCTGCGGGACCTGGTCGATCGTGCCTCGGCCCTGCTGCCCGGCGCCGACCTGACGGACCACCCGCCGCCCGACGTGCAGTCGCTCGGACTGCCGCCCGCGCGGATCGCCCCGCCGGATTCCCTTGCGGCGCTGTGTTCCTCCGACCCGGCGGACCGGGCCGCCCACACCCACGGGCGCGCGTTCCGGGATGTGGTCCGGAACCTGCTCGGCGACCTGCGCCATCCGCCCGACCTCGTCGTGCGGCCGACCGTCGAGGCCGAGATCGTGGACGTCCTGGACTGGTGCGCCCGGGCGCACGTGGCCGTGATTCCGTTTGGCGGCGGCACCTCCGTCGTCGGCGGTGTCGAGCCGCGGCTCGACGGCGGCTTCTCCGGTGTGGTGAGCATGGATCTCGGTGCCCTCGAAGGAGTTCGGGAGATCGACCGCACGAGCCGGGCGGCCCGCATCGGCGCGGGCACCCTGGGTCCCGCGCTCGAAGACGAACTGCGCCCGTCCGGTCTGACCCTGCGCCACTTCCCGCAGTCGTTCGAGTTCTCCACGCTGGGAGGCTGGCTGGCCACGCGTTCGGGAGGTCACTTCGCGACCGGATACACCCACATCGACGATCTGGTGGAGTCGATGCGGGTCGTCACCCCGGCGGGCACGTGCGAGTCGCGTCGCCTGCCCGGCTCGGGAGCGGGGCCGTCGCCGGATCGCCTGTTCCTCGGATCGGAGGGGGTCCTCGGTGTCGTCACCGAGGCCTGGATGCGGCTGCATCCGCGCCCCCGGTGGCGGGCGGACGCGTCGGTGCACTTCGCCGACTACGGAGCGGCGGTGGCGGCGACCCGCGCCGTCGCCCAGTCCGGTCTCCGGCCCGCCAACTGCCGGTTGCTGGACCCCGTCGAGGCGTTCGTCAACGCGGCCACGCCGTCGGCGGGCGGTGTCCTCCTGCTCGCCTTCGAGTCGGCCGATCATCCCGTGGACGCCTGGATGGACCGCGCCGTCGAACTGTGCCGCGGGCACGGCGGCACCCTGCCGGAGGCGCCGCGGCGCACCGCGCCGGAGGCGCCGAGGCGCACCGCGCCGGAGGCGCCGCGGCGCACCGGCTCGGCCGGCGACGAGAGGGACACGGACGCCGCGGGCAGGTGGCGGTCGTCGTTCCTGCGCATGCCGTACCTGCGCGACGCCCTCGCCGCGCGGTCGATGATCGTCGAGACCTTCGAAACCGCCTGCACGTGGGACACATTCGATTCTCTGCGGGCGGCGGTGCACGACGCCGCGAACGACGCGCTGCGCCGGGCGGGCGCGACGGGGGTGATCGCGTGCCGGTTCAGCCACGTGTACCCGGACGGCCCCGCCCCCTACTTCGGCATCTACGCCGCGGGCCGGTGGGGCAGCACGGTGGCCCAGTGGGACGACATCAAGGCCGCCGTGTCGGAGGCGATCCTCGCCGCGGGCGGCACGATCACCCATCACCACGCGATCGGCCGGGATCACCGGCCCTGGTACGACCGTCAACGCCCCGAGCCGTTCGCGGCGGTCCTGCGGGCGGCCAAGTCGGCTCTCGACCCGGCGGGCATCCTGAACCCGGGGGTCCTGATCGGCCCGGTGGCACCCGCGCCGGACGGCCCTACGTCGTCGTGAACCGGTCCATGATCGAGCGGGCGCAGCGCACCACGGTGTCGCGGTCGTACGAGACGACGTAGTCGAATTCGCGGTCGAGGTCGGCGGTGCCGCGATGCAGGTCCACGGCCGACAGCACGCACGCGAAGTGCGGGCCGAGGACGACGACGTTCCACTCCTCGACCAGCGGGTCGTCCGGGTCGAGCGGCGCGTGGTGGATGCCCGCCTCCGCGTAGTGCCCGAGGCCCACGCCGTACACCCCGGCGTACGCGATCCGGTCCGCCATGTACCGCCACCGGGCGCGGGTGCGCTCCCCGAAGTGCCGGGCGTACTGGAAGGTGCCGAGCACGATGGTCTCCGGGCCCGCGGCGCCGGCCTGTTTCTCGAGGTTCGTGCTCATCGCGACCAGGAGGCGCTTGAGGCTGCGCACGGGCCGGCGCCCCACCGAGGCGATCGCGAACGGGGTGCGGGCCTCCTCCGGGCGGACGCTGCGGACGGGTGCGGGCGGGAAGGGGTCGATCCCCTCCTCGTCGAGCTGTTCCGGGGTGTCGACGGCGGGGTACAGCGCGCCGAGCCCGTACGTGGCCCCGAGCCCCAGCGCCCGTCGCCGGCACAGTTCCGAGTCGACGCCGTCCGCGATCACGAGCGCGCCCGTCCGTTCGACCTGGGCGGCCACGGCGTGCGCGGTGCGGGCGGTGTCCGTGTCCGCACGATGGGCCAGCAGCCGCGCCGCGAGGATGATCACGTCCGGTTCGACGAGCGGCAACAGGGCCAGGGACTGCGGACGCGACCCGACCTCGTCGACCGCGACGACCTTGCCGCCGCGGCGGGCGTCGGCCACCGCGCGCAGCGTCCGCGACGGGTTGGCCGTCAGGGACTCCTCGGTGATCACCACGACGTCGCGCCGCAATCCCTCCGAATCGGGAGCGTCGAGGCTCTCGACCGACTCGAGGTCCATTGCCACCAGCGCGGGTACGTTCCGGACCGGCCGCGACTGCGCGACCGACCACTTGAGCCGGTCGAGGTGCCGCTTCTCGCTCATGGTCCGCGCCGCGGCCCGCAGGGCCTCCGCGGTGGCGAGCGGCCCGTCCGCGGGGCCGCGCAACTGGACCTCCACCGCCGCGAGCGCGCCCGAGTCCAGCCGGCGCACTGGCGCGTAGGACGGCGTCACCTGCAGGCCCGCGGCCTCGGGAGCCGCGTGCCGGGTGGGGTCGGAGAGGACGAACACCATGACCCCAGCGTCGCACGCGCGACCCGCTGCGCAAAGGCCGGTGCGGGCGATGGGTCCGGTCCCGACCTTCCCCAGCCGGGACCGGAGATCACACGGCGGCGACGAGCACCGCGGCCAGCCCGCCGACGAGCAGCACCACCGAGATCCCGATCAGGAACGACCCGGCGATCGACGCCGCCACCAGTCCCCCACCGAGGCCGAAGAGCGTCAACAGAATCCACCCGACCCCGGGGCTCTCGACGAGCGGGGCAGCCCGCTCGGAGGACGCGGTTCGCTCGGAGGACACAGCGGGGGATGCCGGTCTGGTCGCCATGGTCACGTCCCAACCTCGTGCGCACCGCACGGTCGTCGCCCGACCGTTGCTGCTGATGCTCCTGAGCCTGACGTGCTCGAGCATGCCCCGCTACGGTGACATTCCCACCCCTGCCGACATCACCGAACGGCAACAAACAGTCACGAATGAATAACAGCCCCGGGTGAGCGGAAGGATCTGCCTTCGGATCCGGCCGCCGCTCCGGGGTTCCGCGGTTCCGGAGAGGTTCGGTGCCGGAGAGGTTCGGTTCAGCCCTCGGACGTACCGCACGGGGCGAGTTCGAACACCGGGTGGCGACCGGCCTCGGCCTCGAATTCCTCCGTAGAGGCGTTCTTGTCGGCCTGGAAGTAGTCCCGGGTCGCGGACGCGATGGCCACGTACTTCTGCAGGACGGGTCCGGCCTCCCGCGCCGACACCTCCCGGATCGTGTAGTGACGGGTGCGGAACCTGCGGGTCAGGCCGATGCGGCCGGAAGCGCGCGCGTTGAGCACCCAGGGCACCACACCGTAGGGCGCTACCAGCCAACGCCGGCCCGCATGCTCGACGACCGTGACCGGGTTGGCGCGCTTCCGGCCGGTGCGACGGCCCCGGGTGGTCAGCAGGTACGAGTGCGGGACGACGCCGGCCCGGACCAGCGCGCTCATCAGTGCGTTCTCCAGGCGATGAGCCCGGCCCCTGCGATACCGGCGGATAGGCCGCGCCGCGCCGGGCCGGTTCCCGGCGCCGGGCCCCTCGCCCGGAACCGGACGGTCGGGCTGGGCGTGGGAATTCACATCGCGGGAACTCACATCGCGCTCCTTTGCACCGGAGGTCGGGCGAGCAGGGTGCACGACTCCCACCACGGCCGCCGTCGTCGGATTCGTCCCACCGGAGATTTGCCCCCGGGCGCGGAAATGTCAACCGGCCCGAGACACGTCGGTGACCGGGCCTCGGGCGGGCGGGAATCGGCGGGCCGACGCCCCGGGTGCCTAAGGTGGGCCGCACAGGTGACCGCGGCGTGCCGCGCGGCCGAATCGAGGAGGAACCGACGATGAGTGCACGTACTCCCAGCGATCGCACCCCCAGCCAGTGGGAAGAGATCACCGCTGCCGATCCTGCGCATTCCACGTGGTACGTGGAGCGCTTCCGGGCGATGGCGGCGGAGGGCCAGGACATCGTCGGCGAGGCGCGCCTGGTCGACGCGATGCTCGGCCGCGGCGGACGGGTCCTCGACGCGGGGTGCGGACCGGGGCGCCTGGGGGGCTACCTGCACGATGCCGGTCACGTGGTGGTCGGCGTCGATGTCGATCCGGTGCTGATCGCCGCCGCGGAGGAGGACCATCCCGGCCCGACCTGGCTCGTCGGTGATCTTGCCGAGCTGGATCTGCCGGCCCGCGGGGTCGCCGCCGATTTCGACGTCATCGTCTGCGCGGGCAACGTGATGACCTTCCTGGCGCCGTCCACCCGGGGCGCGGTCCTGGCGGGATTCGCCCGTCATCTCGCGCCCACCGGCCGGGCGGTCGTGGGGTTCGGCGCCAACCGGGGCTATGAGTTCCCGCAGTTCCTCGCCGACGCCGCGGCCAACGGCCTCGTGGTGGACCTGAAGCTCTCGACCTGGGATCTGCGCCCGTTCACCGACGATTCCGAGTTCCTGGTGGCGGTGATGTCGCGCGCGGACTGATCGCCGGCGTCGGGGCCGGACCAGCAGTCCCCGGATCGCACCCCGCTGGATGTGCCCTCCCTCACACTGTGTTACCCGTCGGTAGGAGCCGGGTAGCCGAATCGTGTCACGTCGGTGAGCCCCATCGATGACATCGACCGAAGGAGCGAACGCACGATGACCAAGACCGACACCGCTACGCTGCTCACACAGCTGCGAGCACTGCTCGACCTGACCAACACCGAGATCCAGGTCGCCGAGACCCGCATTCCCCAGGCCCGCACCGACGCGGTCCGCCGCGAACTGACCGAGAACGCCGCCAACGGCCGGGCCCGCGCCGAAGCCATCGAGCGCACCATCCGCGAACTGGGCGGACTGCCCGACGTCATCGGCCCGTTCGTCGGCCGCGCCGCCGCCGCGGTCAAGGCCATGGCCGAACAGGCCCAGCCGTTCGACGAGGCACTGCTGGGCGACCTCGCGCTCGAGCACCAGCTCCTCGCCCGCGCCCGCTACCTCAAGGCCCTCGCCACGACAGCCCAGGCCCCCGCGGTCGTCGGCCTGGCCGACCGGCTGATCACCGCCCACAGCGCGACCGTGGAGTGGCTGACCACCGTGCTGGCCGAGGATGCGCTCGGCGGACCCGCCGCGCTGCGGCGCACCCCGCTGCAGGCCGCCGCGGGCGCCGCGGTCCGCATCGTCAACCTGCCGGTGATGTGGTCCACCCGCGGCATCGACCGCGCGATCGACGCCGCCCGCTCGACGCGGCCCGCCCTCGGGGCGCTGCTGGCGCGTGGTGCCCATGCCGGCGACGTCGCCACGAAGACCCTGACGGCCAGCCGGGACGCCGCGCTCGAGACCGCCGAACGGGTCACCCGCCGCGAAGGTGCGGACGGGACCGCCCGGGCGATCCACACAGCCCGCAGTGCAACCGGGATCCTCTCCACCGAGGAACTCCCGATCCCCGACTACGACAGCCTCAACGTCTCCCAGGCGGTCGCCGCGGTCAAGGAACTGACCGAACCGGCCGACGTGCGCGCGATCGTCGCGTACGAGGAGGCCCACAAGAACCGGCACAGCGTCGTGTCGGCCGCCCAGACCCGCCTGGCCGCCATCGCCCAGGAGGTCGTCGGGCTCCACTGATCACACGCCCCAGGAGATCGCCGGGTTCCGCGTCGCGGGGCCCGGCGGTCACTTGTAGACCGGGCAGTCCCGCCCACGTCTCGGCGCGACCCGCGGCACGGACGCGCCGGCAGGCGGTGGGATGATGACGGGCGTGCCGATGCCCTCACCGCTCCCCGTCAAGAACGGGATCGGACCGACGCGCCTGCGCGTCCCGACGTCCGGTCCGTGGGCAACGATCGCCGCGTACGTCGTCGCGAGGTTCGACCACCTGGACGCCGACGACCTGTACCGGCGGTTCGACGCCGGCGAGATCGTGGGCTCCGACGGCAGTCCGATTGGTCGCGGCACCGCGCTGGGCGCGCATCGGTTCGTCTGGTACTACCGCGATCTGCCGGTGGAGGAACCGATGCCGTTCCACGAGGAGATCCTGCATGTCGACGACGACCTCGTCGTGATCGACAAGCCGCACTTCCTCCCGACCACCCCGGGCGGGCGATACCTGCGCGAGTCCGCGCTCGTCCGGTTGCGGACCCGCCTCGACAACCCGGACCTGACGCCGATCCATCGACTCGACCGAGCGACCGCCGGCCTGGTGATGTTCTCGGCCCGTCCCGCGACGCGCGGCGCATACCAGTCGCTTTTCGAAAAGCGGCGGGTCGTGAAGGTTTACGAGGCGGTGTCGGCGCGACCGCCCGGGTGGGACCCGGACGCACCGGCGCTTGCCGGGCGTGCCCTTCCCATCGTCTACCGCAACCACATCGAGGCGCGGCGCGGCGAATTACGGGTGGTCGTCGACAACTTCCGTGAGCCCAACGCCGAGACGGTGGTCGAGGTGAGTGGGACCGGCGTGAGCGCCTCCGGACGTGCTGTGCTGCACACGGTTCTGCGTCCACACACCGGACGGATGCACCAGTTGCGGGTGCATCTGGCAGCGCTCGGGGCCGGGATCCTGGGCGACCGTTGGTATCCCGACCTGCTGCCCGAGGCCCCGGACGATCATTCCCTCCCACTCCAATTACTCGCGCGGGAACTGGAGTTCAGCGATCCGCTGTCGGGGACGCCGCGACGGTTCGTCACCCGCCGGACGCTGAGCGAGGCACCCGTGTCGGGGCGCTGAGCGCCGCGCGTGCGCGGCCGGGTGACGTCGCGCTCAGCAACCCGGTGGACGCGACGGCCGAGGTCGTCGCCCGGATCGAGCAGTTGCGACGCGAGAAGAAGTGGTCGGCGCGGCGTATCGCCCTCGAGCCGGCCACCGACGGGTTCCCGCTCCCGGTGCGCACCGTCAGTCGGCACCTGGCACATCCGGGCGTGAACCGACGCAGATTCCTCGACCCGACCGCAGACAGCAACCGCGAACCCCGGCGGATCGTCGCGCGCTGGCCCGGCCACATGGTGCACGTCGACATCAAGAAGGTCGGCCGGATACCCGACGGCGGCGGCTGGCGCGTGCACGGCCGGGGCAGCGTCTCTCGGGTTACCGGACCCCGTCAAACGTTGAAGCGGAACTCCACGACGTCGCCGTCCGCCATCACGTAGTCCTTGCCCTCCATGCGGACCTTGCCCCGGGCCTTCGCCTCGGCCATCGACCCGGCCGAGTCGAGGTCCTCGAAGGAGACGACCTCGGCCTTGATGAAGCCCCGCTCGAAGTCGGAGTGGATGACGCCGGCAGCCTGCGGTGCGGTCGCACCCTGCGGGATGGTCCATGCACGAGCCTCTTTCGGCCCGGCGGTGAGGTAGGTCTGCAGGCCGAGAGTGTGGAAGCCGACGCGGGCGAGCGAGTGCAGGCCCGGCTCGGTCTGGCCGATGGACTCGAGGAGCTCCTGGGCCTCGTCGGGCTCGAGTTCGATCAGCTCGGATTCGACCTTCGCGTCGAGGAACACACAGTCGGCCGGGGCGACGGCCGCGCGGAGCTCCTGCTGCTTCGCCTCGTCGGTGAGCACCGCCTCGTCCGCGTTGAACACGTACAGGAACGGCTTGGTCGTCATGAGGTTCAGCTCGCGCAGCAGGCCGAAGTCGAGCGAGTCCTTCGCCGCGAACAGGGTCTTTCCCTCGTTGAGCACGCCCTGGGCCTTGACGGCCTCGTCGAACTGCGGCTTGAGTTCCTTGTTCTTCTTCGCCTCCTTCTCGAGGCGCGGCAGGGCCTTCTCCAGGGTCTGCAGGTCGGCGAGGATCAGCTCCGTCTCGATGATCTCGATATCCGCGAGCGGATCGACGCGGCCGTCGACGTGGACGACGTCGTCGTCGGCGAACACCCGCACGACCTGGCAGATGGCCTCGGCCTCCCGGATGTTGGCGAGGAACTTGTTGCCGAGCCCGGCACCCTCGGAGGCGCCCTTGACGATGCCGGCGATGTCGACGAACGACACGGTCGCGGGCAGGATCCGCTGCGACCCGAAGATCTCGGCGAGCCGCTCCAGCCGCGGATCCGGCAGTTCGACGACGCCGACGTTCGGCTCGATGGTGGCGAACGGGTAGTTCGCGGCAAGCACTTCGTTCTTGGTCAGCGCGTTGAACAGCGTCGACTTTCCGACGTTGGGAAGACCGACGATTCCGAGGGTTAGGCTCACGGAATCGATATTCTACGTGGTCGTGGTCGCGCCTCTTCCATCCCCACGGCGTGCGACGGCCACCAGCCACTCGGCGTCGTCGTGCCACGGCCGCAGGTCCCAGGTGGCGAAGCGGTGCTCGAGGCTCAGGCCGGCGGCCGCGAGGTCGGCGGCGAACTGCGACGGGCGGTATGCCGCGCCGGTGGTGAAGCCGGCGACGAACACCCCACCGGGACGCAGATGCGCGGCGATCCGCTCGAGCACGGTCCGCTCCGAACCGGGCGCGAGGAACACCATCACGTTGCCGGCCGAGACCACCGCGTCGAACCGCTCGCCCGGCAGATCCAGCTGTGCCAGGTCGGCGAGATGCACGGTCAGCTCCGGGTGCGCCCGGGCCTCCTCCACGAGCACCGGGTCGAGGTCGACGGCGGTCACGCTGTGGCCCCGCCGGGCCAGCTCGAGCCCGACACGGCCGGTGCCGCAGCCGGCGTCGAGGATCCGCGCGCCGCGCGGAACGAGCGCGTCGACGAACCGGGCCTCCCCGTGCAGATCCGTCCCCGCATGGGCGAGCTCGGCGAACCGCTCGATGTAGGCCCGGGAATCCCCGGCACTGCGCTCGGACTGCCATCGCGTCGCGGACATGGGCCCGATGCTAGCCCGGGCCGCGGGCGTCAGCAGGCGACGCGGACGAGCTGCGAGATCCGGCCGGCCTGCTCCTCGGTGGGAGCGGTGTCCCCGTTCTGTGCCAGCTCCCCGACCTTCGCGATCACCTCCTGATCGCTCGCGCCGGAGTCGATCAGCGGACACGTCTCGATGACGATCGCCTCGATGGAGGCGTCGTCGCGGTCGGCGGCGAGGTTGGGGTAGCCCGTGCGGAACGCGGCGACGAATGTCGCGAGCTTCGCCTCGTCGAAGGCGCCGCGCGCCCGCTCGGCCACGCTCGACGCGGCGGAGGCGAGACTCGAAGCGGCCCCGCCGAGCGTCGTGCGCGCCGCATCGGATTCGTTCGACGCGTCGTCACCGGAACTGCAGGACACGAGCACGACGGCCGCGGCACCCGCGGCCAGCACGGCGGTGAGCTTCTTCATGATCAGAGCCTGCCACGACCCGGGTGTTCGCGCCGGTGAACCGCCCCGCGGGGCGCGGTTCCCGTAGATTGCAGACGAGCCCGATCCACGTCGTCGAGAGCATCGGAAGGACCGTCCGTTGAGCGATGTGCAGAGCACCGAGCGGAAGCCACCGGCACCGAAACCGGACCGCACCACGCTGATCGCCTCCGGCGGGTTGACGCTGGCGAAGTGGTCGGCGGCGTTGGTGGTGATCGCGGCGGGCGCACTGGTCATCGGCTGGATCATCGAGAAGATGTGGGTGATCGTCCTGCCCGTGGCGCTGGCGATCGTCGTCGCCACGATGCTGTGGCCGCCCACCCGCGGCATGATGAAGCGCGGCGTGCCGCCGGCGGCCGCGGCGGGCCTGACCCTGTTCCTGTTCTTCGCGATTCTCGGCGGCATCATCGCCGGCATCGTCCCGTCGGTGGTGGCGCAGGCGCCGGAGCTTGCGAACAAGACCACCGACGGCATCAACAAGGTGCTGGACTGGGTGCAGGGCCCCCCGGTCAATCTGAAGGACGAGCAGCTCGAGAACGCGACGCAGGTGGTGATCGACAAGGTCCAGGAGAGCGGCGCGACCATCGCCAGCGGCGTGTTCACCGGTGTCAGCACGGCCGGTTCCCTGCTGGTGATGATCGGTCTGGTACTCGTCCTGGTGTTCTTCTTCATCAAGGACGGCCCGCGGTTCATCCCGTGGGTGCACGCCGTCGGCGGCGGTCGCGCCGGGCGGCACCTCGAGGAGGTGCTGATCCGGATGTGGAACACCCTCGGCGGTTTCATCCGCACCCAGGCGCTGGTCAGCTTCATCGACGCGTTCTTCATCGGCCTGGGGTTGATCATCCTCGGGGTGCCCCTGGCGCCCGTGCTGGCGATCCTCACCTTCATCGGCGGGTTCGTCCCGATCGTCGGTGCCTTCGTCGCCGGAGCGCTCGCCGTCCTCGTGGCGCTGGTCGCGAACGGTCTGACCACCGCGATCATCGTGCTCGTCATCATCATCGCGGTGCAACAGCTCGAGGGGAACGTGCTGCAGCCCGTGCTGCAGTCACGCAGCATGCACCTGCACGCGGTGGTGGTGCTGCTCGCCGTCACTGCCGGGGCGTCGCTGTTCGGGATCGTCGGCGCGTTCCTCGCCGTCCCCGTCGCGGCCGTCGCCGCGGTGGTGCTGCGCTACGTCGGCGAGCAGATCGACGAACGCAGCGCCGCGCCGGAGGAGCCCGAAGTCGCCGGGGAGGAGACACCGGCGCTGCCGCCGGGACCGGCGGCAGCCGAGCCGGGCCCGGCCTGATCGGCGGGGCTCAGCTCGCGATCTCCACCGTGGATCCGGTGCGGCCGCGCACGACGTGCAGGCGGCTGGGGATGCGCTGACGCATCTCGTCGACGTGGCTGACCACGCCGACGACGCGGCCGCCGGCGCGTAGCTCGTCGAGCACCCCCATCACCGCGTCGAGCGCGTCGGCGTCGAGCGTGCCGAACCCCTCGTCGATGAACATCGTGTCGAGCACCAGTCCCCCGGATTCGGCGGCGACGACGTCCGCGAGCCCGAGGGCCAGCGCCAGCGACGCCTGGAACGACTCGCCGCCCGAGAGGGTCTTCGTCGACCGCACCGCACCGGTGTACTCGTCGTGGATGTCGAGGCCGAGGCCGCCGCGCTTGCCGTGCGTGCCGGCGGCGTCGGAGTGCACGAACTCGTAGCGGCCACCGGACATGCGCCGCAGCCGCACCGACGCCGACTCGGCCACCTCCTCGAGACGAGCCGCGAGGACGTACGAGCGCAGCGACATCTTGCGCGCGTTCTGCCCGGTGCCCGCGACGACGTCGGCGAGCGCCGCGAGTTCGGCCTGCTCGTCCCGCAGCGGCACCAGCTTGGCGTACTCCTCTTCGAGGCGCGCCGCGAACTTCTCGATGTCGGCGTGGCGCCGCTCGGCCTCGGAGGCCGTGGACACCGCCGCGGCCAACGCGGCCGCGCTCCGCGTGACCGCCGCCTCCGGTTCCGTCAGGTCCACCGGGTCGTCGCCGACCCGGGCGGTCTCCGGGTCGTCGAGCACGGCCTGCGCGGCCGCACGCCGGTCCGCCGCCGCGCGCAGGGCCTGCTCGATCTCGCGGAGGCGCGAATCGGGACGCACCGCCGAGAGTGCCTGCTCGATGCTCGCGAACCCGGCCCGTTCGGCGGCTGCCGTCGCCTCCTCGGCCCGCTCGCGCGCGACCGTCGCGGCGTTCGCGGCCCGCACCCGGGCGTCGAGCAGGTTCGCCGCGGCGCCGGCGAGTGCCGCGATCCGACGTCGGCGGGCGGCGAGGGAGTCCTCGGCACCGGCCGCCGTGGTGATGCGGGTGCGGATCTCGCCGGCCTCTGCTGCGGCGCTCTCCTCGCGGTGCGCGGCCTGGGCGGCTTCGACGTCCACCGCGTGCGCCTGCTCGCGCAGGTCCGCGTCGAGCCCGCGCAGCCGGGCGATCTCGCCGCGATGGCGCTCGCGATCGGCGGCGGTGGCCGCCGTCGCGGCGTGCGTGGCGGCGGCCGCGGCCCGCATCTCGGTGAGCGTGTCGAGACCGGCGTCACCGCAGCGCTGCCGCAGCACCGCGACGGTGTTGGCCGCGTCCGCGACCGCCGCCTGCGCCCGCGTCAGTTCCGCGGCGGCTCGCTGCTCGGCTTCCCGGGCGGCGTCCTCGTCCGCCTTGGTCGCGGTGTCCGAGGCCGGCCGGGCCGGGTTCGGGTGCGCCGTGGCTCCGCACACCACGCAGGGGCGCCCGTCGACCAGATCGGTGGCCAGCTCGGCGGCCATCCCGGCGATGCGGCGCTCGCGCACGTCGAGCAGGGCGGTGCGGGCGTCGTGGTGTGCGTCGCGCAGGGCGACGACCTCGTCCTCGAGGCGTTGCAGCCGGGGGGCCCGGTCCTGGAGTTCGGTGGCGGCCGCGTGGGCGTCGGTGGCCCGCGCCAGTTCGGCCTCGAGCCGGGGCAGGGTGGCCGCGGCCTGCTCGGACCGGCGCGCGGCCTCCTCCGCGGCGTCGCGGCGGCCCGGAAGTCCCTCCAGTTCCGCGGCGATCCGCTCGGCGCGCGCGGCCAGGTCGCGCCTCTGCTGCTGCAGGGCGACGCGGTCGGCCTCGAGCCGGATCAGGCGCTGCTCCTGTTCGAGAAGGGCGCCGAGGCGGACCACCTCCGCCGACCAACGCTGTTCGTGGGGGCGGATCAGAGCGCGGTCGGTTTCGGCGGGGGAACCGTCGAGGTCCGCGACGAGGGCCTGTCCCTCCCCGTCGGCGGCGAGCGGGGCGGCCGCGGCCACCGCGGCGGCGTGTGCGGCGGCGGCGGCCTCCGCGGCGCGGCGTGCGTCGCGGGCGACGTCGACGACCGGCGCCGCCCGCCGGGCCGTCTCGAGTTCCGTGGACAGGGTCTGCAGCTCGCCGGCCGCGGCGTCGAGGTCGGCGAGTTCGGCGACCGCGCGGGCGCGTCGTTCCTGGCACCGTCGCAACTCGGTCGCCTCGGCGAGGGCCGCCCGGTCGCGGGTGTCGTCGGCGCGCGCGAGGTCGAGCGCCGCGAGCGCAAGATCGCGGCTCTCGGCGGCGTCGTCGCGCAGCCGATGCGCCCACACGACCGGTTCGGCGTCGGCGCCGGCCTCGAGGCCGGCCGCGGCGCTGACCTTGGCGAGCAGCAGGTCGACGGCGCGTTGCTGTTCTTCGAGGCGTTTGGCGGCGGCGCTGCGGCGGTCCTTGAACCAGCGCTCGACGGAGCCGAATCGCGTGGTGTCGAACAGCCGCTCGAGCAGCTTGCCGCGGTCCTCGCTGTCGGCGCGCAGGAACTTCGCGAACTCGCCCTGCGGCAGCAGCACCACCTGGAAGAACTGCTCGGCGCTCATCCCGAGCAGGCGCCGGACGGCGTCCCCGATGTCGGGCAGCCGCGTGAGGTGCTCGCCCGAGCCGTCGAGCCAGGTCAGGCTCGCCTTGGCGTTCTGCTTGACGGTTCCGGTCCCGCGCAGCTTCGGGCGCTCGTAGTCGGGACTGCGCACGATCCGCAGCCGCCGGCCCGCGATGGTCGCCTCGAGACTCACCTGCGGTGCGGTGCCGGCGGGGGCGTGGTCCGACAGCAGCCGGCGTCCGTCGGCGCGGGCCCCGGGCACCGTGCCGTACAGGGCGAATGCCACCGCGTCGAGGATGGAGGTCTTGCCGGCGCCGGTGCGGCCGTGCAGCAGGAACAGCCCGTCCGCGCCGAGCTCGTCGAAGTCCACCCGCACGGTGTCGGCGAACGGCCCGAACGCGGTGATCTCCAGCTGGTGCAGCCTCACGCGGACGCCTCCCCCGGTGCGACGGTCTGCTCGGTCCCGACGCCCGCGGCGCGGTCGACGTCGCGCAGCGCCTGCTGCACCCAGCGCAGCTCCCGCTCGGACGGCTCGGATCGCACATCGGCCAGGAATCCGCGGGTGACGTCGAGGTCGCTTCGGCCGCGCACCTTCTGCCGGTAGGTGACGGTCGATGCCGCGACGGGCGGTTCCCACTCGACGTGGACGGCGCGGGGGAAACGGGACTGCAGTCGACGCATCGCGTCGAGGGGGCGCACGGCGTCGGTGAGGACGGCCGAGACGTAGTGGTCTTCCGCCCCGGTGTGCGCGACGTCGGTGAGCAGGTCGTCGAGGACACCGGTGAGACGGCTCAGGCCCCGCACGACCGGCAGGTCGACGCGCTCGACGGCCGCCCGCCCGGTCGCGTCCAGATCGACGAGCCACACGGCCTTGCGGTGGGTGCGTTCGCCGAACGAGTACGGCAGCGGCGAGCCCGAATAGCGGATGTGCTCGGCGACAGTCTGCGGGGAGTGGAGGTGACCGAGCGCGACGTAGTCGACGCCCTCGAACGCCGACGCCGGGACGGTTTCGACGCCGCCGACCGAGATCGACCGTTCGGAGCCGGCGGCCTCGGCGCCGACGACGAAGGCGTGGGCGAGCACCACGGCGCGGACGCCGCGGGCGCGCGCGTCGGCGCGGACCCGGTCCATCGCCGCCCCGAGAATCTCCGCGTGCGAGCGTGCCTCGGGCACCCCCAGTTCGGCGCGGGTGATCTCCGGCTCCAGATAGGGGATGCCGTAGAAGGCGACGGGGCCGTGGGCGTCGTCGAGCAGGACGGGCCGGTCGACCTGGGAGACCCGGGTGATCAGGTGCAGCCCGCCCTCGGCGGCGAATGCCGCGGCGGCGCCGAGACGGACGGGCGAGTCGTGGTTGCCGGACGTCGCGACGATGACGGCGCCGGCCCGGCGGATCGCCTCGAGTCCCGCGTTGCACACCGCGACGGCATCCGCACTCGGGATGGAACGGTCGTAGACGTCGCCGGCCACCACCACCACGTCGATGCGCCGCTCGGCGACGAGGTCGGCGAGGGCAGCGAGGGCCTGTGCCTGGTCGGACAACAGGTCCACGCCGTGGAAGGTGCGGCCGATGTGCCAGTCCGAGGTGTGCAGGATCCGCATGCCGTCAGACCGTAGAGCAGCGCACCGACACGACATCTCCCGGTCCGGGTGAGCCTGTCGGTCGTCTCGGGCATCATGCGCACCATGACGGCACTCACGGCACTCGCGTTGCTCGCCGCCCTCGCACTCGGCGCGGTTCTCGGCTGGTTGCTGCACGCCGCGCGCGGCGGCAACCGCGCCGCGCGGGCGGAGGCCCAGCTCGCGGCCCTGCGCGAGAACGAAGCGCAACTGCGGCAGGCGCTCGGTGCCGTGAGCGAGGATTCCGCCCGCCGGCATTCCGGTGCGATCGGCGAGCAGGTCTCACGTCTCGTCGGGCCGTTGCAGGAGGCGGTGGGAGCCCTCGCGCGGCAGGTGGAGCACGTCGAGCGGAACCGGGTGCACGCCTACGCCGGCCTGACCGAGCAGGTCGAGGGCATGCACCGCGCCTCGCAGCTGCTCTCGACGCAGACGCAGCAGCTGGTGACGGCCCTGCGCGCCCCGCAGGTGCGCGGACGATGGGGCGAGATCCAGCTCGAACGCGTGGTCGAGCTCGCCGGGATGGTGCGGCACTGCGACTTCGACACCCAGGTCGCCAAGGACGGGGTACGCCCGGATCTGCTGGTGTATCTCGCCGGCGGCAAGCAGATCGTCGTGGATGCGAAGGTGCCGTTCGCCGCCTATCTCGACGCCGCCCAGGAGGAGGACGTCGCCCGCCGCGACCAGCACCTGGTGCGGCACGCCCGCCAGGTGCGCACGCATATCGATCAGCTCTCGGCGAAGGCCTACTGGGAGTCGTTCGATCCGACACCCGAGTTCGTGGTGCTGTTCGTCCCCGGCGACCCGTTTCTCGATGCGGCGCTGGCCGCGGATTCGGAGCTGCTCGAGTACGCGTTCGCCCGGAACGTGATCCTGGCCACCCCCACCACCCTCGTCGCGCTGCTGCGCACCATCGCGCACACGTGGCGGCAGGAGGCCCTGTCGAAGGAGGCCGCGACGATCCACCAGCTCGGCCGGGAGCTGTACCAGCGGATCGGCGTCGTCGGGGGGCACCTCGATCGGCTCGGATCCCAGCTGGGCAAGGCCGTCGACTCGTTCAATCTGACGGTCGCGTCGATGGAGTCCCGGGTGGCGGTGACGGCGCGGAAGCTGAGCGAACTGGAGATCTTCGACGGCGAGCATCCGGAGGTGCGACCGGTCGACGCGTGGCCGCGCCGCACGACTCCGACCGACATCTCCGAGTCCGGCGGTCCTGTCGACGAAGCAAGTTGACCCGATGGGTCTAGTGTCGACATGTGTCTGCAACGCAACGTGCTCGCTCGGCGGTGCCGCTCGACATGCGGTCGGTGGCGCCCACTGTGCCTGGCGTCCCGTGGTGGGGCGCGATCCTCGTCGCGGCGGGCTCGACCCTGTTCGGCTTCCTCATCGATGCGGCACGCGGTAACGAACTCGGCTCCGCGTTCTCCGCGTTCTACGTGCTCGGATGCATCGCGGCGGTGGCGGCCGTGCAGCACCGGGCGCTGTTCACGGCGATGGCGCAGCCGCCGCTGCTGCTCCTCGTCGCCGTCCCGATCGCACAGGAGTTCCTCGTCGAATCCGGCAGCGGCGGCCTGAAGGATCTGGCGCTCAATGTCGCGTATCCGCTGGTGAACCGCTTCCCCGTGATGCTCACCGCCACGGTGGCGGTCCTGGTCGTCGGCGGCCTGCGGATCTTCCTGAGCCGGCCGCCGGTGCCGGCTCCGGCCCGAGCGGGCAGGAGGAGCGCACGCGCGGCAGCGCGTGCGGCCAAGGCCCCGTCGCGGGCCGCGCAGCAGGACCGCGACACCGCCGTGCCTGCGAAGCCGGCGCGGGGCCGCCGCGGCCGCCCGGCCGCGCGGCCGCCCGCCTCCACCAAGGCCAGCGTGCGGCAGGTTGCGGACACGCGCGACAACCCGGTGGTGCGGAGGCGAACCCCCGCCTCAGCCCCGGA
>NZ_JBSNCE010000050.1:0-25882 GCF_053764755.1 Rhodococcus sp. 2H158
GGGCGGGGACGGGGGCGGGGGCGAGCTCGGCGGGATCAGCCGGCGAGTAGAGCGTCCATCTGGCCGACGGCGAGCCGCAGGCCTTCTTCCATGCCCATGCCGGCCAGTTGCTCCATCTGCTCCCGGGACGCGAACGCGGAACGAATCCGCATCCGGGTGCCGCCGTCGTGCTCGACGAGCTGCATCCGCACCGTGGTGGTCGGCATCTCGAGGTTCGGCGTCCCGTCCTCGTCGGCGAACCCGTCGGTGAATTCCAGGGACTCGGGCGACTCGACCGCTGTGACGTTCCACCAGCCTCGGTACTTGTCCCCCTCGGGACCGGTCATGAAGTAGGTGACGGTGCCACCCGGGACCAGATCGTGCTGCTCGACGGTCGCCGGGTGGGTCGGCGGTCCCCACCACCGCTCCAGCTGCCGGGGGTCGGCCCACAACTGCCACACCCGTTCGAGCGGTGCGTGGAAGTCGGCGATCAAGGTCAGGGTCAGGGTGTCGAAGTCCTTCTCGACGCTGGTCACGCTCATCGTTGTCGTCCTTTCCTCGGGTCGTTCCGGGCCGGATCCGGTTCCTCGGTGAGCAGGGCGGACATCCGATCCACTCGTTCCCGCCAGGCGCCCTCGAGCTGGTCGAGCACCCGCCGAGCCGTTTCGATCGCGTCCGGGTCGGTGTGCACGAGTTGCTCCCGTCCGCGTCGTTCCTTCCTGACGAGTCCGGCCCGTTCGAGCACCGCCACGTGCTTCTGCACCGCGGCAAAGCTCATGGGATAGGCCTCGGCCAGCCGCGACACCGACGCCGCGGTCCGCGCGCAGCGATGCAGGATGTCCCGCCGGGTGGCGTCCGCCAGGGCGTGGAACAACTCGTCCACCGCGTCTTCACCAATCCGATCTACAACCATTTGGTTGTAGATTAGCGGTGCAACCCCCACCTGTAAAGGAGCCGGCGTCGACGGCGAGGCCGAGTGAGCGCTATCGACCCGACGAGAGTTTTACAAATTACGGCTCTTTGTCTACCGCCGAGACCACAACTCCTGTACTGTCCACATCACAGTGAGCTGGCTCATACCGGCTCCTCGAACTGGACGCTTCACGGGACAGGGAGGTCGAACGGTGACGACGTCGGACATCGGGCGGTACGCGCAGGCGCCGGTGGAACAGTGGCGCGATCGCAAGCGGTATCTGTGGCTCATGGGGCTGATCCCGCCCACGGCGATCTTCCTCGCGACCGCACTGGTCTGGGGATTCAACCAACTCGGCTGGAGCGCGATCTCGCCGATGTGGTGGTGGATCGGTCCCCTGCTGGTGTACGTGCTGCTGCCGATCCTCGACCGGTTCTTCGGCCCCGACGGGCAGAACCCGCCGGACGAGGTGATGGAGATGCTCGAGAACGACAAGTACTACCGGTACTGCACCTACGCCTACATCCCGTTCCAGCTGGCCAGTCTCGTCTTCGCCTGCTACCTGTGGTCGACCGGGAACCTGTCCTGGCTGGGGATCGACGGCGGCCTGGGGCTGATCTCGAAGATCGGCCTGGCGTTCAGCGTCGGCGTGATGGGTGGCGTCGGGATCAACACCGCCCACGAGCTCGGCCACAAGAAGGACGACCTCGAACGGTGGCTGTCGAAGATCACCCTGGCCCAGACCTTTTACGGCCACTTCTACATCGAGCACAACCGCGGCCACCACGTGCGGGTGTCGACCCCGGAGGACCCGGCTTCGGCCCGCTTCGGCGAATCGTTCTGGACGTTCCTGCCGCGCAGCGTGTGGGGCAGCCTGAAGTCCTCGTGGGAACTCGAGAAGACCCGCCTGCAGCGTCTCGGCAAGAGCCCGTGGACCCTGCGTAACGACGTCCTCAACGCGTGGGCGATGTCGGTGGTCCTGTTCGGTGTGCTCGTCGCGGTGTTCGGCCCGGTGATCATCCCGTTCCTGATCCTGCAGGCCGTCTACGGCTTCTCCCTGCTCGAGACGGTGAACTACCTCGAGCACTACGGGCTGCTGCGGCAGAAGACCGCCACCGGCCGGTACGAGCGCTGCACCCCCGCGCACAGCTGGAACTCCGACCACATCGTCACCAACATCTTCCTGTACCACCTGCAGCGGCACAGCGATCACCACGCGAACCCGACCCGCCGCTACCAGACCCTGCGAAGCATGGACGGCGCCCCCAACCTGCCCAGCGGCTACGCGAGCATGATCGGGCTCGCCTACATCCCGCCGCTGTGGCGCAAGGTGATGGACCACCGCGTCGTCGAGCACTACGACGGCGACATCACCCGCGCCAACATCCAGCCGAGCAAGCGCGGCAAGGTCCTCGCCGAGTACGGGGCGCAGTGATGGCCGCCTACGAGTGCCCGGTGTGCAACTACGCCTACGACGAGACCGCAGGCGCGCCCCGCGAGGGTTTCCCCGCCGGCACCCCCTGGGACGCGATTCCCGACGACTGGTGCTGCCCCGACTGCGGGGTCCGCGAGAAGATCGACTTCGAAGGACGCTGACATGACCACGAACTACAAGCTGTTCCGTTGCCTGCAGTGCGGATTCGAATACGACGAGGCCGAGGGCTGGCCGGAGGACGGCATCGCCCCCGGCACCCGGTGGGACGAGATCCCCGACGACTGGTCCTGCCCGGACTGCGGCGCCGCCAAGTCCGACTTCGAGATGGTCGAGGTCAGCCGGACATGACCGAGACGATCGTCGTCGTCGGCACCGGGGTGGCCGGCGCGACCGCCGCACAGACCCTGCGCAAGGAGGGCTTCGCCGGACGCATCGTGCTGATCGGCGAGGAGGCCGCGCTGCCCTACCGGCGGCCGGTGCTGTCGAAGGACCTGCTCGCCGGCAGCATCGCCGCGGAGCGGGCACAGCTCGAACCGGCCGGCTACTGGTCCGACCACGACATCGAACTGCGCACCGAAACCCGCGTCGTCGAACTCGACCCACTACGCCGCCGGCTCCGGTTGTGGGACAACGAGATTCTCGACTACGACGCGGTGATCCTGGCGACGGGCGCCCGCGCCCGCCACCTGGACCACGACGGCGGGGACAGGGTGCTGAGCCTGCGCACGGCCGAGAACGTCGCCCCGCTGCGGGCCGCGATCGAGGCGCACCGCTCACTCCTCGTCGTCGGCGCCGGCCTGATCGGCTGCGAAGTCGCCTCCACTGCAAGGGAACTGGGAGCCGAGGTCACCGTGCTCGAGAGCGCGCCGTTGCCGCTCGCCCGCATCGTGCCGCCCGCCGTCGCGGAGATGTACGTCGGCCTGCACGCCGAACGCGACGTGCCCGTCCACACCGGCGTCGCGCTGCGCTCCCTCACCGGCGACGACGACGGGGTGCATGCCACCGCCGAGGACGGGCGCGCCTGGACGGCCGGCGCCGCCCTCGTCGCGGTGGGCTCGGTGCCGGACACCGCGCTCGCCCGCGCGGCCGGGCTGACCGTCGGCGACGGCATCGTCGTCGACGAGGCCTACCGCACCTCCGCCGCCGGGGTGTACGCCGCGGGCGACGTGATCGAGCAGCCCAACCCGGTGCTCGGCGGCCGGCACCGCACGGAGAACTGGAACAGCGCCCGGGCCCAGGGCATCGCCGCCGCGAAGTCCGTCCTCGGTCGGCCGCTCGGCGCCGCGGAGGTGCCGTGGGGCTGGTCCAACCAGTACGGGCACAACCTGCAGTTCGCCGGCTGGTCCCGCCACGACGACGACTACGTGGTGCGCGGGTCGATCGAGGGCCGGGACTTCACGGCCCTCGCGCTGCGCGGCGACCGGCTGGTCGGGGCGATCGCCCTTGGCCGCCCGAAGGACATCCGCATCGTGCGGCAGCTCGTTGCCGCCGGCGCGGCGGTCGATCGTGCCGCGCTCGCGGACGAGTCCGTCGCGCTGGGCGACGTCGCGGGTCGTCGCGCGGCGGCATCGCTGTAGCGGGCAGCCGCACCGGCTCGCCCGGACACCGTCCGGGCGCTCGCCCCTTCCTGCCGACCCCCATCCGGCGGAAGGACCCCCGGCCCCCGTCGGGGTCGTCTCCGGGACGGCCCCGGCGGAGCCGCGGGCTGCTCAGCCTTGGTGGTCGGTGCGCTTCTTGCCGGCCAGACCGCGCCAGGCCAGGTTCTCGAGCAGATCGGCGGCCTTCTCCACGTCGATCTCGCCGCCGGCGATGCGGTCGGCGACGGCCTCACCGGCGCCGACGAGCGCAACCGCCATGATGGCGAAGTCGGTTCCCGGCTCCGGGTCGCGTGTGCTCGACTCGAGCAGGTGCGCGGTGAGCTCGATGAGCCGGTCCCGGCTGCTGCGCACCTGTCCGGCGAACGCCTGCTGGGACATCGCCTGGCGGTAGAGCACCATCCACGAGTTGCGGTGGGCGTCGACGAACCCGAGGAACGACTCGAGCGCCACCCGCAGCTGATCGCGCGGCGTGAGCCCGGGATCACCGGCGGGCGTCAGGGCCTCGACGAACCGCTGCCCTTCCCGGCTGATGCACGCGGCGAACAGTTCGTCCTTCGAGCCGTAGTACAGGTAGAGCATCGGCTTGGAGATCTGGGCCCGGGCCGCGATGGCGTCCATCGAGGTATTGTGAAACCCGTTCTCGGAGAAGACCTCCACGGCGGCGTCCAGCATCTGCTGTTCCCGCACCGCGCGAGGCAGTCGCTTCGTACCGCCGGCCATGTCTCCTCCAAGTCCCGATGCTCCCAGCTCCTTACTCTAGAGTAAGGAGCTGGTTTCCGACGCCGATTCAGCAGTCCAGCGCGCCCTTGGCGCGCGCCACGGTGCGCACCGCGTCGTCCACCCGCGCGGCCGGCAGCGCTCCCGTCGCCACCGCCTGTTCGAGATGGTCGAGCACCCGCGGGACGTCGTCGGTGGTCAGCCACAACGCCTGGTCCACCCCGGCGGCGAGCGCCGCCTGCACCGCTTCGGTGATGTCGTACGTGTCGGTGATGGCCCGCATGCCCGACAGGTCGTCGGTGAAGACCACCCCGTCGAACGGCGGGGCGCCGTAACCGGTTCCGGACCGCAGCAACTGCACCGCCTGCGGGCTGATGCTCGCCGGCAGTCCCTCGGTCAGCCCCGGCACGTCGAGGTGCCCGAGCATCACCGCGACCCCGGAATCCACGAGTTCCCGGTACGGCACCAGGTCCACCTGCTGCAGCTGGTCGAGCGGCGGCGCGGTGACCGCACCGGTGTGCGAGTCGCCCGACGCCGAACCGTGGCCCGGGAAGTGCTTGAGCACCGGCAGGATTCCCGCGTCGCGCAGGCCCCGCGCATAGGCGCCGGCATACTGCACCACCACCTGCGGATCGTCGGAGAAGGAGCGGTCGCCGATCACCGAGTCGTCCGGCTGACTGCTCACGTCCACGTCCGGCGCGAAGTCGACGGTGACGCCCAGCTCGCGGAGCTCGCGGCCCCGCTCGAGCGCCATCCGGTACGTCTCCTCGACGGTCATCGTCTGCGCCGTCACCCGCGCCGACGGATCGGGGCCGAGCAGCGCCCCCACGCGCGAGACCCGGCCGCCCTCCTCGTCGATGGTGACCATCAGCGGCAGCCGGCTCGCCGCCACCACCTGCGGGATCTCCCGGTTTGCCAGCATCGACACGTCGGTCCAGCTGCCGACGAAGATCCCGCCGATCTGTTCGGACCGCACCGCCTCGAGGGCGTCGGCGGTGCCGGTGACACCGACGTTGAGCAGCTGGGCGAGCCGCTGCCGCACCGTCAGCGACGCGAGCAGCTCGTCGCCGCAGGACGATGCGGGAGACGCCGTCGCCATCGGGGCGGGCGACGGCGACTGTGCGACGGTCGACGTGGCCTGCGACGTCGCGGCGGCCGTGGGCTCCGAAGTCCGGGGCGCGTCCTGTCCCCCGCACCCGGCGACGGCGAGGACAGCCGCGACCGCGACGGTGAGGGTGTGACGGATCCGCATGGCCACCGACGGTAGCCGACCACCGCCGTGCCTGCCCCGACGACCCGCGGCGACGGGTAAAGTGCCCCCCAAGGACCGCCACGACAGCAGGGGACTCGTGATGCCCGCAGATCTCATCCTCATCGCCTACGACGGCTCCGAGAACGCCAAGCGGGCCGTGCGGTACGCGGGGCGCTTCCTCGCCTCGTGCCGCGCCGTCGTCGTCACGGCCTGGGAACCGATGGTCCGTCAGGCCGCCCGCATGTCCGGGCTGTCGGGGGTGATGCAGCCGGAGTGGGTACCCGACGAGGAAACCGAGGACGTGGCCCTCACCGACGCGAAGGTGATCAACGCCGAGGGACTCGAACTGGCCCGCTCCGCCGGCCTCGACGCGGAGGGCCGCACCCTCGAGGTGGTCAGTGCCGTGTGGACCGCGATCGTCGAGGCCGCCGACGAGCTGAACGTCGACATCATCGTCACCGGCACCCGCGGCACCACGGGCCTGCGCTCGCTGCTGCAGTCGTCGGTGGCCGACCACGTGCTGCGCCACAGCCATCGGCCCGTGCTGATCGTCCCCCCGGGACGCTAGCCGCGGCGCGTACCGGGCGCGGGCGGGGGATATCGTCGACCCACCATGGACGGTTTCCTGCTCTCCCGCGCCGATCGCACCGTGCACACCACCGGGACGCGCCGCCGATTCACCGACGTCGCCGAGGCGTCCCTCGCGTTGCGCCGCGGCGAGGCCGACCTGATCGTGGGCGCGCTGCCCTTCGATCCCGAGCGCCCCGCCGCGTTGACCCAGCCGGAGACCGCCGACGTGACCGACGCGGCGTGGCAGCCACCGGACGCCCTGCCCGCCCTGCCGGCGGTGCGGATCGCCGCGCAAACCCCGGCGCCGCAGCAGCACGTCGCGCGGGTCGCGGCGCTGCGCGACCGGCTCGGCCGCGGCGAACTCGACAAGGTCGTCGCCGCGCGCTCGGTCACGCTCGTCTCCGAGACGCCCGTCGACCCGCTCGCCCTCGCGGCCCGGATGGCCGAGCGTCACCCCACCGCCCACGTCTACGCGGCGGATCTGAGCGCCGCCGGCGAGCGGTACCGCGGCCACACCCTGGTCGGCGCGACGCCCGAACTGCTGGTCAGCCGACGCGGCGACGCCGTCACGTGCCGTCCGCTCGCGGGCACCGCCGCCCGCTGCGCCGACCCCGGCGCCGACCGTGAGGCGGGCCGGCAGCTGCTCGCCTCGGCGAAGAACCTCGCCGAGCACGCGTTCGTCATCGAGTGGATCCGCTCCCGCTTGACCCCGCTGTGCAGCGAGCTGGAGATCCCGGGCACGCCCGTGCTGACCGCCACGAGCGACGTATGGCACCTGGCCACCCCGATCACCGCCACCCTGCGCGACTCCCGGACGGACGCCCTGACGCTGGCCGCGGCACTGCACCCGACGCCGGCCGTGGCCGGCACGCCCACCGAGGCCGCGCTCGCGGCGATCCGCAGCACGGAGGGCGACCGTCGCTTCTACGGCGGCGCCGTGGGGTGGTGCGACGGGGACGGCGACGGGGACTGGCTGGTGGCGATCCGCTGCGCCGAGCTCAGCGCCGACGGCAGGCGGGCCCTCGCGTGGGGCGGCGGGGGCATCGTCGCGGCGTCCGATCCGCAGGCCGAACTCGACGAGACCACCGCGAAGCTGCGCACGCTGCTCGGTGTGCTCGGCCTCTAGGCCGCCGCGAGTGGAGCAGGCCACAGTCGCACCCGTGCGGGTGATACCTTGACGCGGAGCGCAACGACGCCGGGCGGGTTCCGGCACCGTCGCGCACGACGAATGTCGGCTGCACACGGAAGCCGACGACGGACGATGGGGAGATGGGTATGGCGAAGTTCCTGGGCCCGGGCCTGGTCAGCGCGGCGATCGGCGCCGTCCTCGGCGCCGTGGCGGTGTTCGGGGTCACGGCGGCGGTTCAGGAGAACACCCGCCCGGAGGTCGACCGCAGCGGCAACGCCGATTCCTCCCTGCTGAACCAGGTTGAGTACGGCAGCCGCTGACGGCGCCATCCACGCGACGAGTTCACGCACTTCCCACGGCGCGGTGCCCCACCCCGGTGGGGCACCGTCAGCCGACCCCCTCTCCAGGCGGTGGTTGTACGGGGCCGCCGTGGTGTCGCTGCTGTTGGCGTTCGCGCAGGCCCCCGGCCTGATCGTCGCCGACACCAAGTACGACCTGACCCAGAACCCCCTCGGGTTCCTCACCCGCGCCGCCCACCAGTGGAGCAGCCTCGCCCCGCTCGGCCAGGTACAGAACCAGGCGTACGGGTACTTCTTCCCGCACGGCTCCTTCTTCGCCGTCGGCCAGCTCCTGCACGTCCCCCCGTGGATCACCCAACGGGTGTGGTGGGCGCTGCTGCTGCTCGCCGGGTTCTGGGGCGTGGTGCGGCTCGCCGAGGCGCTCGGCGTCGGCAACCGTGGTTCCCGGCTGATCGCCGCGGCGGCATTCGCACTCTCCCCCCGCGTGCTGACCACCCTCGGATCCATCTCGTCGGAGACGCTGCCGATGATGCTGGCGCCGTGGGTGCTGCTGCCGCTCGTGCGCTACCTCGACGGCGACCGAGCGCTCCCGCACCGGCGGCGAGCACCGCAGCTCGCCGCGCAGTCCGCCGTCGCGGTGGCCCTCATGGGCGCGATCAACGCCGTCGCTACCGTCGCCGCGTGCCTCGTCGCCGGGCTGTGGTGGATCGCGCACCGCCCGAATCGGCGGTGGTGGCGGTTCACGCTGTGGTGGATCCCGAGCTGCGTCGTCGCGGTGCTGTGGTGGGTCGTGCCGCTGCTGCTGCTCGGCCGGGTCAGTCCCCCGTTCCTGGACTACATCGAATCGTCCGGGGTGACCACCCAGTGGACGTCGCTGGCGGAGGTGCTGCGCGGCACCGACAGCTGGACCCCGTTCGTCTCCCCCGAGCGCATCGCCGGCGCGGTGCTCGTCACCCAGCCCGCGGCGGTCCTCGTCACCGGCCTGCTCGCCGCCGCGGGCCTCGCGGGGCTGGCGATGCGGTCGATGCCCGCCCGGGGGCGGTGGACGCTGATCCTGTTCGCCGGCATCGCCGGGCTGGCCGCCGGGTACGTCGGTGAACTCGGCTCGCCGATCGCCGAGCAGGTGCGATTCTTCCTGGATTCGGCCGGCGCCCCGCTGCGCAACGTGCACAAGCTCGAGCCGCTGGTGCGGTTGCCGCTCGTGCTCGGGCTCGCGCACCTGCTGCGCCGGGTGCCGCTGCCCGGCGCGGTGCCGTGGCGGCAGGCCCGGACCGCGTTCGCCCACCCCGAACGCCAGCCCATGGTCGCGTTCACCACCCTGATCCTCGTGGCGCTGACCCTCGCGACGTCGCTCGCGTGGACCGGCCGGCTCGCCCCGCGCGGTGCCTACGACGCGGTGCCCGGATACTGGCACGAGACCGCCGCGTGGCTCGACGAGCACACCTCGGCCCGCGGGGAACGCGCGCTGATCGTGCCGGGCGCCCCGTTCGGCAGCCAGATCTGGGGCCTGACCCGCGACGAGCCGATCCAGCCGCTCGCGTCGACGCCGTGGGCCTCCCGCGACGCCGTGCCGCTCGTGCCGCCCGGCGCGATCCGGGCCCTGGACGCGGTGCAGCGGCACATCGCCGACGGCCGGCCCACCCCCGGCCTGGCGGCGACGCTGCGCGGCCAGGGCATCGGCTACGTGGTGATCCGCAACGACCTCGACCCGGAGACGTCGCCGTCGGCGCGGCCGGTGCTCGTGCACCGCGCGATCGAGGGCTCCCCCGGGTTTGTGCGGGTCGCCGAGTTCGGCAACGAGATCACCCGGAACTTCGAGGAGGGCTTCACCGCCGACTCCGACCTGCGACCGGCCTACCGGGCGATCGAGATCTACCGCGTGGACGTGCCCGGCGCGCCCGTCGGCCCGTACGCGGTGGACGCGGCCACCGTTCCCCGCGTACAGGGCGGTCCCGAGGCTCTGCTGCGGCTCGACGACGCCGAGCCGGGGAACACCGGCCCCGCGCTGCTCGCGGCCGACGCGAGCCGGGCCGGCCTGCCCGTCGACGACGTCGTCGTCACCGACACCCCCACCGACCGGGAGACCGACTACGGCCAGGTCGACCACCACAGCTCGGCGATCCGCGCGGCCGGCGACCCGCGGCGCACCTACAACCTCGTGCCGGACTACCCGGTGCCGGACACCGACCTCGTGCGCGCCGAGTGGGAGGGCGCGCGGATCAGCGTGTCCAGCTCCGCGTCGGACGCCACCCAGCTCGGCGGCACCTCCGTCGGCAGCGGGCCGGCGGCCACCGTCGACGGCGACCCGACCACCGGCTGGCACAGCAACGGCCTCGAGTCCGCGGTCGGGCAATGGCTGCAGCTCGACCTCGACCGGCCCATCGAGGCCGGGCTGCTCCGGCTGAGCACCAGCCCCGGCGCGATCGGCACGCCGGTGAAATGGCTCGAGGTGACCACCGACCGCGGCAGCACCGCCGTGCGCGTCGAGAAGCCCGGCCGGGAGCAGACGGTGGCGCTGCCGCTCGGACGGACGACCTGGATCCGGATCACCTCCACCCGCACCGAGGACGGATCCGTGGGCAACCAGTTCGGGCTGACCGAGGTGGCGGTGGACGACTTCACCGACCGGGACACCCCCCGGCCCGTCGACATCCGGCAGCGCATCGTGCTGCCGGACGTCGCCGCCGGGGCCGCCGTGCGGGGCTGGAACCTCGGTCAGGAACTGCCCGGCCGCGGCAGCTGCGTCGACACGCCCGACCGGGTGCGGTGCGCGCGGGGCCTGGCCGTCGCACCCGAGGAGCCGAATGTCTTCACCCGCACCCTGTCGGTGCCCGACGCGACGTCGGTGGCGCCGCAGCCGTGGGTGCGGGGACGGCCCGGCCCGGCGCTCGCCGAGGTCGCCGCGCTGCCGGACCGGGTGGTCGCCCGCGGCGCCGCCGACGTCGTGGACCTGCAGGGCTCCGCGTTCGCCGCCACCGACGGTGATCCGCGGACGACGTGGACGGCGTCGGAGGAGGCGGTGCGGCCCGGGGCACCGCGACCGACCCTCACGCTCGACCTGCCGTCCCCGCAGCTGGTCACCGGCCTCGAGGTGGCGCCGAGCCCGGGACCGCTGCCGGCGCGGCCGACCCGCATCGCCGTCGACCTCGGCAACGGCCCGCAGGTGCGCGACGTCGAATCGTCAACGGCGACAATCGATCTCGAACCGTACGTCACGGACCGGGTGGTGCTCGGCCTGGTCGGCTGGGACGACGTGCTGGACCAGACCGTGCTCGGCTTCGCCAAGGTCGGCCCGCCGGGACTGGCGGAGGTGACCGTGCTCGGCCCGGACGGGCCGATCGGCCCGCAGGACCCGGTGTACGAGCGGCAGGTCACCGTCGGGTGCGACGCCGGGCCCGTGCTGACCGTCGACGGCCGCACCTACCGGACGTCGGTCACCGCGACCGTCGCGGACCTCGCCGCGGGGGTCGAGGTGCCCGCCACCCTGTGCGACGAGACCGTCGCGCCGCTGCCCGCCGGGCACGTCGACGTCGAGATGGACCCCGGCCAGGCGTTCACCGTCGGGACGCTGCGGCTGCCGGTGCCCGGCGCCGTGAGCCCGCCGTCGCCCGAACCCACCGAGCTCGCCGTCGGCACCTGGACGGAGAACCTGCGCGAGCTCGAGGTGCCTGCGGCCGAGCGGGAGCGGATCGTCGTCGTGCCGGAGAGCACCAACGTCGGCTGGGTCGCCACGGCCGCGGACGGCACCGAACTGACGCCCGTGGTGGTCGACGGCTGGCAGCAGGGCTGGGTCGTGCCCGCCGGGGTGGGTGGCACCGTGACGCTCGAGTTCGCCACCGACCGCTGGTACCGCCTCGGCATCTTCGGCGGTCTGCTCCTGCTGCTGCCGCTGTTCGCGCTCGCGGCGTGGCCGCGCCGGCGCCCCGTCGCCGACCCGGGGCCGCCGCCACGGGTCTGGGGCAGTACCACCGTCGGCTTCGCCGGCGTGCTGGCCGTCGCGACGCTCGCGGCCGGTGCGGTGGGCGCGGCGACGACGATCGTCGCGGCGGTGGCGATCGTGGCGGTGGGCGCGCGCTGGGGCCGCGACGTGGCCGCCCGCACGCTCGTCGTCGTGACCGGGGCCGCCACCATGACGGCGATGGCATTGCTGTCCACCGGGCCGTGGCGAGCGCCGGGCGGCTACGTCGGGCACTCGTTCGCGATCCAGTTCGCCGCGCTGTGCGGGCTCGTCGCGCTGGGGCTCGCGGCGCTGCCGGTCTCGCTCAGGGCGCGGCGGAGTCTGCGACGCGTTCTGCGGTGGAGGCGACCCGGCGCTGGCGGCGCCTGACCTCCCGGCGCACCGGCTCCTCGACGAGCGCGTAGCTGACCGACGCGACGGCGATGCTCAGCACCAGCGTGACCGCGAGCACGAACCAGAAGTCGCCCTGGAACGGGATGAGCCCGAAAACCGGGAAGACGATGGACAGCACCGCCAGGTGCCAGATGAAGATGCCGTACGACCATCGGCCCACAGTCAGCGCCGGCCCGCTCGCCAGGATGCGGTGCTCGGCGCGTGGCGCGAGAACGAGCGGCGCCAGCAACGCGAAACTCATCATCGCGCCGAGGAGGATCTTGCCGTTGTACTGCCACGGATCGAGCGTCACGAGCCCCTCCGGCCCACCGAGGGACGTGGTGGACAACGCGAATGCGGCCACGGCGATCACCGCCATGAGCACCCGGTGGGAGGCGAGCCGGTGCACCCAGGTCCGTTCGCCCGACACGAGTTCGGCGAGCAGCATGCCGGCGCCGAACCACGGCAGATAACCCGGCAGCCAGTTGTCGTGGTTGATGTGGCCCGGGGTGGGGACCGGCAGCCACGCCCACACCAGCGACAGCGCGCTCACGGCGAGCAGCAGCGGGACGCGGAACCGGGCCCGGTCGCCACGCAGCCCGGCGAGCGCCGCGGCGAACAGCGGCAGCAACAGATAGAAGGCCACCTCCACGGACAGGCTCCACATCTGGGTCAGTCCCTCGGTGAGGCTCAGCGGCACGAACACCTGCACCAGGGTCAGGTTCGCCAGCCACAGCCGCCAGCCGCTGCCCGCCTCGGGCAGCAGGAGCAGCACGACGCACACCACCACCCAGTAGGCGGGCAGGATGCGGGTGGCCCGGGACAGCAGGTAACGCCCCGCGGGCGGCGCGGCCCCGAGACCACGCGCGGCCGCCGCGTGCGGCCGCCACAACAGGAAGCCCGACAGCGCGAAGAACAGCGCGACGGCCAGGTCGAACCGGCCCCAGATGCGGCCGAGCACCGGATCGTGCACCGCCCCGGTCTGGAACGCCACGTGCGTGATCAGGACACCGACGGCGGCGAATCCGCGCATGCCCTCGAGCGCCGGCAGGAATCCGGAGATCGCGGGAGCCGGGGCGACGGGCGGGGCGGTGCTGGTCATCGAGGACAGTCTGCCCGGTGGGGTCGTGGCGGGGAAGCCGGGATCTCGAGTCCGCGCGGTGGCGCGCGCCGGGCGGCTGCCCTGTTAGTGTCTGGGCTCACGTGGTATTCGCGAGCCGGATGCCAGGCGATCCGTGCAGACCGGCTGCCGGTGGGGGTACTCGATGGAACCGTTGAGTGAGGAGACACAGCATGGCTGAGCGTTCGGGCTCGGGCCGGAAACTGGCATTGGCGTTGGTGGGCCTGGGCGCCTTCCTTATTGTGGCGGCGATACTGATCCCGACCTATACCGTCGGCAAGCTCGCCAAGACGCCGCTGGATCTCGAGGTGACCACGGTCGCCGAGGGCACCGGCGACATCCTCAACGCGCGGGCACTGCTGTCGGGGCGGGCGCAGGTCGACACCGACGTGCCGATCGTGGCGCAGCGGTTCGTCACCGTGGAGGAGCCGTCGGACGCCGACATCATGACCCTGCAGGCCGGCCAGACGGTCCGTCGCCTGGACATGCAGGGTGACACGGGCCTGGTGTCCGCCACCGTCGACCGGGTCACCGTGGACCGGGTCAGCGGCATGCCCGTCACCCAGGAGGAGAACCCGGACGCGGTCAGCACCATCCAGACCTCGGCGACGGCGCCGCCGGCGGAGATCCCGAACCGCGACGGCCTGCAGTACCGCTTCCCGTTCGGCACCGAGCAGAAGTCGTACCCGTACTTCGATCTGAACGCGCGCGAGACGTTCCCGATCGACTACATCGAAGAGACCGAGATCAACGGCGTCAAGGTCTACCACTTCCGGCACGAGGTCGGGCCGATCGACCTTTCCACGGTCGATCCGTCGGTGCCGACCTACAAGCTGAGCCTGCCCGCGTCGACGTGGGGCGTCGAGGGCGGCGAGACGCCGGTGACCATGACCCGGTGGTACACCAACGTCCGTGACCTGTGGGTCGAGCCGGAGACCGGCGTCGTCATCAAGGGCCAGGAGCAGCAGTACCAGTACTACGCCCGCGAGGCGAGCCGTCCCGAGGTGACGGTGCTGCAGGTGAGCCTGCCGTTCAACGAGGACACCATCGAGTTCCAGGTGGAGCAGGCCAAGAACGGCATCGACACCCTCAACCTCTTCGGTCGCACCGTGCCGATCATCCTCGGCATCCTCGGTCTGATCTCCCTGATCGCCGGCATCGTGCTCGGCCTGCGCGGCGGCAGCGGCCGCACCGGCCGTCCCGTCGCCGCGACGGGTGGCCCGACCGACCCGGCCGGCCCGGCCCATGCCGCGCCGGCGCAGCGCGACTGGACCAGCGACCGCACCGAGGAGATCCCCCGCACGGACGCTCCCCCGCAGCAGCGGGACTGGACTACCGACCAGACGCAGGAGATCCCGCGCACCGACCTGCGCAAGGAACCGCCGCAGCAGTAGGCACGAGCGCCGATGCCCCTCCCCGATCCGTTCGGGGAGGGGCATCGGCGTTTTCGTGGGTGCGATCGTTCCGCCCGCGGCGACCGAATGTCACACGGGGTCAGTTGGATCGAACAGCTGTCACATTCGGCCCCGCGGGGTGGGCCGCGCGGACCGCCAGCACGGAGACCACCGTGGCGGTGACGGCCGCGACGGCCACGGCGACGAGCACGAACTGCCGGGTGGTGGACGCGACGGTGAGCATGAGGGTGGCCTCCACCGCGAGGCCGGCCCACGCGACGGCGGCGAGATGGGTGCGCTCGCCCGCGATCGCGGACAGCAGTGCCCCCTGCAGTACCGCCAGGCACGCGCCCTGCAGCGCGAACAGCCACAGCAGCGACTGCACCGGGGCGTACGCGTCGCCGACGAGCAGCGGCACCAGCGGCGCACACACCGCCGCGCCGGCGACGAGGACCGCGCCGATCCCGACGAGGACGGCCAGGGCGGACCGGACGGCGGCCGCGGACTGGACGGGGTTGGCCATCCGCGGGTACAGCACCACCCCGACGGCCTGCGGCAGCCAGAACGCGACCTTCGTCGCGACGGCGCCGAGCGCGTACAGCCCGGCATCCTCCGGGTCGAGCACGGCGCGGGCGAGCAGCAGGTCCAGTGACGTCAGGGCGATCAGCGCCAGCTGCACCTGGGAGGCGCGCAGCACCGCGGACACGCCGACCGCCGGGGCGGCACCGGACTCCCGTCCCGCCGGAGAGCGCGACACGAGTGCGGCGGCCCCGGCCGCGACGAACCCGGTGCCGACCGCCCCGGCGAACAGCGCCGCCCCCGGTCCGCCGCCGACGGCGAGCACCGCGACGGCGGGCACGACCTTCGCCACGCCGGCCGCGGCGAGGACGACGCTGAGCGCGCCGAACCGTCCCCGCCCCTGCAGCAGGCCCTGCTCGGCGGCGAGCAGCACCAGCAGGGGCGCGGTGACGAGCGAGCCGAGGGCACCGGCGACGCTGGTGTCGAGGGCCCACGCGACGAGCGGCACGACGGCCAGCGCGACGAACCCGGCGAGGCCGGCGCAGCGGTACCCGAGACGGCGCAGGGACGCGGTGCCGGCACCGAGCACGGTCTCCCGGGCGACGACCGTCTGCAGGGCGAGCGCCGGCACGGCCAGCACCAACTGGGCGGCCAGCAGGCCGGCGAACTCGCCGTACCCCGCCGGGCCGAGCCACTGGGCGGCCGGCAGGTGCAGCAGGTAGGAGGCCAGGTTGGCGGTCATGGCCCCGGCGGTCACCATCGTCATCCCGGCGACGGTGGTTCCGGTGGCCGAGCGCGGCGTCTCAGGTCGCGGCATCGGACCATGGTTGCACGCCGCCGGGCGCGGGCGGCGAGGCACCGGATCCGGACCGGGGTGCCGGGGCGGGGTGGGTATTGTGCGGCCATGCCCAGGCCGGTGTCGCTGCGTCCCGCTGTCCCGGCCCTCTACAGCCTCGCCCTGGTGGTCGTGGTGCTCGGGCCGCTGCTCACCTCCCCCGGTTACCTGCTGTTGCGCGACGCGGTGAGCACCCCGCGGTCCTTCCTGACGGATTCGGCGCTGGGTCTGACCGATGCGGCGGCGCGGGCGGTGCCGCAGGACGCGTTGCTGGCGACGGCGAGTGCGGTGGTGGACGGCGGTGTGGTGGTGACGGCGTTGCTCACCGGCGCCCTGTGGGCGGCCGGTTGGGGCGGCGCGCGCCTGGTGGCGGTGCTGTTGCCGGCGGCCGGGCTGCCGGCGCGGCTGGTGGCGGCGACGGTGTTCGTGTGGAACCCGTACGTGGCGGAGCGGCTGCTGCAGGGGCACTGGAGCCTGCTGGTGGGCTACGCGGCGCTGCCGTGGACGGTGGTGGCGTCGGTGGCGGTGCGACGGGGTGCCCGCTCCGGGTGGGCGTCGCTGGCGGTGTGCCTGGGCGCGGCGGGGCTGACGCCGACGGGCGCGCTGCTGGCGTCGGTGACGGCGCTGGCAGTGCTGGCCGCCCCGGGCGGGCGGTCCCCGCTGCTTCCCCGTCTCGCGGGCGCGGTGGCGCTGGCGGCTGCGGCGGCGGCGCCGTGGCTGGTGGCGACGGCCGTGTCCGGCGGCGCGGGCGACGGGTCGGATCCGGCGGGGGTGCGGGCATTCGCGGCGCGGGCCGAGCCCGCGCTGGGCACGCTCGGCAGCGTGGCGGGGCTCGGGGGCATCTGGAACGCCGACGCGGTGCCCGGTTCGCGGGCGACGGTGTGGGCACTGGTCGGCACGGCGGCGCTGCTGCTGGTGGTGGCGTGCGGGGTGCCGGCGCTGTGGCGGCGCCGGCGCAACCCGGTGCTGGGGGTGCTGACGGCGCTGGCGGCGGTCGCGGTGCTCGGTCCGGCCCTCGCGGCGACGGGGACGGGGTTGCGGGCCGGAGCGTGGGCGATGGTGCACGTGCCGGGCGCGGGTCTGCTGCGCGACACCCAGAAGTGGGTGGCGTGGGCGGTGCCGCTGTACGCGCTGGCTGCCGCGGCAGGTGTCGGCACGTTGCGCGGGCGGTTCGGCGGCCGGGCCGGCGCCTGGGCCACGGCGGCCGTGCTGGCCGTGCTGCTGGCCCTTCCGGATCTGGCGTGGGGCGTGGGCGGGCGGGTGCGGCCGGTGCAGTATCCGGACGCGTGGCAGCGGGTCGCGGCGGCGGTGCCGGCGGGCGCCGGCGACGTGGCGGTGTTGCCGGCCGGAATGTTCCGGCGATTCGAGTTCAGTGGCGCCGCACCGGTTCTCGATCCGGCACCCCGGATGCTGCGCGCGGACGTGCTGCAGTCCGGGGAGCTGATCGTCGCCGGCGGCACCGTCGCCGGCGAGGGCCGGGGCGCCGCGGAGGTGGAGCGCCTGCTGCTGGCCGGGGCGGCGCCGGCCGACCTCGCGGCCCACGGCGTGGGCTGGGTGCTCGTCGAGCACGGCACGCCCGGGGACCTCGGCGACTCGGCCCGCGCGCTCGAGCAGCTCGAGCCGGTGTTCACCGATGCCGCGCTGTCGCTGTACCGGGTGCCGGGGGTCGCCGGGACGCGGTCGGACGACCGGACGGCGGCGATCGCCGCGCACGCGCTGTGGGCGACGGTGTCAGCAGGCGGGCTCGTGAGCCTGCTGGTCCTGCGACGGCCCGCCCGGCGCCGCGAGCACCACGGCGGCCTGCGCCGGGCGCGGGAACAGTCCTGAGACGCGACGGCCCGCGGCCGTCGCGGCGAGCACCTCGTGCACCCCGTCGCCGGTCGCGGACCAGGAGAACTCGGCGGCCCGCACCCGGGCCTTGCCGCCGAGGGTGCGGCGACGATCCGCGTCGGCGAGCAGGTCGGCGAGGGCGTCGGTGAGCTCGTCCGCGGAGTCGACGAGCACGCCGGTGACGCCGTCGATGATCGAGTCGGTCAGTCCCCTCGAACTGCGGTAGCCGACGGTGGGCACGCCGTGCTGCGCGGCCTCGACGACGGCCAGCCCCCAGCCCTCCTTGCGCGACGGCATCACGTGCACCCAGGACCGGGAGAGCAGTTCGTGCTTGCGATCCTCGGCGACGTGGCCGTGGAAGGTGACGGCATCGGTGATGCCCAGGTCCGCGGCGGCCGCGCGCAGGTTCCTCTCCCACCAGCCGCCGCCGATGACGTCGAGGTGCAGGCCGGGGACGCGGTCGCGCAGCGCGGCGACGGCGGCGAGGGCGTCCTCGATCTGCTTGTGCGGCACGAGCCGCGACAGCACGCACACGGTGGGGTGCGCGGTGCGGGTGTGCTCGTCGCCGGGCTCGACTCCGGCGGGGACGGCGTCGGCGCCGTTGCGGACGACGGCGATGCGGTCCCGGTCGACGCCGAGGGCCATCAGTTCGTCGGCGGACGGCAACGACACGGTCAGGTACTGGTCGTCGCGGTGCAGACGCGGAGACAGGGCGGACTCGATCCACCAGCCGAGCCTGGCCATGACGCGGCCGGCGACGGGCCACTGCTCACGGTGGCAGTGGTGCACGAGCACGGTCACGGGCGCGCCGGCGACGAGGCGGGCGAAGAACGGGATGCCGTTCTGGGTGTCGATCACCGCGTCGGGCCGGAGGTGGCGCAGCGGACCGAAGCCGAGACGGCCGGCGGCGATCGCGGCGAGGGCGCGCGGGTAGACGGTGAGCCGGCCGCCGCCACGGCTGACGGTGATGCCGTCGATCTCGTCGCGGTCGGGGGCGCCGGGGTAGGCGGCGGTGCGGAGGGTGACGCGGATGCCGCGCGCGGCGAGCTGGGCACCGACCTGTTCGAGGTAGCGTTCGCTGCCCCCGCCCTGGGGATGCCCGGTGTCGCGCCAGCACAGCAACAGAACCTCGCGCACGTGGCGACCCCCTGTGGTTCGTCGTCGACGGTTGTATCCCGGAACACACTAACGGGTGCGGGGCCACCCGCGGTGGAGGGTTACCAGCGGGTAGTGCGGTGCGGTGGCCGCTATGGTTGCTCCTCGTGGTTGTTCCGACCCTGCCCGTCCCCCCGGTGGCTCGAACCTTCGCCCGGCGCGCGACCCTGCGCCGGTCCGTCGGGTTGCTCGGCGACTTCCGGCACGAGCAGTCCGCCCCCGAGTTGTTCTACGGGGCGCTCGCGCGCGACACCGTGGAACTGATCGGTGATCTGTACGCGGGCCTGACCGGCCGGGACCTGACCGGCACGACCGTCGTCGACGTAGGCGGCGGGCCGGGGTACTTCGCGGAGGTGTTCGGCGCGTCGGGCGCCCGCTACGTGCCGGTGGAGCCGGATCCGTCGGAGATGCACGCGGCCGGTCTCGCGGTGGGCGGGTCGATCCGTGGCTCGGGCCTCGCGCTGCCGCTGCGCACGGGATCGGTGGACGTGTGCTTCTCGTCGAACGTCGCCGAGCACGTGGCGCAGCCGTGGGTGATGGCCGACGAGATGCTGCGGGTGACGCGGCCGGGCGGGCTGACGGTGCTGTCGTACACCCTGTGGTGGGGCCCGTTCGGCGGGCACGAGACCGGCCCGTGGCACGCGCTCGGCGGCGAGTACGCGGCCCGGCGCTACGCCCGCCGGCACGGGCGGGAACCGAAGAACCGGTACGGGGTCTCGTTGTTCGAGGTGGGCTGCGGCGACGGGCTGCGGTGGGCGCGTTCGACGCCGCACGGCGAGCTGCTGGCCGCGTTCCCCCGGTACCACCCGCGCTGGGCGTGGTGGCTGGTGCGGGTCCCCGCGGTGCGGGAGTTCCTGGTCAGCAACCTGGTGCTCGTGCTGCGCAGGCGCTGATGGTCACGCTCGCCCTCGACGTCGGCGGCACCAAGATGGCGGCCGCCCGCGTCCGCGCCGACGGCACGCTCGCCGCACCGCGGACGGTGCCGACGCCCGCGGCCGGCGTGTGGGCGGCATGCGCGGAGCTGCTGCGGCGGGTCGCCGCGGGAGCCGAGGTGACCGCCGTGGGGATCGCGAGCGCCGGGCCGGTCGACACCGGCGCCGGCTCGGTGGCGCCGATCAACATCGGCGAGTGGGCACGCGGGTTCGGCCTGGTCGACGCCGTGCGCGGCCTGTTCCCGCGGTCGCGGGTGCGGCTCGCGGTCGACGGGGCCGCGGCCGCGCTGGCCGAGCACCGGCTCGGGGCGGGCCGGGGCGCGACGGACCTCGTCGGCGTTGTGGTCTCGACCGGCATCGGCGGCGGTCTGGTGCTGGGCGGCCGGATCGCCGGGGGCCGGACGGGCAATGCGGGCCACATCGGGCACATGGTGTCGAGCGTGGGCGCCGACCCGTGCGCGTGCGGGGGTGTCGGGTGCATCGAGACCGTGGCGAGCGGGCCGGCCGCGGTGCGGTGGGCGCGGCAGCACGGCTGGTCCGGTGCCGACGGGGCGGCGCTGGCCCGCGCCGCGGGCGCGGGAGACCCCGTCGCGGTCGCGGCGCTGGGGCGTGCGGGGGCGGCGCTCGGGGAGGTGTTCGCGTCGGCCGCGGCGCTGGTCGACGTGGACCTCGTGGTGGTCGGCGGTGGGTTCGCGCAGGCCGGGGAGCCGATGTGGCGGCCGATGCGCGAGGCCGCGGCCCGGCACGCGCGGCTGCCGTTCCTGACCGGGCTGGAGATCGTGCCGGCGCGGCTCGCCGCCGTGGGGACCCTGACCGGCGCCGGGATCCTGGCCGTCGGGGACTGAGCTTCGGCGCGAATCGCCCGCACCGCGGCCCCCGTCGCGTCACAATACGAAGATAGTGTCCTCGGGACGGGAGCGGCCATGACGCCTTTCCAGCGCTACATCGCCGAGGAGATCGCGGTGGACCACGCCGACGGTCTGCTCACCCGCCGCGAGGCGCTGCGACGGCTGGGGCTGCTGGGACTCACCCTCACCGCGGCCTCCTCGCTGCTCGCCGCCTGCGCGAACGAGAACGGCTCGCCCGCAACGCCTTCCGCAACTCAGGGAGCGACCTCGGGCACTCCGGCCCCGACGTCGCCGGTGGCGCCGCCGGGCAGCGCAGATGCCGTTGCGACGGAGGCGATCACGTTCCCCGGCCCGGACGGGCGGACGCTGCAGGGTGCGTGGGCGCCGGCGGCGGACCCGCGGGGCGCCGTGCTCGTGGTCCACGAGAACAAGGGGCTCAACGACCACATCCGGTCGGTGGCCGGGCGCCTGGCGGGGGCGGGCTACTCGGCACTCGCGATCGACCTGCTCTCCGAGGAGGGGGGCACGGGGTCGTTCACCGACCCGGCGCAGGCCACGGCCGCACTGAGCACCGTTCCGCCGCAACGCTTCTCCCAGGACATGCGCTCGGGCATCGACGAGCTGACGCGACGGGTGCCCGACCGGCGCATCGGGGCCGTGGGGTTCTGCTTCGGCGGCGGCATGACGTGGCTCCTGCTGACGACCGGCGACCCGCGCCTCGCGGCGGCCGTCCCGTTCTACGGGCCGCTGCCCGACGGCGCCGACTTCGCCGGGTCGCGGGCCGCCGTCCTCGCGGTCTACGCCGAGCTCGACCAGCGGGTGAACGCGTCGCGGGACGCGGCGACCGCCGCCCTCGAGCGCGCGGACCTGGTGCACGAGGTGGTCACCTACCCCGGCGCCGACCACGCGTTCTTCAACGACACCGGACCGCGGTACAACGCGGACGCCGCCGCGCAGGCATACGACCGCATGCTCGCCTGGTTCGGGACACACCTCGGCTGACCCCTTCCGAAAACTTGTAACGTGTTCTAGTGTTCGAGGTCACAGCCCCGGTGGCCGGAAGGAGAGCGCGTGAGCATCGACCCCGACGCGTCGGCGCACGGCGCCCAGGACGGCTCCGCCCACGATGCCGAGGTCGCGCGCCCCCGCGACTCCCGCCGGGACCCCGGACAGGTCCGCGAGAACCTGCAGCGCTGGCTCGCCACCAAGGTCACCGCCCCCGTCGTCGAGAACGTGCACCTCCCCGAGACCACCGGCATGTCCAGCGAGACGCTGCTGTTCGACGCCCGCTGGGACGGCACCGACCACCCGCTCGTCGCCCGCGTCGCCCCCGCCGACACCACCGTGCCCGTCTTCCCCGCCTACGACCTCGAGGGTCAGGCCCGGGTCATGCGCGCCGTCGGCGAGCACTCCACCGTCCCCGTCCCCACGGTGCACTGGTACGAGCCCGATCCCGCGCCGCTCGGGGCCCCGTTCTTCGTCATGACCCGGGTGGCGGGCCGGGTGCCACCGGATGTCATGCCGTACAACTTCGGCTCCTGGGTCACCGAGGCCGGCGACGCCGAGCGTGCCGCCATGCAGGACGCGTGCGTCGACGTGCTGGCCCGGATCCACGACGTCGCCCCGGGGGCCGCCGGGCTGGGACCGGCCGGCACCGTCACCGACGCCGTCCGGGCGCACCTGGACCGGCAGCGCTCCTACTACGAGTGGACGACCCGCACCGGCGGTCCCCGCTCCCCGCTCGTCGAACGTGCGCTCGCCTGGCTCGACGCCCATTGCCCCGACGACCGCTCGCCCGCGGTGCTGTGCTGGGGCGACGCGCGGATCGGCAACATCCTCTTCGACGGTTTCCGGCCCGTCGCGGTGCTCGACTGGGAGCTGGCCACCCTCGGCGCCTGCGAGATGGACCTGGCCTGGATGACGTTCCTGCACAGGTTCTTCGAGGACATCGCCGCCGCGGCGGGGCTGCCCGGCCTGCCGGGCTTCCTGCGCCTCGACGACGTCGCCCGCGCGTACGCGCAGCGCACCGGCCACGTCCCGCGCGACCTGCACTTCTACACCGTCCACGCGGCGCTGCAGCACGCGATCATCATGCTGCGCATCCACACTCGCGCGGTGCACTTCGGCCAGGCGCAGCCACCCGGCGATCCCGACGACGCGATCATGCACCGCGCCACCCTCGAAGCCATGCTCGACGGCACCGACCGGAAGGGGGCGGCGCCGTGAGTTCCCTCTCCCCCCTGGACGACTACCCCGTCCACCAGACCGCCGAACCGATCCGGCGCGTCGCCACGTCCGACCGCAACTTCTACGACCGGTACTACTTCAACTGCTACCCCGCCGACACCACCGACCTGTTCCTGATCGTCGGCATGGGCCAGTACCCGAATCTCGGTGTGGCCGACGGTTTCGCGGTGCTGCGCCGCGGCGACGACCACCTCGTCGTGCGGGCCTCGAGGGCCCTGGGGACCGATCGCACCGACACCACCGTCGGCCCGCTGCGGGTGGAGGTGCTCGAGGGGCTGCGGCGGCTGCGGGTGGTGCTCGAGCCCGGCCGCGCCGAAACCGCCGACCTGTCCTTCGATCTCACGTTCGACGGGGTCGTCCCCGCCACCGAGGAGACCCCCCAGCGGCTGCGCCGGCTCGAGCGCGTCGTCATGGACACGTCCCGGTTCGTGCAGACCGGCCGGTGGTCGGGCACCCTCACCGTCGACGGCCGGACCCGGCAGGTGGACCCGGGCACGTGGCTCGGCAACCGCGACCGCTCGTGGGGGGTGCGGCCCGTCGGGGAACCCGAACCGCCCGGGCGCACGGCCCACGAGGGCACGCCCGGGTTCTTCTGGATCTACTCGGTGATGCAGTTCGACGACGACACGATCGTCACGATCGTGCAGGAGGACGACCACGGCCGCCGGCTGGTCGAGGAGGCGGTCCGGATCCGGCCCGGCGCCGAGCCCGAATGGCTGGGCCGGCCGGAACATCGGCTGGTGTTCGCGCCGGGCACCCGCAACGTCACGGGGGCGACGCTGACGTTCCACCGGCCCGCCTGCGAGGCGGTGACCGTCGAATGCGAACTGCTGGTGCCGAACCTGCTCGGCATCGGCACCGGGTACGGACTCGAACAGGACTGGCGGCACGGCATGTGGCAGGGCGAGCTGGTCGTGCAGGCGCTGCGCCGCGACGTCCGGGAGATCGATCCGGCGCTGCTGATGTTCTGTCCCACCGACCATCTCGCGCGATTCCGGATCGCCGGGTCGGACACCGTCGGCACCGGACTGTTCGAGGTCGCCGTGATCGGACCGCACCGGCAGTACGGCTTCACCGGGTTCGCCGACACCTACCCCGCGCACGACAACGACCGAGCGACATCCGACCAGTAGGAAACCAGGACCGTTGAGGAAAGAGAACATGACCGACTACGACAAGCTGTTCATCGGCGGCCGCTGGGTCGCCCCGTCGACCGACGAGCGACTCGAGGTGTTCTCGCCGGCCACCGAGGAACGCGTCGGTTCGGTGCCGGTCGCCGGGCCGGCGGACATCGACGCCGCCGTCGCCGCGGCCCGTGCCGCCTTCGACGACGGACCGTGGCCCCGCACCTCACCGTCCGAGCGGGCCCAGGTACTCGCCAAGGCCGCCAAGCTGCTCGAGGAGCGCAGCGCCGACCTCGCCGCGTCGCTGTCCGCCGAGATGGGGCAGCCGCCCGCCTCCGTGCAGATGATGCAGGTGACGCCGTCCCTGGCGACCATCAACTATTATGCGGGACTTGCCGATTCGTTCCCGTGGACGGAGGAGCGCACCGGCGCCTTCGGACGCTCCCGGGTGACGCGCGAACCCGTCGGCGTGGTCGCCGCCGTCATCGCCTGGAACGTGCCGCTGTTCCTGATGATCAACAAGCTCGGCCCGGCCCTGCTCGCCGGCTGCACCGTGGTCCTCAAGCCCGCGCCCGAGTCGCCGCTGACCACCAACGCGGTCGCGGAGATCTTCGCCGAGGCCGGGCTGCCCGAGGGCGTGCTGTCGCTCGTCCCGGGCGGCGCCGAGACCGGCGAGTACCTCGTCTCGCACCCCGACATCGACAAGATCACCTTCACCGGCTCGACCGCCGTCGGCAAGCACATCGGCGAGATCGCGGCCCGGAACCTCAAGCGCTGCTCCCTCGAGCTCGGCGGCAAGTCCGCCGCCATCGTCCTCGAGGACGCCGACCTCGACTCCACCGTCGCGATGCTCGTGATGTCGGGCCTGATGAACACCGGGCAGGCCTGCGTCGGCCAGACCCGCATCCTGGCGCCGCGCTCGCGCTACGACGAGGTCGTCGAGAAGATGGTGGCGACCGCGGCGTTCTTCCCCGTCGGTATGCCCGACGACGCGGCGGCGCAACTCGGACCGCTGATCTCCGCGAAGCAGCGCAACCGCGTCGAGGGCTACATCGCCAAGGGCACGGAGGAGGGCGCGCGGCTGGTGCTCGGCGGCGGCCGGCCCGCCGGGCTCGACAAGGGCTGGTTCGTCGAGCCGACGATCTTCGCCGACGTCGACAACTCCATGACCATCGCGCGCGAGGAGATCTTCGGTCCCGTGCTGTGCGTGATCCCCTACGACAGCGTCGACGAGGCCGTCGAGATCGCCAACGACTCCGACTACGGCCTCGCCGGCTCGGTGTACACCACCGACGTCGAGAAGGGCCTCGAGGTGGCGTCGCGGGTGCGCACCGGCACCTACGGCATCAACTGGTACGCCTTCGACCCGGGCTCGCCGTTCGGCGGCTACAAGAATTCCGGCATCGGCCGGGAGAACGGCCCCGAGGGTCTCGAGGCGTTCTGCGAGACCAAGTCGGTGCTGTACCCGCCCGGCTACGGCGCCTGAGTTCGTAGGTGGCCGAATGTCACATCGCGTCGGTTGGATCGACGCGATGATGCTCCTATGTTCCGTCAAGGGGTTTTGGGGTTCCGGTGGTGGTGAGCAGGCGGAAGACTTCGCGGGCAACGGCACGTTTGAGGCAGCGGATGATCTCGCGGGTGCTTTTGCCTTCCGCG
>NZ_JBSNCE010000051.1:0-17084 GCF_053764755.1 Rhodococcus sp. 2H158
TGTCCGGTCGCAGGCCCCCGTCGTCGTGTGGGGTGATCAGAGCCAGCGCGGCGGCTGCACGTCGGCGCCGGCGGTGAGTCTGACGGCGCCGCGTCCGGCGGCCCAGCGCACCACGGCGGCGAGCGGGCCGCTCACCTTGGTGACCGGGTCGGCGTCCTGCTGCACGGCGATCGGGTCGCGACCGTCGACCTCGAGCACGAGGCCGGCGCCGAGATCCTTCTTGCGCCACATCCCCACGATGTCGTCGAGCAGCGAGTCGAGGACGACGGGCGGGAAGTCGCCGAAGCGCGCGCCGTTGCCCAGATCCACCGCGTGGATCCACACCTCGCGGGTGCGCATCCAGGCGGTCTCCTCGGCCGGAACCATCCGGCCCTGCGCCGTGCGGACCTGCGCCTGCCACGCCGACTCCGGCAGGTGCCGCCACTTCTCGTCGAGCCGGGCCACGGTGTGGGTGAACAGGTTCCGCAGCGCCGCCGCGTTGAGGGTGGCGCCCTCGGCGATCTCCTGTCCGCGCTGCTCGGTGGAGGCGTACATGGGCGTCTCGACGCCCGTGGCGGCCCAGTCCATGAGCCGGCACAGGGCCGCGGCGTTGTAGCCCACGTGCGCGACGAGGTGCTTACGCGTCCACCCCTCGAGCGCGGTCGGTGCGTCCAGCTCGTCGTCGGTGAGTTCGGCGAGACGCTGGGAGAAGTACGCGGTGCCGCGCCGGGCGATCAGCAGCCGCTCGGACAGGTCGAGATCGTTGAACCCCACGGGTGAGCTCCTACTTGACGATGGTCTTGTTGCGCACCGAACCGAGGCCCTCGATGCTGACCTCGACCGTCTCCCCGTTCTGGATGTAGCGAGCAGGCTTACGGGCGTGCCCGACCCCACCGGTGGTGCCGGTGATGATGACGTCGCCGGGCTGCAGGGTGACGATGTGGGAAATGTAGTCCACCAGCTTGGCCGGGGTGAACACCAGGTCGTCCGTGGTGGCCGACTGCATGACCTCACCCTCGAGCCGGGTCTCGATGCGCGAGCCGAGGGCGTAGTCGGTGCTCAGGAACGGACCGAAGCCGCTGGTCTTCTCGAACGTCTTGCCCTGATCCCACTGCAGCGTGCGGTACTGGTAGTCGCGCATCGTGTAGTCGTTGATCACCGAATAGCCGGCGATGTACTGCTCGGCGTCGGCCTCGGAGACCTGGTACGCCTGCTTGCCGATGACGACGGCCAGCTCGGCCTCCCAGTCGAGCTGCGCGGCGGCGTACTCGGGGACGATCACGTCGTCGTAGGGGCCGGTGAGGGCCTCCTTGAACTTCGAGAACAGGGTCGGGTACTCGGGCAGGTCGCGGCCCATCTCCTTGATGTGGGTCCCGTAGTTCAACCCGACGCAGACGATCTTGCCGGGGTTCGGCACGACCGGCGCGTAGCCGGCGTTCGTCAGGTCGACGGTGCGCCCGGAGGCCTGCTCGGCGACGGTCTTCCAGTCCGGGTCGGTCAGCAGCGCGGACAGGTCGGCGTAGCCGTCGATCACGGTGGCGGTGGTGTCGGAATCGACGCGCACGGCGGCGGTCGTGCCGTCGAGGCGGAGGGTGGCGAGTCGCATGTCGGGTCAGGCTCCTTCGGAGATGTAGGTGCGGTTGAAGTGCAGGCGTTCGACGATCGGGGCGTCGGAGAAGGCGAACAGGTCGACGCCGCCGTCGGTCTCGAGCGACCACTCCACCCAGGACGGCACGACGATCATGTCCCCCTTGGTGACCGTGTGGTCCTGGCCGCCGAGGTGGAAGCGACCTTCGCCCTCGAAGACCTGGAACACGGTCGAGCCGACGTCGCGCCGGGTGCGGGTGTGCGCGCCGGCGCGCAGCCGGTGGAACTCGGCGCGGATCGTGGGCATGACGTCGCCGCCGGTGGTCGGGTTGGTGTACCGGATGGCGGCGTGGCCGGGTTCCGGGGTGGCGGCGTAGCCCTCGTCCTCGAGGGCGAGCTGCTCGTTCAGGGCGGCGTCGGTGTACTTCCAGCGGTAGCACGCGATCGGCGAGCTGGACTTGGCGTCGAGGCCGACGAGCGGGCGCAGGCCGGGGTGCACCCACAGCCGCTCGGAGCGGGAGACGTCCGGGGTGGACTCGTCGGTCACGCCGTCGGAGCCGAACTCGAAGAACCCGGTGTCGGTGTAGTGGACGAACGGGATGTCGAGGCCGTCGATCCACGCCATCGGATGGTCGGTCTCGTTGTGGTGGCCGTGGAAGTTCCAGCCCGGAGTGAGCAGGAAGTCGCCGCGGCACATGGCCACCGGATCGCCGTTGACGACGGTCCACACGCCCTCGCCTTCGACGACGAACCGGAAGGCGTTCTGCGAGTGCCGGTGCTCGGGCGCGGTCTCCTTGGGGCCGAGGTACTGGATCGCCGCCCACAGCGTGGGGGTGACGTAGGGGACGCCGCCGAGACCGGGGTTGGCCAGCGCGATGGCACGCCGCTCGCCGCCGCGGCCGACGGGCACGAGATCGCCCGCCCGCTGGGCCAGCGGGTACAGGGTCGACCACTTCCACACGAACGGCACGGCCTTGGACGTCGGGGCCATCGGCATCAGGTCGCCCAGCTGGGTCCACAGCGGATTGAGGTGCTCGGTCTCGAAGTCTGCGTAGAGCTGCTGCAGCTCCGGATCGGTGTTCTCGGTAGCGGTCATGACCTCTCCTCGTGAAGCGGGACACATGCGGCGTTGCTCTCAACGTAGGTCGCCCGCCCTCCCGCAGCACAAACAATTCTTCTATGCGGAATCCCCGCGCCACCCGCCACAGGGCCCGGGCCGCGTCATTCGATGTGCGCGACGTCGACCTCGATCCCCCGGACCGTCGCGCGCATCCGGGAGACGAGGGACCCGTTCAGATGCTGGCGGTACCGCGTGATCGGCACCGCGGCCGTGATCGCCGCGATCGCCCGCCCGCGGCCGTTGCGGACGGCGACACCGAATGCGGCGACTCCCTCCTCGGTCTGCTCCACGTTGACGGCGAACCCCACCCTGCGGGCCGCCTCGAGCTCGGCGAAGAACACCTCGAATTCCCCGGGGGCGAGCCGGCGGTCCACCCCGTACCCCGCGGTCCGGCGCGGATCGATGTGGGGCTCTTCCGGCGGCCTCAGGTAGAGCTGCTCGAGCGTCTGCCTGGGCAACTCCGCCAACAGGATTCGACCTCCGGCCGTGAGCTCGGCGGCCAGCACCTGACCCTGCCGGTCGCCGACCCGCAGCATCGACTCGGACTCCGCGGAGTAGAGGAACCGGGCCTGCGACCCGACCCGGATGACGAGGTTGATCGTCTCGCCGGTCAGGATCGCCAGCGCCTCCATGTGCGGCCGGCAGAGTTCGGTGAGTTCCCGCGTCCAGCCCTGCTGCGCGGGTCCCACTCCCATCGCCGGGCCGGGGTGGTAACGGCGCTTCTCGTCCTGCACGGCGAACCCCCGATACACCAGCATCGACAGCAGGCGGTGGGCCGTCGACGGGGCCGTCCCGAGTTCCTCGGCGGCGTCCTTGAGCCGCAGCGCACCGACGTCGCGGAGCATCTGCAGCAGGCGCAGGGCGTTGTCCACCGATTCCAGGGCATACGACGGCCGGGTGATGGTCTTCGATGCCTTCTTCGGGGCCGCGGACTTTTTCTGCACACCAGAACTTTATTGCACCGGAGCGTGGGGCGCATCACGGTAGAGCCATGCACAGTTCCCCTGGCGCCGACGCCGCCCCCGGCGAACGCACGATCGTCCTGAATCGCGGCACGGCGCTCGCCGTGATCGTCTGCTGGCTGTTCGTCGTCTTCGACGGCTACGACCTCATCGTCTACGGCAACGTCATCTCCAGCCTCCAGGACGAGTGGGGCATCAGCTCCTCGACCGCCGGAACCCTCGGCAGCCTCGCGTTCCTCGGCATGATGATCGGCGCGGTGCTCGCCGGGCGCCTGTCCGACGCGATCGGCCGCAAGCAGGCCGTCATCGGCTGCGTGGTGGTGCTGTCGGTGTTCACCACGCTCTGTGCCTTCGCCACCGGTCCGTTCATGTTCGGCGCCATGCGGCTGATCGCCGGACTCGGCCTCGGCGGCCTGGTACCGACGTCGAACGCCCTGGCCGCCGAACTCGTTCCGCGGCGGTGGCGCGCCGCCGTCGCGACGATGATGATGTCCGGCGTGCCGATCGGCGGATCCATCGCGGCCCTGCTCGGCATCCCGGTCATCCCGAACTGGGGCTGGCGCCCGATGTTCCTGTTCGCGCTCGTGCCCCTGTTCGTCCTCGTGCCGTTGGCGCTGAAGTACCTGCCCAACACCCATTCCAAGACGGACGCCCCTGCCGGCGGCGGCTTCCGCGAACTGCTCGGCTCGAGGTTCCGGACCATCAGCATCATGTTCGCCCTGGTCACCGTGGTGACGCTGCTCGCCTGGTACGGCCTGGGCACGTGGCTGCCGAAGCTCATGCAGAACACGGGCACCGACCTCGGCAGCGCCCTGACCTTCGCGCTGGCGCTGAACCTCGGCGCGGTGGCCGGCTCGTTCATCACCGCGTGGGGCGGCGTGCGGTTCGGCACCGTGCCCACCAGCATCGTCGCGGCGTTCGTCGCCGGCGTGGCCCTGCTCACCCTGCTGCTCTCCCCGCCCACGGCGGTGGTGTACGCGATCTTCGTGCTCGCCGGCGTGGGCACCCACGGAACGCAGTGCCTCATCATCGCGGCGGTGGCCTCCTACTACCCCGACCATCTGCGCGGCACCGCGCTCGGCTGGGCACTCGGCGTCGGCCGGATCGGTGCCGTCGCCGCCCCGCAGATCGGCGGCTGGCTGCTCGCCGCCGGACTGGGCGCGAACTCGAACTTCATCCTCTTCGGCGTGAGCGCGCTGATCGCCTCGCTGTTGCTGACCGTCGTGTGGAAGCGCTTCCCTGTCAGCGACGACGCGCCGCGCGGCCCGATCATAGCCCACTGATCCATTCGTCATATCGATCTACCGACCACAAGGAGTGTCATGTCCGATCTGAAGGACGCGCGGGTTCTCATCGCCGGCGGCGGCATCGGCGGAGTCGCCAACGCCCTCGCCCTCGCCCTCAGGGGAGCCGAGGTCACGCTGTTCGAGCGCGCTTCGGAGTTCGGCGAAGTGGGCGCCGGACTGCAGATCGGCCCGCACGGCTCCCGCATCCTCCAGGCGCTCGGTGTCTACGACGAGGTCATCTCCAAGGGTGTCCTGCCGAAGAACCTCGTCTTCCGCGACGCCGTCACCGCCGAGATCCTCACCAAGGTCGACCTCGGCCACGACTACCAGCAGCACTACGGCGGCGTGTACTTCGTCGTCCACCGCTCGGATCTGCACGCGGTGCTCGTCGAGGCCGCCCGCCGGGCCGGCGCCGACCTGCGCACCGACGCCCCCGTGAACGACGTCGTCACCGAAGGCGACAAGGTCCGCGTCATCCTCGAGAACGGTGAGGAGCACGTCGGCGACATCGCTCTCGGCATGGACGGCCTGCACTCGCGGCTGCGCCCGAAGCTGTCCGACGACAAGCCGGTCGGCTCCGGATACGTCGCCTTCCGCGGCACGTTCCCGATGAACGAGGTCCCGCTCGAGGAAGAGATCGAGGACGTCGTCGGCTACATCGGCCCGCGCTGCCACTTCATCCAGTACCCGCTGCGCCAGGGTGAGATGCTCAACCAGGTTGCCGTCTTCCAGTCGCCCGCATTCCTGCGCGGTGAAGAGAAGTGGGGCAGCCCGGACGAGCTCGCGCACGCCTACGACCACTGCCACGAAAGCGTCCAGGCCGCGCTGAAGTACCTGTGGACCGACCGCTGGTGGCCGATGTTCGACCGCAACCCGATCGACAACTGGGTCGACGGCCGCATGATCCTGCTCGGCGACGCCGCGCACCCGCCGCTGCAGTACCTCGCCTCCGGCGCCGTCATGGCACTCGAGGACGCCAAGTGCCTGGCCGACTACGCCGCCGAGGACTACCAGGGCGACAACGCCAACTGGCCGAAGATCCTGCGCGACGTCAACGCCGAGCGCGCACCGCGCTGCAACCGCATCCTCACCACCGGTCGCATGTGGGGCGACCTCTGGCACCTCGACGGTGCCGGCCGCGAGGCCCGCAACGAGCTGTTCCGCATCCGCGACACGTCGAGCTACAAGTACACCGACTGGCTGTGGGGCTACAGCTCCGACCGCAACCGCTGAGCCACCGGGTGTGTGGCCGAATGTCACACGCGTTCGATCCAAGCGAACCCGTGTGACATTCGGCCGCCGGCTCGTAGGCTGGCGCGCATGGGTTCGCTGCGGGCCGCCGTCGTGGGCGGGGGGATCATCGGCGCCGCCACCGCGCGGAAGCTGGCGATGCACGGGGCCGACGTCACCCTCTTCGAGAAGGAACCCCGGCTCGCCGCGCACCAGACCGGCCACAACAGCGGGGTGGTGCACGCCGGGCTGTACTATCCGCCCGGCAGCCTCAAGGCGCGCCTGTGCCGGCGCGGGGTGCAGTTGCTGGCCGAGTTCACCACCGCCCGCGGACTGCCGCACGAGGAGTGCGGCAAGCTCGTCGTCGCGCTCGACGACAGCGAACTCGGGCGTCTCGACGCCATCCACGACCGGGCCGTCGCCAACGGGGTGCCGGGGATCCGCCGGATCGGGCCCGACGAGATCACCGACATCGAGCCGCACGCGCGCGGCATCGCCGCCCTGCACTCCCCCCACACCGCCATCGTCGACTACGTCGCGGTGACCACCGCCCTCGCCGACGACGTCACCGCGGCGGGCGGCACCGTCCGGCTCGCCACGCCCGTCACGGCGATCCGCTCCCGCGGCGACGAGGTGCTCGTCGGCACCGACACCGGCACGGACGGCTTCGACCTGGTGATCACGTGCGCGGGCCTGCAGTCGGATCGGCTCGCCCACGGCGCCGGGGACCTCGCGACACCCGCGATCGTGCCGTTCCTCGGCGACTACCACCTGCTGCGGCCCGAGGCGGCCGGGCGGGTGCGCGGACTGATCTATCCGGTGCCCGATCCGCGGTACCCGTTCCTCGGCGTGCACCTGACCAAACGGATCGACGGCGCGATCATGGTCGGGCCCAACGCGTTCCTGGCGCCGGGCCGCGAGGCGTACGGCCGCCGGTCGGGGTCGCTGCGGGACCTGCGCGACGCCCTCGTCTTCCCCGGATTCCACCGCTTCGCGGTCCGCAACGTCCCGGCCGCGACGCGCGAGCTGCGCACGGCCGTGAGCATCCGGCGGTTCGTCGCCGAGGCCGCGAAGTACGTGCCCGGGTTGACCGTCGCCGACGTGCTGCCCGGCCCGCGGGGGATCCGCGCGCAGGCCATGGAGGCCGACGGCTCGCTCGTCGACGACTTCGTCATCACCGGGCACGGGCGCGTGGTCCACCTGCGCAACGCCCCCTCCCCCGGCGCGACGTCGTCGATGGCGATCGCCGAGCACCTCGTCGGCGCGGCGCTCGAGCGGGCCGGTCTGCAGGCCTGAGCGCTCACACGACGTACGTCTCGAGCCACCGCTTCATCACGGCCGTCGCGTGCGCGACGGTCTCGGGCTGTACCGACCGAAGTTCGGCGGCGACGGCGTCGGCGGACCCGGGCCCGAGGGCCGCCTCGAGCGACGCCCGGTACTCGTCGATCGCGAGCCAGTCACCGAGCTGGCCGGCGTCGGCCTCGAGATGGAACTGCACGCCGTAACTGCTGCCGTGCCGGAACACCTGGTTCGGGTAGGCCCGCGACGACGCGAGCAGGGTGGCGCCCGGCGGCAGGTCGAAGGTGTCGGCGTGCCACTGCAGCACCGGGAAGGTGGACGGCAGCTCGCCCCACACCGGGTCGGCGGCCGAGGCGTGCGCGAGTTCCACCTCGCCCACGCCGACCTCCGGGACGGGGCCGGTGTAGACGTCGGCGCCGAGGGCCGCGGCGAGCAGCTGCGCGCCGAGACACACCCCCCACACCGGAATGCCGGCGGCGACGGCGGACCGCAGGTACGCGATCTCCTCCGCCAGCCACGGCAGCGTCGCGGCGTCGGCGACGCCCATCGGGCCGCCCATGACGACGACGGCGGCGTAGTCGAGCGCCGCGGGCAGCGGGTCGCGCCCGAGCCGGACGGTGCGCACCTGCGCGTACTGCTCGAGCACCGGCAGATACGCGGCGGGGCCCTCGCATTCGACGTGGCGGAGTTCCAGGACGACAGGGTTCATCGCCCCAGCATGCCCGCTGTACGTTGCACCTCGGGTGCCCGGGGCGTGAACGTTCGGTGAGCGAACGTCGCCGACCGGTGCTCCCCCACGGACCACCACCGCCGTGGTGCGATGGTGGGAGGCGGCCCGACGGGCGGGCCGGCGACGGAAGGATTCGACATGGCACGGATCGTGATCATCGGCGGCCACGGGAAGGTGGCACTGCACCTCGAGCGGCTGCTCGCCGACGCCGGCGACGAGGTGACCGCGGTGATCCGCAACCCCGACCACGCCGACGACGTGCGCGCCGCGGGCGCGACCCCCGTCGTGGCCGACGTCGAGCACCTCGGCGTCGACGAACTCGTGCCGCTGCTGTCCGGTCACGACGCCGTGGTGTGGTCGGCCGGCGCGGGCGGCGGCAACCCGCAGCGCACGTACGCCGTCGACCGCGACGCGGCGATCGCCTCGATGACCGCGGCCGAGCGCGCGGGGGCTCGCCGCTACGTCATGGTGTCGTACTTCGGGGCCGGCCCGGACCACGGCGTGCCCGAGGACAACGGCTTCCATCCGTACGCCGAGGCGAAGGCGGCCGCGGACGCACACCTGCGCGGCACCGATCTGGACTGGACGATCCTGGGTCCGAGCCTGTTGACCCTGGATCCGCCGACGGGCCGGATCGAGATCGACCCGGACGCCGGCAAGGGGCAGGTCTCGCGGGCGGACGTGGCGGCGGTCGCGGCGGCGGTGCTGCACCGGCCCGCGACAGCGCGGCGCACCATCGAGTTCAACAACGGGGACACCCCGATCGAGGAGGCCCTCGACGCACTCGGCTGAGGAGCGCTTGACGGGTGACGCCGGCGGGGCCGATGGTGGAACGGGCCGGCAGGAACACAGCTCGACGACAGGGGTATCCGCCATGAAGGTTCTCGTTGCCTACGCCAGCCGGCACGGCGCCACCGCCGGGATCGCGGAGCGGATCGCCGAGGTGATCCGGACCGAGGGGCACGCGGCGGACACTCTGGAACTGCCGGCTCCCGCGTCGGTGGACGACTACGACGCCTGCGTCGTCGGCAGTTCCGCCTACCTGGGGCACTGGGAGAAGGCGGCGAGCGCGTTCGTCCGCGAGCACCGCGACGGACTCGTCGCCCGCCCGGTCTGGCTGTTCACCAGCGGACCGCTCGGCACCGACGAGGTCGACGAACAGGGACAGAACGTGCGCGAGAGCGCGGCACCGCAGGAACTGTCGGAGCTGACCGATGCGGTCGCGCCACGGGAGCATCACGTGTTCTTCGGCGCCCTCGACCCGAAGACGCTCGGTGTCGGAGCTCGGTTGCTGCGCAAGCTACCCGCCGGACGAAAGCTCTTGCCCGAAGGCGATTTCCGGGACTGGCAGGAGATCGAGGACTGGGCGAGGAGCATCGCACGGACGCTGGACGCGGCGTGATCGCAGCGCAGGAGGGCACCTGGAACTCGGGCATGCCCTACCTGCGCGCCGGTACGGGTCCGCCCCTGCTGTTCATGCCCGGCCTGTCGAATCACCACCGGCCACCCCGCGGCTTCGACCGCCGCACCCAGTGGGGACAGATCGCGCCCTGGACGACGACGCGGCGCGTGTGGTGGGTGAACCGCCGGCCGGGCCTGCAGCCGGGGACCACCATGTCGGATCTCGCCTGCGACTACGCGGAGGCGATGCCCGACCACTTCCCCGGCCCGGTCGACGTCCTCGGCGTCTCGACCGGCGGCAGCGTCGCGCTCCAGCTGGCTCTCGACCACCCGGCGCTGGTGCGCAGGTTGGTGCTCGTGGCGTCGGCGCACCGCCTCGGCCCGGGCCGCGAGGTGCAGCGACGGGCCGCGGCCGCCGTGCGCGAGGGGCATCCGCGACGGGCGATGGCGGAGCTCGCGGCGACGACGGGGGCGCGATGGTGGTCGCGCGGGCTGCTGTGGGCGCTGGGCTGGCTGCTCGAGCCGTCGGGTGCCCGGCACGGGTACGACGATTTCCTCGCCGTGGCCGAGGCCGAGGACCGCTTCGACGTGACCGCCCGGCTCCCCGAGGTGTCGTGTCCGGTGCTCGTGGTCGGCGGCGACCGGGACGGCTTCTACGGCGCGGCACTGTTCCGGGAGGCCGCGGCGGCCGTGCCGCGGGGCCGGGCGCTCGTCCATCCCGGGGTGGGCCACCTGGGCGTGATAACGGGTGAGCGGAGCGTGAGGGACGCTTCGAGCTTTCTCGACACTCCCGACGCGCCGGACTTCCCAGGGAACTGGCGGGCACCCTCCGGCACAGCCGGATAATCGTCGCGTCATCGGGACAGGTCGGCGGAGGGAGCTCACGTGAAGGTACTGGTGGCGTACACGACGGCATACGGGGCGGCCCGCGGCGTGGCCGAACGGATCGCGCAGCGGCTCACCGAGGCCGGGCACGACGCGGACCTGCGGGATTTGGCCGAGCCGGTCGATCCGTCGGCCTACGCCGCGATCGTGCTCGGCAGTTCGGTGCACAACGGGCAGTGGCTCGCTCCCGCCGCTCGTTTCGCGGATCTGCACCGCGCGCACCTCGCGGGGAAGCCCGCGTGGCTGTTCTCGGTGCAGACCATCGGTGCGACGAGCGCGATGATCTCCGCGCGGCTGGCCGGGTGGGTGCGGCCGAAGATGAAGGAGCCGAAGGTGGCGGCGGCGCTGCGGGCGACGGCGAACGTGCGCGAGTACCGGGCATTCGCCGGGGCGATCGCGCCGGAGCAGTGGCCGGGGCCTCTGGGCCGGGTGGTGTTCCGCCTGACCGGCGGCCGGTACGGCGATCACCGGGACTGGGCCGACATCGACGCCTTCGCCGCCCGGATCGTCCGGAATATCGACCGGCCGTAGCCGGGAATTCACATTTCGGGCCGACCGCGCGAATCGCACATAATTCCGAATCCCCGCGCCCCGGCTGCGGTCCGAACAATATTCTCACCCATATATCTGCAGGTTTCCCCGGCCCTGACCGGCGGAAATAGCGAATATCAAATAAAAAAGGGCAATCGGTACCCGAATTACCTGCGACTCAACCACACTCGTGTTACACATGAAAAGTCCGCCCGAACAAACAGAATGAAGGAGCTTTCATGTCAAGCCTCCAAGATTTGCTCGGTTCACTCGAACTCGGCGACCTGCTCGAACTTATCCTGGATCTGCTCAGCTGACCGTCCGACGCATAGGAGCCCGCACATGCCCCGTGCGGGCTCTTGTGCGTCGTAGCATCGAATGATCCCGTCCCGACCGAAGGTGATCCCATGCGCCGTCCGAGACCGTTCCGTCGAGTGACGGCAGTCGTCGCGGCGACGCTGACGGCCGCCGCGCTCGCCGTGGCCGCACCCGCGGCGGCACAGCCGGCCCCGAGCGCCGACGGTTCGTACCTCGAGCGCAGCGAGGACAACAGCCCTCGGCAGCGCACCCTGCACGTGTACTCGGCGTCGATGAGCCGCGTGATTCCGGTGGCGGTGCTGCTGCCGCGGGACACGAGCGCCCCACGCCCGGTGCTGTACCTGCTCGCCGGCGCCGGCGGCGGCGACGGCGGCACCCTCACCTGGCTCGACCGCACCGACGTGGCCGACTTCTTCGCCGACAAGGACGTCAACGTGGTGCTGCCGCTCGAAGGCGCGTTCAGCTACTACACCGACTGGAAGCAGGACGACCCGGTCCTCGGCCGGAACCGGTGGACGACCTTCCTCACCCGCGAGCTGCCGCCGATCGTCAACGCGGCTCTCGGCGCCACCGGGGCTAATGCCATTGCGGGACTGTCGATGTCGGGGACTTCTGTGCTGAGTCTCGCGGAATCCGCACCGGGCCTGTACCGCGGTGTCGGCGCCTTCAGTGGCTGCGCCCAGACGAGCACCCGTCCCGGCCGGACCTACGTCGAACTCGTCGTCGAGGTGCGCGGTGGCGGCGACACCGACAACATGTGGGGTCCCGAAGGCGACCCCGCATGGGTGGCCAACGACCCCTACATCAACGCTGAGCAGCTGCGCGGGACGCAGATCTACCTGTCCAACGGCACCGGGTTGCCCGGTCCGTACGACCGGCTCGATCATCCGAACGTCGCCGGCGACCCGGCGAACCTCGCCGAGCAGGTCGTCGTCGGGGGCATCATCGAGGCCGCCACCAACGAATGCACGCATCTGCTGGCGCGACGGCTCGCCGAGCTCGGCATCCCGGCCACCGTCGACTTCCGTCCCGTGGGCACCCATTCCTGGGGCTACTGGCAGGAGGACCTGCACCGGGCCTGGCCGATGCTCGGCGCCGCCATCGGCGCCTGACACACAACGCGGGACGGCGCCCCCGTCCGGGATCGCCGGGCGGGGGCGCCGTCGTCGGACGGACTCAGGCCTGTGGGGCCAGTTCCTCGGTGCGTACCGGCGACGTGTCGGTCGCCGCAGCGATGGCCTCTTCGAACTCGCGGTGGCCGGCCTGCGCGCCGAGCTGCAGGGCGAGCCGGACCAGGAAGCCTTCCCGGTCGGACGGGTCCACCTGATCGAGCGCATCCGACAGACCCAGCCACACGTTCTCGCGGCGCTGCTCGTCGTCGGTGAGCACCTGCGCGGGGCGTGCGGGGACGGCCGGGCCCTCGGGTGCCGTGCCGGCGCGGAGCGCGGCCGCGACGCCGGACAGTTCGGCGACCGGCACCCGGCACAGCAGCAGGCCGTCGGGGCGGATGACGAAGGCCTCGCCCGCGGTCGCGCCGAGTGCCTCGGCCAGGTCGGGCGCGTCGAGCACCGCGACCCCGTCGGCTGCAGCACCGCCGACGGCAGCAGGACTGTCGGCACCGCCGACGGCAGCAGGACTGTCGGCACCGCCGACGGCAACGGCGCGCACGCTCTCCGGCGCGAGTGCGGCGGCGAGGTCGGCGGCGGCCGCGGCGAGGGCGGCGCTGCCGTCGGCGTCGAGGCCGAAGCCCACGACGGCGAAGCCGGTGCCGCGGACCACGTTGAGCGACGACGCGGTGCTGCCGTCGGCGGTGACGACCCGCACGCGGCGGTCCTCGACGGGGTCACCGGGCAGCACCCCGGTCAGGCCCTCCGCGACCGGCCAGGTCAGCGGCGACAGGCGAGCGTGGGTGGCGCTGGACTGGCGCGGGTTGATCAGTTCACCGAACTCGGGGCGGCCCACGGCGAGCGCCAGCACCGCGTCGCGGGTGGTGCGGTAGCCATGGGTTCCCGGGGACATGATGAGCGTGGACTTGCCGGCGTTCGCGACGTTCTGCTCCCACGCGTCGTGCCGCTCGATCGAGTACGCCTGCAGCAGCGCGGCGTCGGCGTTGCCGTGGACGACAGCGGCGAGCTGCCAGGCCAGCGTCTCGGCGTCCTCCATGCCGGAGTTCAGGCCGCGCACGCCGAAGATCGGCACGAGGTGCGCGGCGTCGCCGGCGAAGAGGATGCGGTCGTGGGTGAACTCGCGCAGCGCGAGGGCGCGGGCGCTGTAGAACCCGTGCCACTCGAGCGTCCAGGGCAGGTCGTTCTGCAGCCAGTCGAGGTGCTTGGCGATGCGGGCCCGGATGGCGTCTTCCTGGGTCTCGATCTCCGCGTCCTCGGACGGGTCGAGCTGGTAGTCGATGCGCCAGATGTTCTTCGGCTGCTTGTGCATGATGATCGTCGAGCCGGGGTTGCTCGGCGGATCGAACCAGACCATGCGCTCGGCGGGCAGGTCCGACTCCCAGTGGATGTCGGCGATGACGTAGCGGCCCTCGTAGTTGGTGCCCTCGAGGCGCAGGCCCGCGAGCTCGCGCATGCGGCTGCGGCCGCCGTCGGCGGCGACGACCCACGCGGCGCGCAGGTGACGCTTGCCGAACGCGGTGTCGACCTCGAGGGTCACCTCGTCGTCGCCGCGGAGGATGCCGGCGATGCTCGCCTGCCAGTGCAGCGTGATGAGCGGGTTCTGCTCGATGGTGTCGACGACGATCTGCTCGTACTCGGACTGCGAGACGTTGATCATCGGCGGCCGCACATCGAACTCGCGCTGCGGCATCCGGAAGTGCAGCACCTGCTGGTCGCGGTAGAAGCTGCGGCCACCGACCCAGGGCAGGACGATCTTCTCGAGCTCGGCACCGAAGCCGAGGCGTGCGGCGGCCTCGAGGCTGTGCCGGGAGATGCAGATGGCGCGGCTGCCGAAGGAGACCTGGTCCGCCGCCTCGAGGATCGTCACGGGGATGCCGCGCTGCGCGAGACCGAGGGCGACGGCCATGCCGACGGGTCCGGCTCCGACGACGACGACGGGCAGCGCCTCGGCGTCGGGCTGCATCGACGGGAAGTCGGATGCGGGGTACTTGGGGGGCTGGTAGTAGGTCGACATGCCTCAGGCCACTTCCTGCTCGGACCGATGGGAGGGCGCCACCGCGACCGACGGGTCGTGGGGGTGGCGAAGAAGGAGGATGCTGATCAGGCTGACGAGCGCGATCAGCACGAAGTACGCGGTGACGGCGAGCGAGGTGCCGAAGGCCGCGAAGAGGGAGGTCGCCACGATGGGGGCGAGGCCGCCGCCGAGGATCGCGCCGATCTGGTAGCCGAGCGACGCGCCGCTGTAGCGGATGTGGGCGGGGAACAGCTCGGCGAACAGGGCGGACTGCGGCCCGGCGCAGGCGCCGAGGGCGAAACCGAGGGTGATCATCGCGACGAGCATCACGGGCAGGATCGCGGTGTCCATCAGCGGGAAGAACAGTGCCGCGACGAGCACGAGGGCGATCGAGCTGACGATGTAGACGCGGCGCCGGCCGACGATGTCGGACTTGTACGCGCTGATCGCCATGCCGGCCATCCAGAACGGGCACGAGGCGATGAGCAGGAACAGCATCGTGGACTTGTCGAAGCCCAGTTCCTTCTCCCCGTACTTGAGGACGTAGACCATGTAGGCGTAGGCGATGCCGTTGGTGGCGACGAAGGTGCCGCCGGCGAGCAGCACGGTCTTCCAGTGCTTGACGAGGACCTCGGCGAGCGGGAGCTTGACGTCCCCGGCGGCGTCCCGGCTCTTCTCGAAGTCGGCGCTCTCCTCGAGCCCGAGCCGGATCCACATGGCGACGCCGACGAGGACGGCGCTGAGCAGGAACGGCACGCGCCAGCCCCAGTCCGCGAACGCGGCATCGTCGAGGACGGCCGTCAGCGGCAGGAAGACGAGGTTGGCGAGGAGGACGCCCGCGGGAACGCCGATCTGGGGTGCGGCGCCGTAGAGGCCGCGCTTGCCGGCGGGGGCGTTCTCGGTGGCGACGAGGACGGCCCCGCCCCATTCGCCGCCCACGCCGAGGCCCTGGACGAAGCGCAGGGCCACCAGCAGGATCGGGGCGGCGACGCCGATGGCGGCGTAGTTGGGCAGCAGACCGATGGCGACGGTCGCGAAGCCCATCAGCAGCAGCGAGGTGACCAGCATCGACTTGCGGCCGACGCGGTCGCCGAAGTGGCCCATGACGATGCCGCCGATGGGGCGGGCCACGAAGCCGACGGCGAGGGTCGCGAAGGCGGCGAGGGTGCCGGCCAGTTCGGACGTGCCGGGGAAGAACTGCGGCCCGAGCACGAGGGCGGCGGCGGTGCCGTAGATGAAGAAGTCGTACCACTCGATCGCGGTGCCGACGAAACTGCCGAGCGCCGCCTTGCGGGCCTTGCGCTGCAGTACCTCCGGCGACGGTGCCGGCGCGGTAATCGTCATATGTTGCTTGCCTTTCACGATGCGGCCCGCGTCACGGCGGACCGGGCAAGCATGACCCCCATCACAAGCGGTTGAAAAGCGCAACTATTCGTGCTGATACCCCGGAAATTCCGTGGTACTCCGGATCACCGCAGGTCAGGGTCTCGCGATGGGTGTCCCTCCGGTGGACGCGAAGTGAATGAATGCTCGTGTCACCCGGCTGAGCATCGAGTCCTGATGCCACGCGACGACCACGTCGACGGAGTCGGGAACCGGATCGACGAGTGGCCTGACGACGAGCGGGAGATTCTCGTACGTCACGTCGAGCGGGGGCCGCTGCAGCAGCAGGGTCCACCCCAGACCGCGACCGACGAAGGCCCTCGCCGTCTCGTAGTTGGAGGTGCGGTAGGCCACGCGCGGCGCGAACCCGGCGCCCCGGCACACCTCCATCGCGTGGTTGCTGCTCGGCGGCGCGTCGAGCAGCACCATCGGGTCGTCGCGCAGATCGGCCAGCCGCACCGGGCCGTCCCCGCCGGCGAGACGGTGGTTCGCGTCGAGCAGCACCGTCGGCTCGCGCGTCATCAGCGTCGCCTTGCGCCACTCCGCGGACAGTTCGAGGTCATAGACGATCGCGAGGTCGAGCTCGCCGTTGTCGAGCTGGGTGCGCAGCCGGTTCTGGGTGTCTTCCCGGAACTCGACCCGCGCGCGCGGGAAGCGGTGGGTGAATCCGGCGAGCAGCGCGGGCAGCACCGTCGGCCCGAGGGCGGGGTAGCACCCGATGGCGACGGGGCCGGCCACACCGCCGCCCTCCCCCACCGCGTCGGCCTGCAGTTCGCTCGCCTGGTGCAACAGCACCCGGGCGCGGGCGAGCACCGCCTCCCCCATCGCCGTCAGCTGCACGCCGCGCGCCCGCCGTCGCACGGCCAGCTGCGTCTGGAGCGACTTCTCGAGGTCGGTGAGCGCCGCGGACAGCGCGGACTGTGACAGGTGCAGCCGCTCGGCGGCGCCGCTGATCGTTCCCGTCTCGGCGACCGCGACGAACGCCGCGAGCTGGCGCATGGTGAAGTTGGGGACCGGGTCGGGACGGGTCATGCGGGCAACGGTATCGAGCGGGAGCTTTCTACCCCCAGCGGGAGGTTGTCGCCGGTGCCACTCGACGGATGGCGCAGCGACAGCCCGGTGGTCGCGCCAACCCCCCGTTCCCACGGACCCACGCCCGTCGCGGCGCTCAGGCGGGCGCGCAGCAGCAGCAGCGCGACGTCCCGCCCGACATCGACTACGCGCGGCGGGGC
>NZ_JBSNCE010000052.1:0-12856 GCF_053764755.1 Rhodococcus sp. 2H158
ATGTCCGGTGCGGGCTGTCTACCGGCTCGGAGAACGCGAGGGGCCCCGCACCGGCAGGTGCGGGGCCCCTCGATCGAACGTGTCAGGCGTTGCCGGACAGCTTCTCGCGCAGCGCGGCGAGCTGCGCGTCGCTGGCCAGCGAACCACCGGTCGACTCGGAGGTGCCGGTCTCGGCACCCGTCTCCGACGAGTAGTTGGTGCCGGAGACACCCGCGGCAGCCTCGGCGGCCTCGTCGGCAGCCATCTTCTCGATCTGAGCGGTGTGCATCTTGTGGCGACGCTCGGCCTCCGCGTAGCGGGACTCCCACTCCTCACGCTGCTTCTCGAAGCCCTCGAGCCATTCGTTGGTCTCGGGGTCGAAGCCCTCGGGGAAGATGTAGTTGCCCTGCTCGTCGTAGCTGTCGGCCATGCCGTACTTCGACGGGTCGAACTCGGCGTTGTAGTCCTCGTTCGCCTGCTTCAGCGACAGCGAGATGCGGCGACGCTCCAGGTCGATGTCGATGACCTTGACCATCGCGTCGTCGCCCACGGCCACGACCTGGTCCGGAACCTCCACGTGGCGCTCGGCCAGCTCGGAGATGTGCACCAGGCCCTCGATGCCCTCCTCGACGCGGACGAACGCGCCGAACGGAACGAGCTTGGTGACCTTGCCCGGGACGATCTGACCGATCGCGTGGGTCCGGGCGAACTGACGCCACGGATCTTCCTGGGTCGCCTTGAGCGAGAGCGACACGCGCTCCCGGTCGAGATCGACGTCGAGAACCTCGACCGTGACCTCGTTGCCGACCTCGACGACCTCGGACGGGTGGTCGATGTGCTTCCAGGACAGCTCGGAGACGTGCACCAGACCGTCGACCCCGCCCAGATCGACGAACGCGCCGAAGTTGACGATGGAGGACACGACGCCCTTGCGGACCTGGCCCTTCTGGAGCTGGTGCAGGAACTCGCTGCGGACCTCGGACTGGGTCTGCTCGAGCCAGGCGCGACGCGACAGGACCACGTTGTTGCGGTTCTTGTCGAGCTCGATGATCTTGGCCTCGATCTCCTTGCCGACGTACGGCTGCAGATCGCGGACGCGGCGCATCTCGACGAGCGACGCGGGCAGGAAGCCACGCAGGCCGATGTCGAGGATCAGGCCGCCCTTGACGACCTCGATGACGGTGCCCTTGACGGCCTCGTCCTTCTCCTTGAGCTCCTCGATCGTGCCCCACGCGCGCTCGTACTGCGCACGCTTCTTCGACAGGATCAGGCGGCCTTCCTTGTCCTCCTTGGTGAGAACCAGGGCCTCGACCTCGTCGCCGACGGAGACGACCTCGTTGGGGTCGACGTCGTGCTTGATGGAGAGCTCGCGGGACGGGATGACGCCTTCGGTCTTGTAACCGATGTCGAGCAGCACCTCGTCGCGATCAACCTTGACGATGGTGCCTTCCACGATGTCGCCATCGTTGAAGTACTTGATCGTGGCGTCGATGGCGGCGAGGAAATCCTCGGCGGAGCCGATGTCGTTGACGGCTACCTGCGGCGAGGTGACGGTGGTGGAGGGCATGTGTTGAGTTGCTCCGGACGGGTTGGTGTCGGTTGATGAAGTTCGGTCGGACAAGCGGACCGCGCGTCGCGCGAACGCCACGCACACTCCGCCGCGGGCGCCCGCGCCGGATCCTTGTCGGGCCACGGGCGGACACTCGCGATCATCAGGCTACGCGTCCCGGTGCTAGCTGGGCAAACCCGGCCCGGTCGCGGCGGGCCGGCGGCTCTACGCTGATCGACATGTCCGACGACCGTCACGCCCACGCCCAGTCCGTCCTGGGAGCCACCCGCGCAGGTCGGGCCCGCCTCGGCACGCGGGACAGCGAGCGCGCGAGCCGCACCTGGTGGGACGCCGACGCCGCGGACTACCACCGCACCCACGGCGAGTTCCTCGGCGTGGACTCGGCGGAGGGCGAGTTCGTGTGGTGCCCGGAGGGGCTGCACGAGGGCGACGTGCATCTGCTCGGCGACGTCGCCGGCAAGGACGTCCTCGAGCTCGGCTGCGGGTCGGCGCCGTGCGCCCGCTGGCTCGCGGGCCGGGGCGCCCGGGCGGTGGGTCTCGACATCTCCATGGGGATGCTCGCGCGCGGGCTGACCGCGATGGACCGCGGCGGGCCGCGGGTACCGCTCGTGCAGGCCGGCGCGGAGGACCTGCCCTTCGCGGACGAGAGCTTCGACATCGCGTGCTCGGCGTTCGGGGCGGTGCCGTTCGTCGCCGACTCGGCGCGGGTCATGCGGGAAGTCGCGCGGGTGCTGCGCCCGGGCGGGATCTGGGTGTTCGCGGTCAACCACCCGATCCGCTGGATCTTCCCGGACGACCCGGGTGAGCGGGGCCTGACCGCGATGCTGCCGTACTTCGACCGCACCCCGTACGTGGAGGTCGACGAGGCCGGCGTCCCCACCTACGTCGAGCATCACCGCACCGTCGGGGATCGGGTCCGAGAACTCGTTGCGGCCGGCCTCGAGGTACGCGACATCGTCGAACCCGAATGGCCGGAGGGGCTCGACCGCGAGTGGGGCCAGTGGAGCCCCCTGCGTGGGGAACTGTTCCCCGGCACCGCGATCTTCTGCAGCCGTAAACCGGACTGACCCGCCCGCGACCGCCCGCCCGGCCCGATCTACCCGTCCGGCCGATGCCCGGTCCCCGCCTGTGTCATGGTCGTGGGGTGACGCCCGCCGAGGACGACTCCGGCGCACCGCGCGCGCACCACGACACACCGGGACGCGGCGGTCGGTTGCTGCCCACCACGCGGCTCGACGCGTTCTCCGACGGCGTCTTCGCGATCGTCATCACCCTGCTCGTCCTCGAACTGGACGTACCCGAATCCGCAGCCCGGCTGCTCGAGGACCTGCGCGCCGAGTGGCCTTCCTTCCTGGGATACCTGGTCAGCTTCGCCTTCATCGGTGGTGTGTGGGTCGAGCACAGCAACCTCACCCGGTTGCTGCGGGCGACCGACGGGGTCTTCCTGCGCCTGAATCTGCTGCTGTTGCTGTTCGTGACCTTCCTGCCGTTCACCACCAGCCTGATGGCGACCCACCTGTCCGACGCGGCGCGAAGGCCGGCCACGGTGGCGTTCGGCCTGAACCTGACCCTGGCGATACTCATGAGCAACGTGCTGATCGCCTACGCCGTGCGCAACGCCGACCTGACCGACGAGGCGGGCCGTGCCGAACTGCCGGCGCTGGCCCGGGAACGGTGGTCGGTGGCGGTACTCATGGCCGCATCGACCCTCCTGGCGGCGTTCCTGCCGCAGCTCGCGGTGGCGTTCTACCTTGCGGTGGCCGTGCTTCTGCTCGTCGAGCCGTTCCGGCTTCTCCGGGTGCCCCGACACCGAGCAGGCACCGGGTCCGCGTGAACCGACACCCGGGGGCCTTCGGCCCTTCTGGTCGCCCGAGCGGCCGCCTATGTTGGGCAGCAGGACGACCCGTCCCTCCCACAGACGGGAGACGACCGTGAGCGAGCCTGCGACCTCGGGGCAGGACGATGCCCTGCTGCTCTCGGTGGTCCGGGATCTGGTGGCCGAGAGGTACACGGTCGATCGCGCGGTCGGCACGCGGCTCGACAGCGTCTTCGATCGTGATCTCGGGCTCGACAGTCTCGCGGTCACCGAGCTGATCTCCCGCGTCGAGGATGCGTTCGGGGTAAGCCTGGAGCGTGGGGTGCTCGGCACCGTGACCACCCCGCGTCAACTGCTGACGGCGGTGCACCACGCACCCGCGCGGGAGCGCCGCCGGCCGGTGCCCGCGCGACGGGCGGCGCCCCCCCGCACCGATCGGACGCCGGACGCGACCGCGACCCTGACAGAGGCGCTCTCGTGGCACGCCCGCACCCATCCGGATCGGGTCCACCTGCGCATTCTCACCGAGGGACACCAGAGCGAGATCAGCTACGGCGAGCTGCATTCCGCGGCTGCCACGGTGTCCGCCGCCCTGCTCACCCACGATCTCCGGCCCGGTGACGCGGTCGGCCTCATGCTCCCCACGGGCCGGGACTACTTCACCACGTTCACCGGCGTGCTCCTGGCCGGGGGTGTCCCGGTACCGGTCTATCCGCCGGCGCGTCCGTCCCAACTCGCCGAGCACCTTCGTCGGCAGGTGCACATTCTCGACAACGCACGGGCCCGTGTGCTGGTCACCGACCCGGAGGCCGCCCGCCTGGCCCGGTTGACGCGCGGCCAGGTGGAGACGGTGCGCCATGTCCTGACCCCGGGCGAGCTGGCCGGCTGCGGGGAGGCGACCGGCGGACCGCGCGGCCCCGGCGACATCGCCCTGTTGCAGTACACCTCCGGCAGCACCGGCGACCCCAAGGGCGTGACCCTGACCCACGCGAACCTGCTCGCCAACATCCGTGCGATGGGCAAGGCAGCCGAGGTCTCCACCTCCGACGTCTTCGTCAGCTGGCTGCCGCTCTACCACGACATGGGACTGATCGGCGCCTGGTTGTCCGGCCTGTACTTCGGGGTGCCGCTGGCGGTGATGTCCCCGCTGGAGTTCCTCGCCCGCCCGGCGCAGTGGCTGTGGGCGATCCACACCCACCGCGGCACCCTGTCGGCGGCTCCGAACTTCGCCTACGAGTTGTGCCTGCGCCGAATCACCGACGCCGACCTCGACGGGCTCGACCTCGGCTCGCTGCGCATGCTGTTCAACGGTGCCGAAGCCGTGAACGCGGACACCGTGATCCGGTTCGGCGAGCGGTTCGGCGCCTACGGACTCCGCCGCGAGTCCCTGGCCCCGGTCTACGGACTGGCCGAAGCATGTGTCGGCCTCACCTTCCCGCCCGTGGGACGGGGACCGGTGATCGATTCGGTCGCCCGCGAACGTTTCCTGCGCACCGGCCGGGCGGCCCCCGCCACCGACGAGGACCCGAACCCGCTGCGCTTCGTCGCCTGTGGCCGGCCGATCCCGGATCACCGGGTCCGGGTGGTCGACTCGGCTGCGAACGTGCTCGGCGACCGGCGCGAGGGCCGGATCGAGTTCCGCGGCCCCTCGGCCACCGCGGGGTACTTCCGCAACCCGCAGGCGACCAAGGCGCTGTCCCGGCACGGCTGGCTCGACACCGGCGACCTCGGCTATCTCGACGACGGCGAACTCTACGTCACCGGCCGCATCAAGGACCTCGTCATCCGCGCGGGCCGCAACCTGCACCCGGAGGAGCTCGAGCGGGCGGTGGGCGAGATACCGGGACTCCGGAAGGGCTGCGTGGCGGTCTTCGCGACCTCCGCGCAGACCGACGGCACCGAACGCCTGGTCGTGCTGGCCGAGACGCGCGAGACCGAGGCAGCCACCCTGGACCGGCTCCGGGAGCGCATCGTCGGGGTCGCCGTGGATCTGCTCGGAACACCGCCGGACGACATCGTGCTCGCCCCGCCCGGAACGGTGCGCAAGACCTCGAGCGGCAAGATCCGGCGGTCCGCCACCCGGCAACGCTACGAGCAGGGCGACGTGCGGTCCCGTCCCCGGCCGGTGTGGTGGCAGCTGACCCGCTTCGCGGTCCGCGGCGCGATCCCGAGCCTGCGGCGTGCGGCGCAGCTCGTCCGGACCGGTGCGTTCGCCCTGTGGTGCTGGTCGATGGTCCTCGCGGTCGGCCTGCCGACCCTGATCGCCGTGGCGGTGCTGCCCCGCCTCCCGGCGCGCCGCGCGGCCGCGCGCAGGGCCGCCCGCGGTCTCGCCCGCCTGACCCGCACCCCGGTGACCGCGCAGGGAGCCGAGCATCTCGCGCGGCTGCCGAACTGCGTAGTGGTCGCCAACCACGCCAGCTTCCTCGACGGAATCGCGTTGTCGACGATCCTGCCGGGCAGCTACACGTTCGTGGCCGGGGAGGTCTTCGAGCGCAAGCCGTTCATCGGTTTCCTCCTGCGGCGGATCGGTACGCGGTTCGTCGAACGGACCGAACGTGAGCAGAGCGTGGCCGACGCCGATCGGCTGGTCGAGGAGGCACGCGCAGGGGGCCGCCTGGTGGTGTTCCCCGAAGGCGCGCTGTCGCCGGTGCCCGGGCTCCGGTCCTTCCACCTGGGTGCGTTCGTGATCGCCGCGCGGGCGGGTCTTCCCGTGGTCCCCGTCGCGATCACCGGCACCCGCGCGATGATGTGGCCCGATCACGGCAGGATCATCCACCGCGGAGCGGTCCGTCTCGTCGTCGGCGAGCCGATCCTCCCGTCCGGAGACGGCTGGGACGCGGCCGTCGCGCTGGAGCGCGCAGCGCGGGCCGTGATCGCCGAACACTGCGGGGAGCCCGACAGCGGCCGCTGAGGGGGCCCGACCGCTAGAGCAGCTTGGACAGGAACGACTGGGTTCGTTCGTGCTGCGGATTGCGCAGCAGTTCCCTGGGAGCACCGGCCTCGACGACCACGCCGCCGTCCATGAACACCAGTTGGTCGGCGACCTCGCGGGCAAAGCCCATCTCGTGGGTGACCACCATCATCGTCATCCCGCCGGCGGCGAGGTCCCGCATCACCGCGAGGACCTCGCCGACGAGCTCGGGGTCCAGGGCGGAGGTGGGCTCGTCGAAGAGCATGAGCTTCGGCTCCATGGCCAGGGCGCGGGCGATGGCCACGCGCTGCTGCTGGCCGCCGGAGAGCTGGGCCGGGTAGGCGTCGGCCTTGGCCGCGAGCCCGACCTTGTCGAGCAGTTCCCGCCCCAGCGCGACGGCATCGGCGCGGCGGATCTTCTTCACCAGCATCGGCGCCTCGATGACGTTCTCGAGGGCCGTGCGGTGCGGGAACAAGTTGAAGTGCTGGAACACCATGCCGATCTCGCGGCGCTGCTTGGCCGCCGCGCGCGGGCTCAGCTCGTAGAGCTTGCCCCCGCGTTCGGCGTAGCCGACGAAATGGCCGTCGACGTGCAGGCGGCCGGCGTCGATGTTCTCGAGGTGGTTGATGCAGCGCAGGAAGGTGGACTTACCGGAGCCGGAGGGCCCGATCAGGCATGCGACGGTGCCGTCGGGCACGTCGAGCGACATGCCGTTGAGCACCCGCAGGGCGCCGTAGCTCTTGTAGACCCGGTCGGCCTGGACCATGGGTGTCATCGGCGTTCTCCTCCGGGGATGTCGGGTGCCTGCGCCGCGCCGGGCTCGACGGGGACGGGCTTGCCCTGCGCGTCGGCGAGAGCCTGCAACTGCCGCGCGGTGAGCTGGCGGCTCAGGCCCTTCGAGTAGTGCCGTTCCAGGAAGTACTGGCCCACCATGAGCAGGCTGGTGATGGCCAGATACCACGTGGCGGCGACCAGCAGCAGCGGGATGGGCTGGAAGTTGGCGCCGGAGATGTCCCGGGCGCGGCCGTAGAGCTCGAGGCTGTACGGCACCGCCGCGACCAGCGAGGTGGTCTTGAGCATGCTGATGAGCTCGTTGCCCGTTGGCGGAATGATCACCCGCATCGCCTGCGGCAGGACGGTGCGGCGGATGGTCTGCGACCACGACATGCCGAGCGCTACCGAGGCCTCCGTCTGGCCTTCGGGGACCGAGCCGATCCCGGCGCGCACGATCTCGGCCATGTAGGCGGCCTCGTTCAGCCCGAGGCCGATCACGGCGAACAGGAAGGCGGCGTTGATGCCCTGCAGGTCGATGTGCACGAACTGGTGCACGAACGGGATACCGAGGTCGAGCTGCTTGTAGATCGAGGGGAACAGACCCCAGAACACCAGCTGCACGTAGACGGGGGTGCCGCGGAAGATCCACAGGTACCCCCACGAGACGGTCTTGAGCACCGGGTTCGGCGACAGGCGCATGACCGCGAGCAGCACGCCGAGGAGCACGGCGAGCAGCATCGCCAGCACGGTCAGCTGCACGGTCTTCCAGGCCGCCTCGGTGATACGGCGGTCGAACAGGTACTGCGCGTACACGTCCCAGCGGTACGCCTCGTTGGTGGCGGCGCCGTAGAGGAACAGCGCCAGCAGCACGGCGACGACGATGCCGGCGATCCAGCGGCCGGGCCGGCGCAGCGGCACGGCCTTGATGGTTTCCGGTTCGGTCTGCGGTTCCGGTCCGGTGACGGATGTCGGGCGGTCGCTCATCGCACCCCTTTCGCTCAGCTCGTCGCCGCGTTGATCTGCGCGGTGTCGATGGTTCCTTCTTCCATGCCCCACCGCTGCGCGATGCGCGCGTAGACGCCGGAGTCGATGAGGTGCTGCATCGCCTGCTGCAGCACGGGTCCGAGGGGCGAGCCCTTCGCGACGACGAAGCCGTAGGGGGCGGCGTCGAACACGGATCCGGCGGTTTCGAGCCGGCCGTCGCTACGGGCGATCGCGTACGCGGTGATCGGCGAGTCGGCCGAGAGGGCGTCGACGCGGCCGAGGATGAGGGCGTTGGTGGCCTCGTCCTGGCTGTCGTACTTGACCTTGTCGATCGGCGGTTTGCCGGCGGCGACGCACGCCTCGCTCTTGGCGGGCACCTCGTCGATGTCCTCGTAGGTGGTGGTCTGCACCGCGACCCGCAACCCGCACGCGTTGTCCGGGTCGACGTCGTCGCCGACGCGCTGGGCCCATTGCACGCCGGCGCTGTAGTAGGTGACGAAGTCGACGGACTGTTCGCGTTCCTCGGTGTCGGTGAACGACGACGAACCCATGTCGAACGTGCCGGCCTGGACTGCGGGGATGATGCGGTCGAAGTCGGATTCGCTGAACACCGGACGGACGCCGAGGACGTCGCCGAGGGCGTCGACGAGTTCGACCGCGAAACCGACGATGCGCCCGTCGTCGTCCTTGAACTCGTTCGGGGCGTACGGCACGTTGACGCCCACCTTCAGCTCGCCGGTCGCCGCGACGGGCGCCGGCAGCTGCTCGGCGATCGCCTCGACCCGCTCGGCGCCGACCGGTTCGCCGGGCGGCACGGTCGACTCGGTGTTGACGACGCAGCCGGACAGGACCGCGGCCGTCAGCAACGTCCCGAGCAGCCCCGCGACGAGGCGTCGGCGGCCGGTCGGTCCGGTAGGTGCTGGTTCGTCCACAACCGCACAGTATCCATCGGCGGGCCCGGATTACGGAATCCGCCCCGGACGGCCCTCGGTGTCGCCGGCCGCACCCGCCTACCGGTCGCCGACGGCGACCGGTAGGTAGGTGCCGACGTCGGCGACGACGCCGAGCTCGAGCCGGAACGCGGCCGGGTCGAACCCCCGACGTGCGTGGCTTTCCTGCAGGGCCGCCCGCGCCCGCTGCAGTGCCGAGGGGTCCGCCCAGCGCACCACGGTGACGATGTTGTATTCGCTGGGGCCGGAGCACAGTTCGACAACGTCGTCGCCGTGGAACCCGGGCTGGGTGCGCAGCTCGCGGTGTGTCTCGTGGACCGCGGCGAGGAATGTCTCCCGTGCGGCCGCGGGAACGGAGAACTTGTCGATACGCAGGATCTCGGTGGTCATGGCGGCCACGGTAGGACCTCGAGCCGACTCGAGGTCAAGAGCTGTGCGCTCAGCGGCGAAGAGTGCGGGCGACGACGGCCTCGGTGAACTCGGCGGTCGAGGCGAGACCGCCGAGATCCGCGGTGGCCACGCCCGCCTCGACGGTCGCGTCGACGGCGTGCTCGATCCGTCGGGCCGCGGCGACGAACTCCGGCAGGTCGTGGACGGTGCCGAGCCGGTCGAGGAGCATCGCGGCGGACAGGATCAGCGCCGTGGGATTGGCGCGGTTGCGGCCGGCGATGTCCGGGGCGGCGCCGTGTGCGGCCTGCGCCATGGCCTGGGTGTCGGATGCGTTGATCGACGCCGCGGTGCCGAGCGAGCCGGACAGTTCGCCCGCGAGGTCGGAGAGGATGTCGCCGAACATGTTCTCGGTGACGACGACGTCGTAGTCGTCACCGTGGCGGACGAGGTGGGCGGCCATGGCGTCGACGTGCTCGTCGTCCACCGTCACCGACGGATACTGTGCGCCGATCTCGCGGCAGACGTCCCGGAACAGGCCGGTGGTCAGGGACAGGACGTTGGCCTTGTGCACGATCGTGACGCGGAGGCGGCGGCGGGCGGCGAGCCGGAAGGCCGTGTGGGCGATGCGTTCGCAGGCCGCCCGGGTGACGACGCCGACGGCGAGCGCGACGTCGGGGGTGGGCATGAATTCGCCGCTGCCGACGACCATGTTGCGGTCGGCGTAGAGCCCTTCGGTGTTCTCCCGCACGATGACGAGATTCATGCGCGGGGACACGGCCCGGACCCCGGGCAGGGCGCGGGCGGGGCGGATGTTGGCGTACAGGTCGAACCGCTTGCGGATCTGCCCTCCCGGGGTGAGCTGCGCGCGGAACGGATCGGGATAGGCGGCGCTGTCGTGCGGTCCGAGGATCCACGAGTTCAGGCCCGCGAGTGTGTCGAGGGTGGATTCGGGGGTGGGTGTGCCGTGGGTGGCGATCGCATCGGCGCCGAGCGGCAGCGGCACCCAGTCGATCTCCGGGCCGTGCACGGCGGCGACGGCGGCGTCGACCACCCGGCGGGCGGCCGGGACGATCTCGTGACCGATCCCGTCTCCTTCGAGCAGTCCGATGCGGTGCGGGGCGGGGATTGCGACGGCGTCGGTCATGCGGCAATCATTACCCACCATGGTGCAGTCGGTGGAACTGCTCCTCGACGACCGTCTGGATCAGGCGGTCCGCGAGGAATGGTCGCGGTTGCTGGACGTGGGGCTGTCCAGCCAGGCCCGCAATCGGTCCGAGTCGAACCGCCCGCACATCACGCTCGCGGTCGCCGCGGCGATTCCGCCAGGCGTGGAAGGGGCGATGCGGGAGCGGATCACGGGCGAGCCGTTGCCGGTGCGGCTCGGGGGGATGGTGCTGTTCGGCTCGCGCACCGCGACGGTGGCGCGGCTGGTGGTGCCCACGGCCGAACTGCTCGAGCTGCAGCGGATGGTGTTCGCGCTGATCGACGGTTGTCCGGGTGTCCCGGCGCACATCCGGCCCGGCGAGTGGACCCCGCACGTGACCCTGGCCCGCCGGGTGCCGCCCGGCCGGCTCGGATCGGCGCTGACGGCGACCCGTGCGGGCACCCGGGAGCTGACGGGCGTGTCGGCGGGCATCCGGCGGTGGGACGGCGAGGCGCGGCGCGAGTGGCGGGTGGTGTGACGCCGCGCCGCCGCGGCCCGGTGCCGGGTCAGACGCGGTAGTCGCCGAACTGGGTTTCCTCGCGGTGGGTATCGGGCGTCCGGCCGGCCAGCGCCAGGGCGTCGAGCACCACGAACACGACGAAGACGAACAGGAGGACGGTCATGGTCTCAGCCTGGTCCGCGGGCCGACCCGCCGACAGCGGCAGAAACGACACATATCGTCGATTTCCGGCCAACCTGGTGGCAGACTGGGCGGCATGCTGACGACGGTGGTCGTGCCGCTGTTGCCCCGCACCGAGACCTTCGAACTCGGCGTCGCCTGCGAGGTGTTCGGCTTCGACCGATCCGACGACGGGCTGCCCGTGTACGACTTCAGCCTCGTCGCGGGCAGCCCCCGGCCGGTCACCACCCGGTTCGGGTACACGATCGACGTCCCCTACGACCTCGATCGCCTCGACGACGCGGATCTGATCGTGATTCCCGCCGGCGGCACCGGGATCGCCGACCTGGACGAGTCGTTCGTGTGCGGCGTCGCCGACGAGATCGCCGACCTGCATCCGCTGTTCGCCAAGCTGCGGGCGGCGGTGGACCGCGGCACGCGGGTCGCGAGCCTGTGCACGGGAGCGTTCGTGCTGGGCGCGGCCGGCCTGCTCGACGATCGCCGCTGCACCACCCACTGGCGCCACGCCCCGCGGCTGGCCGACCGCTTCCCGTCCGCGAAGGTCGATCCGGACGTGCTCTACGTCGACGACGACCCGGTGTTCACCAGCGCCGGCACCGCCGCCGGAATCGACCTGTGCCTGCACATCGTCCGCAAGGAACAGGGCTCCGACGTGGCCAACGGCATCGCGCGCCGGATGGTGGTCCCGCCGCACCGCGACGGCGGGCAGGCCCAGTACGTCGCCATGCCGCTGCCCACGGCACCCGCCGAGACCCTCGCGCCCCTGCTCGACTGGATGACCGAGCACCTCGACGAGGATCTGCCCGTGGCGGCGCTCGCCGCGAAGGCGCACATGTCCGCGCGGACATTCGTGCGGCGGTTCCTGGCCGAGACCGGGACGACGCCCGCCCGCTGGTTGCGCGATCAACGGGTCCTCGCGGCCCAACGGCTGCTCGAGACCACCGACCTGCCCGTCGACGTCATCGCCGACCGCGTCGGCTTCGGGACGGCCGCGGTCCTGCGGCAGCACTTCCTGCGCCTGCGCCGCACCACCCCGCACAGCTACCGTCGCACCTTCCGCACCGAACCCACCCGCGTGCGGTGACCGCCGGGTGCCCCCGGACGACCCGGGCGTCGGCACAGCAGGTATCCCCGGGGGGTATCCACGGAAAGAACGGGTATCCGCGGGAAGAAACGGTCGCGGCATGACGTTGACGCGATCAGTACCCGACCGAAAGGATCCCCGTGGCCACCCAGACTCTCACCCAGCAGAACTTCGACGACATCATCACCGGTAACGACGTGGTTCTCGTCGACTTCTGGGCATCGTGGTGCGGGCCGTGCCGCTCCTTCGCCCCCACCTTCGAGTCGTCGTCGGAAAAGCACCCGGATGTCGTGCACGCCAAGGTGGACACCGAGGCCGAACAGGGCATCGCGGCGGCGGCGAACATCCGGTCCATCCCGACGATCATGGCGTTCCGCGAAGGCGTCCTCGTGTTCAACCAGGCCGGCGCCCTGCCCCCGGCCGCGCTCGAGGACCTCGTGACCCAGGTCAAGGCCCTCGACATGGACGAGGTGCGCCGCCAGATCGCCGAACAGAACCAGACGCAGGGCTGAGCGACCCCGGGTGCGTAAGTCCCACCAAAAAAGGGGGAAAGG
>NZ_JBSNCE010000053.1:0-12802 GCF_053764755.1 Rhodococcus sp. 2H158
ACGTCAACGGCAAGCTCGACCGCAGGGCGCTGCCGGCGCCGGTGTTCGAGGCCCGGGAGTTCCGGGCCCCGACCACCGTCACGGAGGAGGCCGTGGCGCGGGTGTTCGCCGAGGTGCTCGGCCTCGAGCAGGTCGGTCTCGACGACGACTTCTTCGAGCTCGGCGGCAACTCCCTGCTCGCCACCCAGGTGGCATCCCGGCTCGGTGCCGCGCTCGACGTCCGGGTGCCGATCCGCGCGCTGTTCGAGTCGCCCACCGTCGAGGCGCTCGCCGTGTCCGTCCAGCACCAGAGCGCCGACGCCCGGCGGCCGCTCGAGGCGCGGCAGCGTCCCGAGCGGATCCCGCTGTCGCTGTCCCAGCAGCGGATGTGGTTCCTCAACCGCTTCGACACGGACACCGCCGCGTACAACGTGCCGATGGCGATCCGGCTGACCGGAACGCTCGACGTCGCGGCGCTGCAGGCGGCGGTCGGTGACCTCGTCACCCGGCACGAGATCCTGCGCACCTACTACCCGGAGACGGCCGAGGGCCCGATCCAGGTCGTCGTGCCCGCCGCCCAGGCCGAACAGGATCTCACCCCGGTCGCGGTCGGTGAGAACGACATCGTCGCGGCCGTCCGGGAACTCGGCGCCACGACCTTCGACGTCACCATCGAGGTGCCGTTGCGGGTGCGGTTGTTCCGGCTCGCCGCGAACGACCACGTGCTCGCCCTGGTCGTCCACCACATCTCGGCCGACGGTTCGTCGGCGGGCCCACTCACCCGGGACCTGATGCAGGCCTACATCGCGCGTTCGCAGGGCGAGTTCCCCGCGTGGGCGCCGTTGCCGGTGCAGTACGCGGACTACGCGCTGTGGCAGCGGGAGGTCCTCGGGTCCGAGGACGATCCGGACTCGGTTGCGGCGAAGCAGGTGGCGTACTGGAAGAACGCGCTGGCCGGTCTGCCCGACCAGCTGGACCTGCCCACCGACCGGCCGCGCCCGGCGGTGCAGTCCTTCGCCGGCGCCCGGACCGGATTCGCCGTCGACCCGGAGCTGCACGCCCGGCTGATCGACCTCGCCCGTCGCAGCAACACGACGCTGTTCATGGTGATGCACACCGCCCTCGCGGTGTTCCTCGCGCGGATGTCCGACACGGACGACATCGCGATCGGCACGCCCATCGCCGGGCGTGACGAGCGGGCGCTGGACGATCTGATCGGCATGTTCGTCAACACCCTGGTCTTCCGCACGCAGGTCCAGCCGGATGCGGCGTTCGAGGACCTGCTGGCGCAGGCCCGCGAGGCCGACCTGGGGGCGTTCGCCAATGCGGACGTGCCGTTCGAGCGGCTCGTGGAGGTGCTCAACCCCGTCCGCTCCACCGCGCGGCACCCGTTGTTCCAGGTGGGCCTGTCGTTCCAGAACGTCGCCCAGTCCCGGCTCGAGCTGCCGGGTCTGACCATCGCGAACGTCGACGCGGACATGCAGATCTCCCAGTTCGACCTGCATCTGATCGTCACCGACCGGCATGCCGAGGACGGTGCCGCGGCCGGTGTGACCGGCTTCTTCACCTACGCCACGGACCTGTTCGACGAGTCCACGGTGGCCGGCTTCGCCCGCCGCTTCCTGCGGTTGCTCGAAGCCGTGGTGGCGGACCCGTCGCTCCCGGTGGGCGATGTGCCGCTGCTCGACGCCGCCGAACGGCTCCGGGTGCTCGAGGGCTGGAACGACACCGATCACGCCGTCGACACGTCGGTGACCCTGCCCGACCTGTTCGACGCGCAGGTGCGCCGGACTCCGGACGCCACGGCCTTGTTCTTCGAAGGTGAGACGCTCACCTACGGCGAATTCGATGCCCGGGTCAATCGTCTTGCCCGTCGCCTGATTTCGGCGGGGGTCGGCCCCGAGTCGACGGTCGGCCTGGCGATGCGCCGGTCGATCGAGCTCCTCGTCGGCATGTACGCCGTCGCCAAGGCCGGTGGCGTGTACGTGCCGCTCGACCCGGATCAGCCGGCCGAGCGGACCGGGTACATTCTCGACGCCGCGGCTCCGGTGGTGGTGCTGACCACCGAGCGGGACGCGGTCGAGCTGCCGGGGGACAGGTCTGTCCTGCACCTGGCGATCGACACGGCGGATCTGTCGTCGTTCACCGCCGACCCGGTCACCGACGCCGAGCGGCGGGCGCCGCTGCGGGCGTCGAACACCGCGTACGTGATCTTCACCTCCGGTTCGACGGGCAAGCCGAAGGGTGTGGCGGTGCCGCACGGCGCGATCGTGAACCAGTTGCTGTGGAAGCGCGAGCACTTCGGTCTCGGATCGCAGGACGCGGCGCTGCTCAAGACCGCGGCGACGTTCGACCTGTCGGTATGGGAGTTCTGGTCGGCCCTGGTCTCCGGGGGCCGGTTGGTGATCGCCACGCCGGAGGGTCACCGCGATCCCGGCTACCTGAACGTCCTGATGGCCGCGCAGGAGGTCACCACCCTGCATGTGGTGCCGTCGATGCTCGAGGCGCTGCTCGTCGACTCCGACGGGGTGCTGCCGAGGTCGCTGCGCCGGGTGCTCGCGATCGGTGAGGCGCTGCCGGCGGCGACGGCGCAGCGGTTCCTGCGACACAACAGCGCGCAGCTGGTCAATCTCTACGGCCCGACCGAGGCCGCGGTGTCGATCACCGCGGGCGACGTGGTGGACGACGCGGGTGCGTCGGTGTCCATCGGTGTGCCGGAATGGAACTCGCGGGTCTACGTGCTGGACGGGCGCCTGCATCCGGTGCCGGTCGGCGTGTCCGGTGAGCTGTACCTCGCCGGTGCGCAGCTGGCGCGCGGCTACCACGGCCGGGCGGATCTGACGGCGGAGCGGTTCGTCGCCTCCCCGTTCGGGGACGGCGAGCGGCTCTACCGCACCGGCGACCTCGTCCGGTGGGACTCCACCGGCCGCTTGGAGTACCTCGGCCGCAGCGACTTCCAGGTGAAGGTGCGCGGATTCCGCATCGAGCTCGGCGAGATCGAGGCCGCGCTGCGCGGCGCCGACGAGGTGCGCGACGTGGCGGTGATCGCCCGGGAGGACGACCGGGCGGGCACGCAGCTCGTGGCGTACCTGGTTCCGGAGACGGGCGCGGTGCTCGACATCGCGCACGTGAAGTCCGGCCTCGCCGGCGCGTTGCCGTCGTACATGGTGCCGGCGGCGTTCGTGGTGCTCGAGGCCCTGCCGCTGAACGTCAACGGCAAGCTCGATCGTAAGGCGCTGCCGGAACCGGTGTTCGAGGCGCGGCAGTTCCGCGCTCCGAGCACCCCCGTCGAGGAGATCGTCGCGGGCGTGTTCGCCGAGGTGCTCGGCCTCGCCCGGGTCGGCGTCGACGACGACTTCTTCGAGCTCGGCGGCAACTCGCTGCTCGCCACCCAGGTGGTGTCCCGCATGGGGGCCGCGCTCGACGCCAAGATCCCCGTCCGGGTCGTCTTCGAGGCGCCCACGGTCGAGGCCCTGGCCGTCGCGGTCGAGCAGCATTCCGGGGGCGGCGGTCGTCCGCCGCTGGTGCCGCAGCCGCGGCCGGACCGGATCCCGCTGTCGCTGGCGCAGCAGCGCATGTGGTTCCTCAACCGCTTCGACACCGGGTCGGCGGTCAACAACATCCCGGTGGCGGTCCGGCTGACCGGAACGCTCGACGTGGACGCCATGCGGGCCGCGGTGCGCGACGTCGTCGCCCGGCACGAGGTGCTGCGCACCGTCTACCCGGAATCCGACGGGCACGCCTTCCAGGTGGTCCTCCCGGTCGCCGAGGCGGCCCCCGACCTCACGCCCGAATCGGTGTCCGAGGCCGACCTCGTCGCCCGGGTCACCGGGGTGGTCTCCGCCGGCTTCGACGTCACCGAAGAGATTCCCCTGCGCGCCAAGCTTTTCCGGATCGCCGGCGACGACCATGTGCTGGTGTTCGTCGCGCACCACATCAGTGCCGACGGCTGGTCCATGGCACCGCTGACGCGGGACGTGATGATCGCCTACGTCGCGCGCGCGGCGGGGCACGAACCGGACCGGGCGCCACTGCCGGTGCAGTACGCGGACTTCGCGCTGTGGCAGCGGCAGGTCCTCGGATCGGAGGACGATCCGGAGAGCCTCGTTTCCGCGCAGGCCGACTACTGGAAGCGGACACTCGCCGGCCTGCCCGACGAGCTGAACCTGCCCACCGACCGGCCGCGGCCGTCGGTGCAGGCCTTCGAGGGCGGCACGGTCGAGTTCCGCATCGACGCGGCCACCCACCGGCAGGCCGCCGACCTCGCCCGGCGCAGCGGCACGACGCTGTTCATGGTCATGCACACCGCCCTCGCGGTGTTCCTCGCGCGCATGTCCGCCGCCGACGACATCGCGATCGGCACGCCGATCGCCGGCCGCGGTGAGGCCGAACTCGACGAGATGATCGGCATGTTCGTCAACACCCTGGTGTTGCGCAGCCACATCGACGCCGACGCCGGGTTCGCCGAGCATCTCGGGCGCATCCGCGAGAGCGATCTCGAGGCGTTCGCCCACGCGGATCTTCCGTTCGAGCGGCTCGTCGAGATCCTCAACCCCGAGCGGTCCACGGCCCGGCACCCGCTGTTCCAGGTCGCCATGTCGTTCGAGAACCTCCCCGAGACGGGACTCGAGCTGCCCGAGCTGAGCGTGTCCACGGTGCCGTTCGACGTGGACAGCGCCAAGTTCGACCTCGCACTGACCCTGCGTGAGCACACCACCACCGAGGGCGGACCGGACGGGATCTCCGCCGAGTTCTCCTACGCGCGGTCCCTGTTCGACGCCGGCACCGTCGAGGGGTTCGCCGCCCGCTTCGCGCACCTCCTCGACGCGGCGTTGGCCGACCCGGCCCTGCCCGTCGGTGATCTGCCGCTGCTCGCGCCGCACGAACTCAAGCGGCTGACCCGCGTCCGCGGCACCGACGTCGTGAGCGGCGGAACCCTCGCCGATCTCCTCACGGCCGGCGCGTCCCTCGACCCGGACGCCACCGCCGTGCGGTACGAGGGACGGTCGATCACCTACCGCGAGCTCGACGAGGACTCGTCCCGGCTCGCGCGGCTGCTGGTCGAGCGTGGCGTAGGCCCCGAGAACATCGTCGCCGTGGCGTTCCCGCGCTCCTACGACATGGTCCGTGCGGTGTGGGCGGTGGCGAAGGCCGGCGCCGCACACGTGCCGGTCGACCCGTCGTACCCGCCGGAGCGCGTGCGCTACATGCTCTCCGATTCCCGTGCGGCCCTGGGTATCACGGGAACCGCGCACCGGGCCGGCCTGCCCGACGACGCCGAGTGGCTGGTCGTCGACGATCCCGGCCTCGCACCGGACGTCGCGGCCCGCTCGGCGGCACCGATCACCGACGCCGACCGCGTCCGGCCGCTGCGCCCGCAGCACCCTGCCTACCTGATCTACACGTCGGGTTCGACGGGCCGGCCCAAGGGCGTCGTGGTCACCCACACCGGCCTCGGTGGGCTGCTGGACACGATCATCGACCTGTACGGCCTGACGTCCCGCTCGCGGTTCCTGCACATCATGTCGCCGAGCTTCGACCCGTCGGTGATGGAGTGGATCGCGGCGTTCTCCCAGGGCGCAACGCTGGTCGTCGTGCCGTCGACGATCATCGGCGGCCCCGACCTCGCGGATCTGTTCCGCACCGAACGCCCCACCCACACGATCATCACCCCCGCGGTGATCGGCACCGTCGACCCCGAGGGCCTCGACAGCCTCGAGGTGGTCGTGGTCGGTGGGGAGGCCCTGCCGCCGGAGCTGGTGAACCGGTGGGCGCCCGGCCGCACGCTGCTCAACGGCTACGGCCCGACCGAGGCGACGGTCATCTCCACCTATGCGCACGTGCGGCCCGGGGATCCGATCACGATCGGCGGCCCCGTGCGCGGCACGACCGCCCTCGTCCTCGACTCGCGGCTGCGGCCCGTCCCCGTGGGTGTCGCGGGTGAGCTGTACCTGTCGGGTGCCGCCCTCGCCCGCGGCTACCACCGGCGCACGGTGCTCACCTCGGAACGGTTCGTCGCCGATCCGTTCACGGCGGACGGCGCGCGGATGTACCGCACCGGCGACATGGTGCGCTGGCGCGTCATGGACGACAACCGGCTCGAACTCGAGTTCGTCGGGCGCAGCGACTTCCAGGTCAAGGTGCGCGGCTTCCGCATCGAACTCGGCGAGATCGACTCGGCGCTGACGTCCCACGAGACCGTGGAGTTCGCAGCCACGCTGGGCCGCACGACGCCCTCCGGCGGCACCGTGCTCGTCTCCTACGTGCTGCCGAAGGCGGGCGCGACGATCGACACCGCCGCGCTGACCGAGTTCGTCGGCCGCTCGCTGCCGGCGCACATGGTGCCGTCCGCGCTCGTCGTGCTCGACAAGATCCCGCTGACCCCCGTCGGCAAGCTCGATCGCGACGCGCTGCCCGAACCGGAGCTCGACGAACGCGAATTCCGGGCCGCGAGCAATGATCTCGAGGAGACCATCGCCGAGGTGTTCGCCGAGGTGCTGCGCCTCGACCGGGTCGGCGTCGACGAGTCGTTCTTCGCGCTCGGGGGCGACAGCATCGTCTCCATCCAGCTGGTCTCGCGCGCCAAGGCCCGCGGCGTCGTGTTCACGCCGCGTGACGTGTTCGAGCGCCGGTCCGTCGCCGGTCTCGCCGAGGTCGCGACCCGCACCACCGCGGGCGAGGGCCCCGGCGGTCTGAAGGAACTGCCCGGCGGCGGCGTCGGCGAGGTGCCGCTCACGCCGATCATGCGCGAGGTGCTCGGCTGGGGTGGCGGGTTCGACCGCTTCTCCCAGTCCGTGGCGGTGACGCTGCCGAAGGACATCGACCGGGACCTGCTGGTGCGCACCATCGGCGCCGTCGTCGACCACCACGACGCGCTACGGTCGATCCTCGAGCACGACGCCGACGGCGCCCCCGTGCTGCGGGTGCGTGCCGCGGGCACGGTCGACGCCGACGAACTCGTCACCCGTGTCGAAGTGCCCGCCGACATCGACGCCGCCGCGCTCACCGCGGTCGCGTCGCGCGAGCTCGACGCCGCGCTCGACCGGCTCGCGCCCACCGAGGGACGGGTGCTGCGGTTCGTGTGGTTCGACTTCGGACCCGGCGAACGCCCCGGCGTGCTGCTCGTCGTCGCCCACCATCTCGTGGTCGACGGCGTCTCCTGGCGAATCCTGCTGCCCGACCTCGCCGTCGCGTGGGGCCAGGTGGCGGCGGGACAGGACGTCGCGCTGCCGGCGGTCGGCACGTCGCTGCGCCGCTGGGCCCACGGTCTGGTGGACGCCGCGCGCGCCCCCGAACGCCGGGCGGAGCTGGAGCTGTGGCGGTCGGTGCTCGACGGGCCGGACCCGCTGCTCGGTGGCCGCGCGTTCGACCCGGCGGTCGACGTCGCGTCGACCGTGCAGCGTCTCGACGTGAACGTCCCCGCGGCCGACACCGAGGCGCTGCTGACCGCGGTGCCCGCGCTGTTCCACGGCAGCGTCAACGACGGGCTCATCGCCGCGCTCGGCCTGGCGCTGACCCGGTGGCGGCGCGACCGCGGCGTCGACGCGACGTCCGCGCTGCTGAAGTTCGAGGGTCACGGCCGCGAGGAGTCGGTCGTGCCGGGTGCGGACCTGTCCCGCACCGTCGGCTGGTTCACCAGCGCGCATCCCGTGCGGGTGGACCTGACCGGCATCGACGTCGACGACGCCTTCGCCGGCGGCACCGCCATGGGATCCGCCGTCAAGGCCGTCAAGGAACAGCTCCTGGCGATCCCGGACAAGGGCATGGGCTACGGCCTGCTGCGCCACCTCGATCCGGTCGGCTCGCAGATCCTGTCCGCATACACCACCCAGCCGCAGGTGAGCTTCAACTACCTCGGCCGGGTGTCCGCCGCGGACGTGCCCGAGGAACTCGCCGCGATCGGCTGGGTTCCGACGGACGCGCTCGGTGGGGTCGACGCCGCCCTCGACGCGGACATGCCCGCCAACGCCGTCGTCGACATCAACGCGATCGTGTCCGACGGTGCGGACGGACCGCAGCTCGCGGCCGGATTCGCCGTCCCGACCGGCCTGCTCGGCCCGGACGAGGTCGAGTCCCTCGCCGCCTACTGGGTGGATGCGCTCGCGGCGCTGGCCCGGTACGCGAGCGAGCCCGGCGCCGGCGGCCTGACCCCGTCGGACGTGCCGCTCGTGTCGGTGACCCAGCAGGACCTCGAAGCATGGGAGGCGCGCTTCCCGTCGGCGACCGACGTATGGCCGCTGTCCCCGCTGCAGTCGGGCCTGCTGTTCCACGCCCTCATGGACGAATCCAGCGTGGACGTCTACACGATCCAGGCCGTGCTCGACCTCGACGGCGTGGTCGATCCGCAGCGGCTGCGCGGCGCGGCGCAGGCGCTGCTCGACCGGTACCCGAACCTGCGGACGGTGTTCGTCAACGACGCCGCCGGTGCCCCGGTGCAGGTGGTCCTCTCCGACGTGCGGGTGCCGTGGCGCGAGGCCGACCTGTCGCAGCTCGTCGCCGCCGAGGGCGTGCGCGCGACGGTGCCGTTCTGGCGGGAGGAGCAGGCGCGACGGTTCGCGATGGACGAGGCGCCGCTGATCCGGTTCGTCCTCGCGTCGCTCGGCGACGGCCGCTACCAGCTCGGCGTGACCGTGCATCACATCCTCATCGACGGCTGGTCGATGCCGCTGCTGATGCAGGACATGATGATGCTGTACGCCACCCGCGGGGACGCGTCGCCGCTGCCGCGGGCCCGGTCCTACCGGTCGTTCCTGGCGTGGGTCGCCGAGCGTGACCTCGACGCCTCCCGCGCCACGTGGGCCCGGGTGCTCGACGGGTTCGAGGAGCCGACGCTGCTCGCCCCGGCGACCGACCGGCACCCCGGCGCCGAGGGCGCCGACCGCGTGCGGCTGCTGCTCGACAACGACCGCACGGCCGAGATCGCCTCGGCCGCAGCCCGGCTCGGCGTCACCGTCAACACCCTCGTCCAGGCGGCGTGGGGCGTGCTGCTCGGCCGGTCGACCGGACGCGACGACGTCGTCTTCGGCGCCACCGTGTCGGGCCGGCCGGCGGACCTGCCCGGCGTGGAGTCGATGGTGGGCCTGTTCATCAACACCCTGCCGGTGCGGGTGACGTTCGATCCGCAGGAGCCGATCGAGCGGTTCCTGCAGCGCCTGCAGCAGGAGCAGGCCGAGTTGCTCGAGCACCATCATCTGGGTCTCACCGAGATCCAGCGGGTCGCCGGGCCGACCGTGGCGTTCGACACCCTCACGGTGTTCGAGTCCTACCCGCTCGACGAGAAGGGCCTGGCCGACCAGGCGGCGTCGATCGACGGCATGTCGGTCACCGGCGTCGGCACGAACGACGCCACCCACTACCCGCTGAGCCTGTTCATCCATGTCGGATCCGGCATGGAACTCGACCTGCGCTACCAGCGCAGGCTGTTCGACGCGCAGCAGGTCGAGACGCTGCTGGCGCGGTTCGTGCGGGTCCTCGAAGCGATCGCACAGCAGCCGGCGCTGCCCGTCGGCGACGTCGATCTGCTCGACGCGGCCGAACTCGAGCAGATCCTGCACGGGTGGAACGACTCGGACCACGCCCTCGACGGCACCGAACTGCTCCTGTCCCGGTTCGAGGCGCAGGTCCGGCGCACCCCGGATGCGGTGGCGCTGGCCTACGAAGGTGCCGAGCTGACGTACGCCGAATTCGGCGCCCGCGTCAACCGCCTCGCGCGGCACCTGATCTCGCAGGGGGTGGGGCCGGAGTCCCTGGTGGGCCTGGCGATCCGGCGGTCGTTGGACCTGCTGGTGGGCATGTACGCGATCGTCGAGGCCGGCGGGGCATGGGTGCCGATCGATCCGGATCACCCGGTCGACCGCGTCCGGCACATCCTCGACACGGCCGACCCGGTGTGCATCGTCACGACCGCCCGCGACGAGTTCACCGTTCCCGACGGTCTCACCGTCGACGCCGTCCTCGTCGACGAGCTGGATCTGTCGGCGGTCTCGGACGCGCCCGTCACCGACCGGGACCGGCATGCGCCGCTGAGCCCGGACAACACGGCCTACGCCATCTTCACGTCCGGCTCGACCGGCCGGCCCAAGGGTGTCGCCGTCACGCACCGCGCCATCGTCAACCAGACGGCGTGGATGCTCGACGAGTTCGAGATGACGGCGCAGGACGTCTACCTGCAGAAGACGGCCACGACGTTCGACGTGTCGCTGTGGGGCTTCTTCATGCCGCTGAGCGTGGGGGCGAAGCTGGTCGTGGCGACACCCGACGGCCACCGCGACCCGGTGTACGTGGCGGACGTCATCGCCCGCGAGAAGGTGACGATCACCGACTTCGTGCCGTCGATGCTCACGGTGTTCGCCGCCCACGTCGACCGCGAGTCGTGCGCCACGCTGCGCCACATCTTCGTGATCGGCGAGGCCCTGCCGCCGGAGACGATCGAGGGCGTGCGGCGCATCAGCACGGCCGCGATCGACAACCTCTACGGCCCGACCGAAGCGGCGGTGTCGGCCACCTTCTGGCAGGCGCCGGCCGCCGGACCGGTCGATGTGGTGCCGATCGGCGTCCCGGAGTGGAACGTGCGGGTGCTGGTCCTCGACGGCCGGCTGCGGCCGGTGCCGGTCGGGATCCCGGGTGAGCTGTATCTGGCGGGCGTGCAGCTGGCCCGCGGCTACGTCCGCCGCCCGGACCTGACCTCCGACCGGTTCGTCGCGAATCCGTTCGGGGCGCCGGGGGAGCGGATGTACCGCACCGGCGACCTGGTCACGTGGAACGAAGCCGGGGAACTCGAGTACATCGGCCGCACCGACTTCCAGGTGAAGTTCCGCGGTCAGCGCATCGAGCTCGGCGAGATCGAGACGGCGTTGCTGGCGCACGAGTCGGTGAACCAGGCCGCGGTGCTGGTGGTGCCGACCCCGACCGGCGACCAGCTCGCCGGCTATGTCGTTCCCGCGCCGGGACACGAGGTGGACGCCGGCGAGGTGATCGCGTTCGTGACGCGGACGCTGCCGTCGTACATGGTGCCCGCGGCGATCGTGGTGCTCGCGGAGTTCCCGCTGAACACCTCGGGCAAGCTCGATCGCAAGGCGCTGCCCGCGCCGACGTTCGCCGCGCGGGAGTTCCGGGCCCCGACGACTCCGATCGAGGAGATCGTCGCGGGCATCTTCGCCGAGGTGCTCGGCGTGGACCGGGTCGGTCTCGACGACGACTTCTTCGCGCTCGGCGGCAACTCCCTGATCGCCACGCAGCTGGTGGCGCGCCTGGGTGCGGCGCTGGATTCGCGGGTGCCGGTGCGGGTGCTGTTCGACGCCTCGACGGTCGAGGCGCTCGCGGCGCACGTCGAGCAGCACGCCGGATCCGGCGGGTCCGTGCCACTGGTGGCCGGGCCGCGGCCGGAACGGGTGCCGCTCTCGCTCGCCCAGCAGCGCATGTGGTTCCTCAATCGCTTCGACCCGGAGTCGGCGGCCTACAACCTGCCGGTGGCGCTGCGGCTGTCGGGCCGGTTGAACGTCGCGGCGCTGCAGGACGCGATCCGGGACGTGTTCGAGCGGCACGAGGTGCTGCGCACGGCGTACCCGGAAACCGACGACGGTGCGGTCCAGGTCGTGCTGCCGGTGACGGCGGTGGTCCCGGACCTGACACCGGTCGTCACCACCTGGGACGAGGTCGCCGACCGGATCCGCGCGCTGGCCTACACGGGCTTCGACGTGACGTCGGAGGCCCCGATCAGGGTGCGGTTGTTCGCCGTCGGCGAGGACGAGATGATCGTCGCCTTCGTCGTCCACCACATCTCGGCGGACGGCTCCTCGATGGGGCCGCTCACCCGCGATCTCGTGGCGGCGTACGTCGCCCGGTCGACCGGGAATGCTCCGGACTGGGCACCGCTGCCGGTGCAGTTCGCCGACTACGCCCTGTGGCAGCGGCGGGTGCTCGGCGACGAGAACGACCCGGCGTCGGTGGCCGCGAAGCAGGTGACGTACTGGAAGCAGGCCCTGGCGGATCTGCCGGACCAGCTGGATCTGCCGACCGACCGGCCGCGGCCGGTGGTGCAGTCCTTCGCGGGCGGGAAGATCGACTTCACGATCGACGCCGACCTGCACCGGCGGCTGGTCGAGCTGGCGCGGGGCCGGGGCGCGACGTTGTTCATGGCCGTCCACGCCGCGTTCGCGGTGCTGCTGGCGCGGCTGTCGGGCACCGACGACATCGCGATCGGCACGCCGATCGCCGGCCGTGGTCAGCGTGAACTCGACGATCTGATCGGCATGTTCGTCAACACGCTGGTCTTCCGCACCCGGGTCGAGCCCGGCGAGTCCTTCGCCGACCTGCTCGATCAGGCGCGGGAGCGGGACCTGCAGGCCTTCGCGAACGCCGACGTGCCGTTCGAGCGGCTCGTGGAGGTGCTCAACCCCGTGCGGTCGACGGCGCGGCATCCGCTGTTCCAGGTGGGCCTGTCGTTCCAGAACCTCGCGGCGACGAGCCTCGAGCTGCCGGGACTGACCGTCTCCGGCGTGGACGCGGACCTGCAGACCTCGCAGTTCGATCTGCATCTCGTGGTCACCGACCGGTACGCCGACGACGGCGCCCCCGAGGGGATCACGAGCGTGCTCACGTACGCCACGGATCTGTTCGACGAGCCGACCGTCGTGGTGTTCGCGGAGCGGTTCGTGCGGGTGCTCGAGGCGGTCGTGGCGGATCCGTCGGTGGCGCTGGGTGATATCGAGATTCTCGAGGTGGCCGAGCGGGTGCGGGTGCTCGAGGCGTGGAACGACACCGGTCGTGAGGTCGGGGGTTCGGCGACGCTGGTGGATCTGTTCGACGAGCAGGTGCGGCGGGC
>NZ_JBSNCE010000054.1:0-11099 GCF_053764755.1 Rhodococcus sp. 2H158
CCTCACGGAGGGTGCCGCGGCCGATCTGGTACTCCTCGAGCATCGCCTTCTCCGGGGGCAGCAGGTCCCCGGGCTGCAGACCTTTTCGCGCCGTATCCCGGACGATCTGCTGGGCGACCACCAGCGATGTCTTCGGGCCTCTCGACATTGCAGCCACGGAACCTCCTTAGCCTCCTGGCCTCCTGACTTCCGGGAAGCGGAGGCTGTCACGGCGCAGCGGGTGCTCGCCGTGTCGGCGGATCGGGCGGGCAACTTCCCCGGACGATCCGAACTGTGCACTGTACTCATTGTGCACGCGATTGTGCACATTGATGTGCACCATTATCGAACGTGTGCCTATTCGGCGGGCGGGAACTGCGGCTTACGCTTTTCCAGGAAGGCCTGCGCACCCTCGATCATGTCGGCGCTGCCGATCGCCTGGACGAGCATGCCGAGCCCGTTGCTGAACGAGTCCCGGGCCGAGTTCCACCAGATGTTCGAGCTGACCTTGGTGATCTCGAGGTAGCGCGGGCTCAGGGCCTCGAACTCGCGGCACAGCGAGCGGACGGATTCCTCGAGAAGCTCGTCGTCGACCACCTCGTTCACCAGTCCCATCTCGTAGGCGCGCTCCGCCGGGTAGCGCCGGCACAGCAGCGACAGTTCCTTGGCGCGCTTCTCGCCGATCTGGACCCCCATCACGTTCGTGGCGCCGCTGACCGGAGAGCTGCCGACGCGGGGGCCCGTCTGACCGAATGTCGCCGAACGGGCGGCAACGGCGAGATCGCAGGCCACCACCAGCTCGTTGCCGCCACCTGCCGCGGCACCGTTGACGGCCGCGACGACCGGGCGGGGGCAGGTGCGGATCGCGTCGAAGAGTTCGAGCGACGAACGGTAGAGACCGCGCAATTCCTTGACGGTGGGCTGGCTGAGCTGGCCGAGCGAGCCGCCGGCGCAGAAGCTTCCCCCCGATCCGGTGATGACCACCGAGCGGTACTCGGTGGCCTCGTGGAGCGCGTCGACCATGACAGCGCACATCTCGGCGTCGAAGGCGTTGCGGCGCTCGGGCCGGTTGAGCCGGATCCACAGGCTGGAGTCGACGGATTCGAGAACGACGCTCGTGGTGGTGGAGATGGGGCTGCTCATGGGAACTCCTTCGGTCGAGGTTCGCGGTTCGGCTCGGCTGGGTACGAGAGAGGCCGGGTACGAGAGAGGCGGGGCCGGCTCCGGGAGTGTCTCTTCCCCGGTAGGGGTCCAAGACACGAACTGTACGTTATAATCGTTAGCATTATTTGGGGCCATCGGGAAGTGGGGGAGTGTCCGATCCGGACAGTGTTCCCGAACCGGCAGGTGCTCTCGGGAGGAGAAGGCGCAATGATCACAGGACGGGCGCCGAAAGCTGCCATGGTGGTGGCGCAGCACATCATCAGGGACGCGACCAGGCAGAACCTGGCGGCGGGCGATCTGCTCCCGTCGGAGCGGGTCATGCTCGAGAAGTACGAGATCGGCCGCGGCACGCTGCGGGAAGCCCTGCGGCTGCTGGAGTTCCAGGGTGTGATCGCCCTCAAACCCGGCCCCCGGGGCGGGCCGGTGATACTGGATCCCGATGCGTCCCACCTCGCGAGTTCGCTCATTCTTCTCATGCAGCTCAAGGACGCGCCGTTCAGCGTCATCATCGAGGCGCGTTCCGCCCTCGAGCCGATGATCAGCCGCCTGGCTGCCCAGCGCATCGGCGGGGAGACGCTGGTCGAGCTCAAGGAGACCATCGACCGGATGCACGGCTCGCTCGGCGATCAGCACGAGTTCCTCGAGGCGAACAAGAGCTTCCACGATCTGATCGCCTGGTCTTCGGGTAATCCGCTGTTCGGGTACATGGTCGATTCGCTGCTCGGAATCATGGACGGCACGGCGATCGGGATCGACTACCCACCGCACCGGCGCGAGGCGATCATCGTCGCGCACACCCAGATCTACGAGTCGCTCTCGCAGGGGGACCCGATCGGATCCGAGGAACGCATGCGCGACCACATCAACGCCTACCGGAGGTACGCGCAGCGCAAGTACCCCGACCTGCTCGAACAGGTCATCCAGTGGGACCGCGCCCTGGGCTGAGGCGCACGGCCGCACACGGAGGAAGGGGCCCCGGGTCGAACCCGGGGCCCCTTCCTCCGTCGTGTGCCGGCCGCTCGGAGGGCGTCGTCACTCGGTGACGACGGAGATCGCACGCTCGGGGCAGGACGCGGCGGCCTCGCGTGCGGCGTGCTCGTTGGCCGGGTCGTCGCCCCCGGGCAGGACGTACGCGTGGCCGTCCTCCTCGCGCAGCGCGAAGACCTGCGGGGAGGTCATGAAGCACAGCCCATGGCCCTGGCAGTGGTTCTCGTCGACAACAACCTTCATCGGTCGCTCCTTCCGTCATCCGGATATCGAGGATGCCAGCTCGTTGAACATTTGATTTGATAGCCGGGCTGGCGGTGTGATCTACACTACTATATCATCTGTTATAACCATTAGCAGGAGATGCCCGATCCGACGCAGGAGGGTCCACGCGATGGACAGCCGCAATCGTTGCCCCGTCATCAACTTCGACCACAATTCGCAGGAGCACTCTGCCGATCCGGTCGCCTCGTACCGCAAGGTCCGCCAGAACGAGCGAGTCGCCTGGACGGAGGCGCACGGCGGGTACTGGGTGCTCAGCGACTACGACTCGGTCTTCGAAGCCGCCCGCGACGACGAGACGTTCTCGTCCGCGCGCAACGAATATGGGGGAGAGGGCCTTTCGGTCGTCATCCCGAAGACACCGATGCACTTCCACATCCCCATCGAGCTCGATCCCCCGGAGTTCCGCAAGTACCGCAAGATCGTCAACCCGATCACCGCGCCCGCGGCCGTCGAGCGGATGAAGGCGCTCGTCGACCGTCACACCGCCGGATTCATCGACAGCGTGATCGAGGACGGGCAGTGCGACCTCACCTCGGTCATCTCGGTTCCCTCCATCGTGACGGTGGACTGGCTCGGCCTCGACCTCGCCGACTGGAAGCGCTATTCCCATGCGCACCACCAGGCGCTCGCCGGCATTCCGGGAAGTGACGACTACCGCCACGCGATGGAGGTCGACTTCCCCTACCTGGGCGACCGCATGCGCGAGACCATCCGGGCCCGTCGCGAGAACCCCACCGACGACATCATCAGCTACCTCGTGCAGCAGGAGGTCGACGGTCGTCCGCTCAACGACTTCGAGATGTACTCGATCGTCGATCTGCTGCTTGCCGGCGGTGTCGGTACCACCGCGTCCCTGGTGAGCCAGGCGCTGGTGTGGCTCGCGGAGCACCCGGCCGTGCGGCAGCGGCTGATCGACGATCCGAGCCTGATGGACCACGCCGTCGAGGAGTTCCTGCGGTACTTCTCGCCCACCCAGGCGCTCGCCCGGACCGTCACCAAGGACACCGAGTTCCAGGGCTGCCCCATGAAGAAGGGCGATCGGGTGCTGCTGTCATGGTCGTCGGCCAATCGCGACGAGAAGCTCTTCGAGAACCCGGACGAGATCGACATCGAACGGTGGCCGAACCGGCACACCGCATTCGGGATCGGCGTACACCGTTGCGCCGGATCGCATCTCGGACGCTACATGTCCAAGACGCTCATCACGCAGATTCTCGAGCGGATGCCCGACTACGAGGTGGACTTCTCCGCGCTCGAGCGGTACCCGCATCAGGGCACCAACATGGGCTGGCAGCGGATCCCGGCCACCTACACGCCGGGCCCGCGCATGCTGTCGGACTACACCTTGTACTGAGTTGTACCGAGCGCACCCACCGCACCATCCGATTCATCGACAGGACAGGGGAACGCCGTGTTCAACGGCCGAAGAATCGTCGTCGTCGGAGGCGGCCTCGCCGGGCTCCGCACGTGTGAGGCGTTGCGCGCCGAAGGTTTCGACGGCGAGCTCGAGCTGATCTGTTCCGAGCCCACCCCGCCGTACGACCGCCCGCCGCTGAGCAAGTCCGCACTCCTCGAGTCGCAGGACACCACGTTCGACGTCGACTACGCGGCGCTCGGCGTCGAACTGCGCCTCGGTGTCCGGGCCCGGGCGCTCGACACCGCAGCCCGAACGGTGCACACCGATGCCGGCGAGCATTCCTACGACGCGCTGGTCGTCGCGACCGGGGCGGCCCCGGTCACGCTGCCCGGGGCGGGCCGGCAACTCGTGCTCCGCACCGCCGCGGACGCCGAGCATCTCCGCGCCGAGCTGCGCCCGGGAGCCCGCGTCGTTCTCGTCGGTGCCGGCTGGATCAATGCCGAGATTGCCACGACCGCACTGTCTCTCGGCTGCTCGGTCACCTGCGTGGAAGCCGGCTCCCGGCCGCTCGCGGGTCCGCTGGGCGCGCAGGTTGCCGAGCGGCTGCGATCGTGGTGGGACGGAGTCGATCTGCGCTGCGGCACCGGCGTCGGCGAGGTCACGACCGACGGACTGACACTGGACGACGGCACCGCACTGCCGGCGGACGTCGTCGTCACCGGTATCGGAGTGCGGCCCGAGGTGGGCTGGCTGACCGGGTCGGGACTCGAGATCGATCGAGGGGTCGTCGTCGACGAGTCGCTGCGCACCTCCGACCCGGCGGTGTTCGCCGTCGGAGACGTCGCGATGCGCTGGTCGCCCCGGTTCGGGACGCGACTCGGTGGTGAACACTGGGACGAGGCGCGCACCGGGCCGGCGACGGTCGCCGGCACGCTCCTGCGACCGCAGTCGCCGCCCGTCTTCGACCCGGTCCCGTACTTCTGGAGCGACCAGTTCGGACACAAAATCCAATTCGTCGGACACAGAAGCGAATCCGACGATATGGTGTTCCGCGAGGGTGCGGACGGCAAATGGGGTGCGGCCTGGTTCGATGCCGCCGGGCAGCTCACGGCGCACCTGAGCGTCGATTCCCCCCGCCACATGGTGCAGGCCCGCATGGCGATCGACCGCCGTGTCGTCGTGGATCCGGACGCGATCCGGGATCTGTCGGCGCCCCTGCAGGCACCGGCCCCGGCAGCGAAGTAGTACTCCCATCCCATCCAGCGAGTCGCCGTGGCGAGAGTCCGCGGTCGAGTGGAGGAACACAGCATGACCACAGCCACTCCCATCCAGTTGAAGAGCTACGACAAGCTGCTCATCGGCGGATCGTGGGTCGAGCCGTCCAGCGACGCGGTGATCGAGGTGATCTCCCCGATCAACGGCGAGGTCATCGCGACCGTGCCCGAGGCGCGCGAGGCAGACATGGACCGCGCTGTCGCGGCGGCGCGCAAGGCGTTCGACGAAGGCCCCTGGCCGCGGATGACGCCCGCCGAGCGGGCGGAGATCCTCGTGCGCGTCGGGAACGAGGTGAAGAAGCGCATCCCCGAGATGGCCGAGGCCTTCACCCTTGAACTGGGCGCCCCCGCAGCGGTTTCCACGCTGTTCCACCAGAACGCCGTCGACATGTGGGACGACGCGGCCACGTTCCACGAGCGCTTCGCGTTCGAGGAGGAGCGCACCTGGAAGGGCGGGCACGGCAAGATAGTGCGTGAGCCCATCGGGGTCGTCGCGGTCGTGGTCCCGTGGAACGGTCCGGTTGCGACCGGCTCGCTGAAGATCTCGCCAGCACTCGCCGCGGGCTGCACGGTGGTGCTCAAGCCGGCCCCGGAGGGGCCCGTCACGATGATGATGCTGGCCGAGGCGCTCGACGCCGCCGGTCTGCCCGAAGGCGTCATCAGCGTCGTGCCGGCAGGACGGGAGGTGGGTGACTACCTCGTCAGCCACCCGGACGTCGACAAGATCAGCTTCACCGGCAGCACGGCGGCCGGCCGCGTCGTCATGAGCCGGGCCGCCGAGCGGATCAAGCGGGTCACCCTCGAGCTGGGCGGCAAGTCCGCCGCCATCATCGCCGACGACATCGACCTGGACACCTTCCTGCCCGGCATGGTGTTCGGCGGCATCGGTCACTCGGGGCAGGTCTGCGCCGCCCTCACCCGCATCATCGTCCCGCGCGAGCGCCAGGAGGAGGTCGTCGAGGCGATCAAGGCGGTGATGGAGAGCGTGAAGGTCGGTGATCCCCGTGACGAGGACACTGTCCTCGGCCCCCTGGCCGCCGAGCGTCAGCAGACGCGGGTGCTCGACTACATCGAGGTCGGCAAGAAGGAGGGTGCCCGTCTGGTGACCGGTGGCGGCAAGCCCGCCCACCTCGACCGCGGGTGGTACGTCGAACCGACCCTGTTCGCGGACGTCTCCAACGACATGCGCATCGCGCAGGAGGAGATCTTCGGGCCTGTGCTGGTGGTCATTCCGTTCGATTCGATCGACGAGGCCGTCGCCATCGCCAACGACTCGGACTACGGCCTCTCCGGCTCCGTCTACGCGAAGGACGAAGAGCTGGCCCAGAGCATCGCGCGACGGGTGCGCACCGGCCAGATCTCCGTCAACGGCTACGCGATGTGCGTCGTGCAGCCCTTCGGCGGCTACAAGCAGTCCGGTCTCGGCCGCGAGGGCGGCATCGAGGGCTTCGACGCGTTCTTCGAAACCAAGCTGATCCAGCTTCCCTGACCCACGACGAAAGCGAAGGATCCGATATGACTGCGGTATCCCCCGATCTCGCACGCCGCGCGGAGGACGTGATGTACGCGTACGCGACCGCCGTGGACGAGGGCAACCTCGACGCCCTGCGCGCGCTGATCACCGACGACGTCTCGATCACCCAGAACGGCAAGGAGGATGCGGGCCCTGAAGAGTTCCTCGGCGTCTACCGTGCCTTCGCCGAGTCCGGCGCGGAGTTCTCCCGCCACGCGATCACCAACGTCCGCGTGTCCGACGAGGGCGACGGCCGGGTGCGGGTCGACGCGTACTTCGAGGCCACGGTGGCCGGCCCCGAGGGCACGCAGCGGCTGTACGGGCGCTACGCCGACACGTTCGCCGAGCGTGAGGGGACACTGCTCATCGAACGCAAGCGCATCACCGTGGACCGCGTGCTGGACCAGCCGGCCTCGGCGGCGGCATACGCGCCGTACTGATCGAGCCGAACGACGGGAAGGGCGGCGATTCGACGAATCGCCGCCCTTCCCGTCGTTCCGCGGTCCTACGGGCGACCGCCGTGGGTGGCGCCGACGCGGGTCGCGAGCAGGCTCGCGTCGCGCGTGTGGCGGCGGGCGGCCTCCGAGGAATTCGGCGCAGCGCAGGCGTAGAGGGTGTTGCCCTCCGGGCCGCCGAGCATGCACGCGAACACCCCGGTCGGGAACACGACCTCGCCGGTGATCGCGCCCCCCTCCTCGACGCGGATGACCCGCCGGTTGAGGGCGTCGGCGACCCACACCGCACCGTCGCTGTCGAGGCAGATGCCGTCCGGCGCGACCGCCGCGGCGCTCATCGCGGCCTTGACGGAGTCGGTGGGCAGGTCCGGCCCGAACGCGGCCCAGGTGCGCTGCCCACCGAGCCGGCCGTCGGGACCGATGTCGAACGCAGTCAGCTTGTTGCCCATGCTTTCCGCGACGATCAGCGTGCCGGTGGGGGTGATCACCATGCCGTTGGGGAAGCGGAGATCCGAGGCCTCGACGGTGAAGGACCCGTCGGGCGCGACCCGGATCAGGTTGGCCGGCGCGATCGGAGTGTCGCGCTTGAACTCGAAGCCGAAACTGCCCACGTAGGCGGTGCCGTCCTCGGCGACCACCATGTCGTTGAGCTTGCCGGTGGCGACCGACGAGAGGTCGGCGTGGACGACGATCTCGCCGTCGTGCTCGCGGCGCATGATCCGCCCGGACTCCATCGCGGTGATCAGCAGGCGGCCGTCGGGCAGCCAGCCGAGGCCGGACGGCTCGTCGCCGGGGAGGGTGGCCTCGACGGTCACCGCACCGTCGGCGCCGATCGAGATCACCTCGTGCCGATAGAGATCCGAGACCCACACCCGTCCGTCGTGCCAGCGTGGGCACTCGAGGAAGGCGCGGTCGGAGACGACGGTGTCGATGGGGCTCTGCAGCGCGGTGTCCTGGTTTCCGGCAGTCATGGTCGGTGGCCTTCCGTAGTAGATGCGGGGAGATGCCCCCGGAGCTCTCGCTTCCAAGCTAGACCAATCATGCGCATAGATAAAGGCCTTAGCGCGCCGGTATTGCAAATAATCATGCGTATGGTTATGGTGATGTGCATCACTCGCTGGGCGCCGACTCTGCGCATCCGATCGGGAGTTGTCGACGTCTGTCGAAACCCATGCTCACACGAAGGAGATGCCATGGCCCTCGATCCGGCCACCACCGCGTTTCTTGCCGAGATGGCGAAGGCGGGCGGTCCGCCCCTGCACGAGATGGCCCCGCAGGAGGCCCGCGCGATGAGCGAAGGCTTCACGGCGCTCTACGGCGACGGCCCGGAGATGACCCGGGTGGAAAACCGCACCGTGCCGACTCCGGACGGTCACCAGCTGCCGATCCGGCTCCTGGTGCCGACCGACAACGCCCGCGGCGTCATCGCCTACCTGCACGGTGGGGGCTGGGTGGTCGGGAGCCTCGACGGGTACGACACGCTCGGCCGTCAGCTCGCCGAGCGCACCGGCTGCGTCGTCGCCCTCGTCGACTACCGGCTCGCTCCCGAGCACGTGTTCCCGTCCGCCGCCGACGACGCGTGGACCGCGGTGCAGTGGCTCGCGGCGAACCGCGCCACCTACGCGGCCGCGGACGCCCCGCTGATCGTGGGCGGTGACAGTGCCGGCGGCAATCTCGCCGCGGTGGTCGCGCAGCGCGCCGCCCGGGAGAACGGCCCCGAACTCGCCCTGCAGTTCCTCGCCTACCCCGTCATCGACTGCGACTTCGACACACCCAGCTACCTCGACCCCGCGAACGAGCTCATGCTCACCCGCGACGCGATGGTGTGGTTCTGGGACCTGTACGTGCCCGAGGCGAAGGACCGCACCCGCTGGGAGGCCGCCCCGGTCAACGCCGAATCGTTGGACGGTGTCGCCCCGGCCGCGGTGCTGATCGCCGAGCACGACGTCCTGCACGACGAGGGCCGCAAGTATGCGCAGGCGCTCCGCTCGGCCGGAGTGCCCGTGCGCGAGAAGGTGTTCACCGGGCAGATGCACGGCTTCTTCCAGTTCGTGAACATCCTGCCGGGCGCAAAGGACGGCATGGACTACGTCGTCGAGGCGGTCGAGGACGTGCTCGCCGGCGCGGACATCGCCCGATGACCCCCGATCGAACGGAGATCGGCATGAGCACCGAGAACACCGCCGAGGAGTTCGACGCGATCGTGGTCGGTGCCGGCTTCTCCGGCATCTACATGGTGCACCGGCTGCGGGAGATGGGGCTGACGGTCCGCGCCTTCGAGGCCGCCGACGGTGTGGGCGGCACCTGGTTCTGGAACCGCTATCCCGGCGCTCGATGCGACTGCATCAGCATGGAATACGCCTACACCTTCTCACCCGAGCTGATCGACGAGTGGGAGTGGACCGAGCGCTATCCCGCCCAGCCGGAGATCCTGCGCTACCTGAACTTCGCCGCCGACAGGCTCGACGTGAAGAAGCACTTCCGGTTCCGGACCCGGGTCGACTCGGCCCGGTTCGACGACCACACTGACCGGTGGACGATCGCCACCGACTCCGGTGACGTCGCCGTCGCCAAGTACTTCGTCACCGCGGTCGGCTGCCTGTCCACGTCGCAGACGCCGGACTTCCCGGGCCTGAACAACTTCCGCGGTGCGACGTACCACACGGCCGACTGGCCACGCGAGGGCGTCGACTTCACCGGCAAGCGGGTCGGGGTGATCGGCACCGGTTCGTCCGGCGTCCAGGTGATCCCGCTCGTCGCCGAGCAGGCCGAGAAACTGACCGTGTTCCAGCGGACTCCGGCGTTCAGCCTCGACTGCGGCAACCGTCCCCTCACCGAGGACGAGAAGCGGGAGTTCAAGGAGAACATCGAGCCTTTCAAGGCGACCTCGAAGACCACACCGTCGGGCCAGTACACCGACACCCTCGAGGTCGGCGCGCTCGACCACTCCCCCGAGGAGCGGTGGGCGGTCTACGAGGAGCGGTGGAACCGGCACCGGGCGATCGACCTCATCGCCGCCTACCCCGACCTGTTCACCAACCGGGAGGCCAACGAGACCATCGCCGAGTTCTTCCGCAGCAAGATCCGCGCGGTGGTGCAGGACCCCGAGCTCGCCGAACACCTGTCACCGCGGACCTATCCGCTCGGTGCCAAGCGGATCACACTCGACACCAACTACTTCCAGACCTTCAATCGGGAGAACGTCGAGCTCGTCTCCCTCCGCGAAGCGCCGCTCGAGGAGTTCACGGAGAAGGGCATCCGGGCCGGGGGAACGGAGCACGAACTCGACGCGGTGATCCTCGCCACGGGGTTCGACGCGATCACCGGTCCGCTGCTGAAGATGGACATCTCCGGCGTCGGCGGCGAGACGCTGCGGGAGAAGTGGCAGGACGGACCCGTCACGTACCTCGGAATCGCGGTCGACGGGTTCCCAAACATGTTCATGCTCACCGGTCCCGGAAGCCCGAACGTGCTCACCAACGTGGTGTGCGCGATCGAGCAGCACGTGGAGTGGACCGCCGACTGCATCGAACGTCTCGAGCAGCGCGGCGCCCGCCGGTTCGAGGCGCTCGAGCCGTATACGCACGATTGGACCGAGCTCAACAACGAACTGGCGAAGGGCACGCTCTACCCCGAGGGCAACTCGTGGTACACGGGCGCCAACGTACCGGGCAAGCCGCGGGTGATCATGTCCTACGTCGGTGGGCTCAACACCTACCGCGAGATCTGCGACGACGTTGCGGCCGAAGGCTATCGCGGTTTCGCCATCAAGTAACGGGAAACGGCAACGGCAGGACGCGCACTCGCGGCCGCGTGCCGCGGCGCGTCCTGCCGTCGTTTCCGAGGTTCCGACGACGAGGAGTTCGTGGTGTCGCAGGGTCTGAAGTTGGGGTACAAGGCGTCGGCGGAGCAGTTCGGGCCGCGGGAGCTGGTGGAGCTGGCGGTGCTGGCGGAGGAGCACGGGATGGATTCGGCGACGGTGTCGGATCATTTCCAGCCGTGGCGGCACAACGGGGGGCATGCGCCGTTCTCGTTGGCGTGGATGACCGCGGTGGGCGAGCGTACCTCGCGGTTGCAGTTGGGGA
>NZ_JBSNCE010000055.1:0-8349 GCF_053764755.1 Rhodococcus sp. 2H158
CGACCCAAAAGCGGTTGGGCAGGGCTGACCCTCTACGGAATCGTGCGCGAACTCCAACGCGCACTGGCCTATTGGATCGGTACCTGCCCGACCTGCCACCACACCTTCCCAACCTAACAAAGTCCTAGTAGGCGGTGGAGGTCGAATTCGTTGTCGGCGCGCAGCGCGTGGACGATGGCGCGCAGCTCCTGGAGTGAGTCCCGACCGGGGCTCAGTCCGAGGAAGTCCTTGGTGGCGGGCGGCCCCCACTGGGCCAGTCCGGACGCGGTCATCGGTGCCCAGCCCGCCTCGAGCGTGTTGTCGAAGAGATCGCCGTCGCTGAAGTGCTCGACCATGAATCCGTCGGGGTCGCGCCAGTAGTCGAAGATCTGGCTGCCCTGGATGTGCCGGCCGATGCCCCAGGACCGGCGGTAGCCCCGGTCGAGCAGGTACTCACCTCCTGCCGCGAGGGAGTCCAGGTCGGCGACCTGATATGCCGAATGCACATAGCGGTTGGCCGGGCCGAGAACCATCGCGAGGGTGTGATGGTCGGTGGGCGTGGCACCCCGGTCGCAGCGGATGAAGCTCATGATCGGGCCCCGGGCCCGTTGCCCCGGGTGGTAGAGGAAGTCGCTGACGATCAGTCCGAGGTGCTCGAGGTACCAGTTGAGCGTTTCGAGGTACTTCGTCGTCTGGAGCACGACGTGACCGAGCCGTTGCACGGTGGCCGGCGCGCGGGGTGGCCGCTGGGTGGTGTTCACCCGACCGCGGTCGTGTCCGAAATTGAAGTGGAGCGGAGCCTGGGCGGACAGCGCCGGCAATTCGAACGTGTCGGACACCACGCGGACGCCCAGAGCGCTTGGATCCACGAGATCGACAGCGATCCCGCCGAGGCTCTCGGGGAGGGGCACGACCGCGCCTCCGACTGCGTCCGCGAGTCGCAGCACGTCGGTCGAGTCGGCTGCCCGGAAGGCGGGACCGACGAACCGCGAACGCGGGCCTCGGCGGATGAGTACGCAGGGCGAACCGGGGTCTGTGCCGCGCAACTGTAGTTCGTGCGCCGTTCGAAGCGCCGTCGCAAAACCGAAGGCACGCGCGAACGCCTCCGCCCGATCGAGGTCGGGCTTCTCGAACTCCAGCCACGCGAGGTCGAACACCTTGATGATCGGCTCGGCGGCCTTCCCCCGGTGCTCGCCCGCCAGCGCGCCCTGCTCACTGTGCAGTCCGGTATGCGGGTCATGGTGGACACTCATGGACCACTCCCTTCAAGTTATGACGATATCGTCACTTACGAAGATATCGTCAGTCAAGAGTTTTTGAGGAATTCGTCACAATTGATGACGCGCCGTAGGGTAGGGCCAGGTCGGACGGATCAGAGAGAAGGGCACGCAGGCATGACCGAGCAGAGCACCGATGCACCGAACCGCCTGGACCGGCGCAAGGCGCGCACCCGCGCCGCACTCGTACGCGCAGCCCAGTCGTTCATGGCGGCAGGGAAACTGACCGCCCCGATTCTCGAGATCACCCAAGCCGCAGATGTCGGGATGGGGTCCTTCTACAACCACTTCCAGACCAAAGAGGAGCTCTTCCACGCTGCCGTGGAGGAGGCCCTCGACCGCCATGGCGCGGCGCTCGACGAACTGACCGCAGATCTGGACGACCCTGCCCAGGTCTTTGCGCAGAGCTTCCGTCTGACCGGACGCCTCCATCGCAGGAATCCCGAACTGAGCAAGGTTCTGCTCAGCAACGGTCTGAGTCTGATCGGCTCGGACAAGGGCCTGGCGCCGAGAGCTCGCCGGGACATCGAGGCAGCTGCCCGTTCGGGCCGGTTCAGCGTGCGCGATCCCGAACTGGCCATGACAATCGCAGCAGGGGCCGCGCTATGCCTGGGTCAACTGCTGCACGACCACCCCGAACGTGACGACGCGGAGGCCACCGACCAGGTCACCGAGGACCTGTTGCGCATGTTCGGCGTCTCGGCCGACGAAGCCCACGAAATCTGCCGACGCCCCTTACCCGACGCCGAGTATCAGCCCCAGGGCGCGACCGCCACATAGCTCGTCTGCTTCGTCAGGATGTACCGGCCCGGCCGCGTCCTCGATTGCTCGGCCCGCTCGACGGCTGCGACGGCAGCTCCCGAGACCGTCGGGCCTCGACGTCCCCGATCCTCGGCAGGCGCGGCTTCCCACCCGCCGTGATCTGGAGCCTCGAATTCTTGGTGCGGATCGACTGCCGAGCATCACGCGGCGACGACTAACTGCGGCGACGCGAGCGAGGAACCGGACCCGCCATCACCATGGCGTCGTAGATCTCCATCAGGGCGCGTCGCTGTCGAGGCGCGAGGGCCGGGTCGGCCTCGAGGGCGGCTTCGATTCTTGCACGTGCGTCGTCGCCGTCGCGGTCGCCTGCAGGAAAGCCGGCCTGCTCGTAGAGAATGTCGGCGCTGATGTTCAGGGAGCGTGCGATGGCATCGATGACGGTTGCCGATGGGGCGCGCAGTCCGCGCTCGATCTGCGAGAGGTACGGATTCGAGATCCCGGCCATCTCGGCGAACTGCCGCAGGGTGAACTTGTTGAATTCTCGCTGCCGTCGGATGATTTCCCCGAGCTGTGCCGACGGTCTCCTCATACAGGCGAGTTTACTGACACGCTCGGGGCTGAACGCACGCCCGAGGCCCAGTAGGTGCGGCTCATCCACTGCCACGACGTCTGGTCGTCATGCGTGGCGCAGACCGTCGCCCGAGCGGGCCGCACGCATCGCCTCCCGTAGCAGGCCGGGATCGAGGGAGTACCTGAGGGCGGGCATCGTCAGCCGGAACTCGACGCGATCCCCGTTACGCGTCACAGCGACGAGTGCGGCGCCTTCCGGCAGGGCGGGGAGCCGGAACCTGCGTGTGAAGCGCAGCCAACGCGGACATCGAAATGTCATGCGCCGGTACCCGACGGCCCGGACCTCCGCTTCGACCTCTCCGTCGTGGACGAGGCCGTCGAGGAGGAATCGCCGGTGGCCGCCTCGCGAGACCGCCTCGACGAGACGCCCCTCGACGATGCGCAGATCCCAGTCGGAGAGCCTGCGGTCCAGCCACGCGACGAACGTCTCGGGCGTCGTGTGACCCCGGAGCTCGACGCCGAAGGTCACGATCGCAAGGTCGGGCGGCGGGGTGAGCGCCACGGTGTCGGCGGCGACCGACAGGCGTTGGATCTGCAGGCCCTCGCACTCCACGCCACGCAACTCGAGTCGCCCCGCGAACTGATTGTCGCGGCGGTCCAGCCAGACCGAGTGGAGTTCGGCACGGATTCGCCGGCCACCGACCTCGAGGCCGAGGCGGCGTCCGCGTAGCGCCCGTCCCAGGCCGCTCACGACCTCCGGGAGCAGCCCGGGATCCGCTGCCGCCCACCACACGCCGCTGGGCACCAGGGCGTCCATCGACCACAACCGGCCCCACGTCTCGAGCGGCCGCATCATCGACCACCACGCCCCCCGGAGCGGGCGCTCGGTCATCGAGACGGCACAGTCTCGCAGGGCACGGCCGGCTCAGTGCTCATCGAGGAAGTCCCCGATGAGCTGCGCCGCCCGGGCGGTCTCCTGGAGCACGCACAGGTGGCTGCCCCCGTCGATGATCTCCAGGCGGCCGTGAGGGACGGCCTTGGCGATGATCCGGCCGTTGACGGTCGGCACGAGCCGATCGTCGCTCCCCGCGATCACGAGCACGGGCATCGGCAGGTGGCGCAGCCACGGTCGACTGGTCCACTCGAAGGCCGCGCGGAGCTGGACGACATGGCCCCGCAACGACGGCCGGCAGTCCCGGCGGATCTCGAGGTGCTCGTCGAGGAGCGCGGGATCGTCGACGATCCCCTCGCCGTAGATCAGCGGGGCGACCTTACGGAAATACGCCGGGGAGTAGAAGCTCACCGGGTTGAAGACGGCGGTCAACGCCCTCGGCGGGCTGGGCATGCCGCCCAGGCCGCAGTTCGTCGAGGCAAGCGCGAGCTTCTCGACGCGTCCGGGACTCCGGCGTGCCAGCTCCTGCGCCACCATTCCGCCGAACGACAGGCCGAGCACGCCGGCCGAGTCGATCCCGAGGTGCTCGAGGAGATCATCGACGACGCCCGCGTGCTCGCGGAGGCCGAAGCGGCCGCGGGGGACCGAGGAATGCCCCGAGCCCGGCGGGTCGACTGTGATGGTCCGAAACCGCCCGAGCCGGGCCTCGAGTGGACGCCAGAACTCCAGGGGGAGGCCGATACCGTTGATCATCAGCAGGGCCGGCCCGTCGCCCCGGACTCGGTAGCGGACACGCAACCCCGCCGTCTTCATGAACTGTGGTTCTTCCAGCGTCGAAGCGCTCGGCGTCTTCTTCTGCATTGGATGACCGCCTCTCGGTTGACCCCTCGCCTGGAGTGCAACGCGACTGTGAGACAGATTACCCCTCGGAATGCTTGCTTGCAAGCTTCATCTCAGCTAGAGAGCTACCAGGCTCGCCGGGCGCGGGGCAGTCGGCGAGCCGCAGCTCTACCGCGTAGAGGCATTGTTGGACAACATATCCGACATTTCGTACGCTCACGCAGGCCCTCGCGCGCGACACCGGCGATTCACGATGAACCCGATGGCACAGAGCGGGACGCACCGTGGGAGGCGGGAGGGACGTTCGCTTTCGCCGATCACCCGGATCGGGTCCTCACGCGACGGTCGAGGCAGTCCTCCCACGCCGTCCGGTGTCAGCAGGCCCCCGCCTCCATACAGCTATAAACCACTGTCGCACAACAGATCCTGAGCTGGAACGCAGACAACTACCGCGCCCATGTGCTGCCGCCGATGCGGCGAGAGTTGTCCACCGACCGCCGACGCCACGACTCGTCGTCATAACCGCCCTCGTAATCGGTCTCGTCCCAGTACTTCTCGCGCCGAAACAGGAAGCCGAAGAACAGTCGATCGTCCTTCGCATAGGCGCGCTCGGTTCCCTCGGCCAGGAACCCTCGGAGCGCACCGACCGAGCGCGCCCGGAGACCGGATCCCGACGGCACTCGCGGCCCGGCTACCCTCGATGCCATGGGCAGGCAGCGGGAGCGTCGGGCCGCGCCGGGGTCCGGCCGCGGTCCGGCCGAGGGCATCTACGACATCGACACCGGCACCTGCGAGCTCGTCAAGGACCGGTACCTGCCGGACGGCTGGGTGCTCGAGGTCAACGGGGTGCCCAGCTCCCACATCGATCTCGCCGATCCCACGCTGCTCGAATTCGAGTACATGCGGTGGATCGCGCAACTGCTCGAATCACAGCGGCCCCGGGACGAGCGGCTGCGCGTGCTGCACCTCGGCGGAGGGGCCTGTTCCATGGCCCGCTACCTCGCCGCCACCTATCCGAACGCGCGGCAGGTGGTGGTCGAGATCGACGGCAGGCTCGCCGAACTCGTCCGGGACTGGTTCGACCTGCCCCGTGCCCCGCTGCTGCGGATCCGGGTGGGGGAGGCGCGGGCGGTCCTCGCCTCGCTGACCGACGCGACACGCGACGTGATCGTCCGCGACGTCTTCGCGATCAACCGGACGCCCGTCGCGCTGACCACCGTCGAGTTCACCCGGCACGCCCGCCGGGTGCTCGATGCGGGCGGCGTCTACGTCGTCAACTGTGGTGACACCCGGGATCTGACCACCGCCCGGCGGGAGGCGGCCACCATCGGCAGCATCTTCGAGCACACCGCGATCATCGCGGATCCGGCGATGCTCAAGGGCCGCCGCTACGGCAACATCGTCATCGCCGGCAGCGACGCACCGCTCGGCCAGTCCCCGACCCTGGCCAGGGACCTGCTCGGCGGGGGAGTGCCCGCCCAGGTCTGGACCGACGCACAGGTCCGCCGGTTCGCCGCCGACGCCCGCGTCCTCCTCGACGCCGAGTGCCGCCCGCCGGCCACGGTCCCGGCCGACGAGGTGGCCACCGGCTGACCCGTCAGCCCGTCCGGCCGACCGTCCAGGCGAGCAGGTCCTCGACCGGCCACGTGTTGATCACGTCCCCGGCTTCGACCCCGCGTTCGGCGGCCCGTTCGCAGCCGTACCCGATCCAGTCCAGCTGTCCGGGCGCGTGCGCGTCGGTGTCGATCGCGAAGCGGCAACCGAGATTCAGAGCGAGGTCGATCAGCCGCTCCGGCGGGTCCTGCCGCTCGGGGCGCGCGTTGATCTCCACCGCAGTGCTGTGGTCGCGGCACGCCGAGAACACCGCCTCGGCGTCGAACCGCGACTCCGGGCGGGTGCCGCGCCCACCCTGCACCAGCCGGCCCGTGCAGTGCCCGAGCACGTCGACGTGCGGGTTCTGCACCGCCTTCAGCATCCGCTTCGTCATGACCGTCCGGTCGGCCCGCAGATTCGAGTGCACGCTCGCCACCACGACGTCGAGCTCGGCGAGCAGGCCTTCGTCCTGGTCGAGGGTGCCGTCGTCGAGGATGTCCACCTCGATCCCGGTGAGAATGCGAAAGGGGCGGCCGCTGTCCGCGAGGACGCGGTTGAGGTCAGCGACGACCCCCAACTGGGTGCGCAACCGCTCGGCCGTGAGCCCGTTGGCCACCTTCAGCCGGGGGGAGTGGTCGGTCAGCGCGCAGTATCGGCGCCCGAGTGCCGCGGCGGTCCGCATCATCTCGGCGATCGGGCTGCCACCGTCCGACCAGTCCGAATGCACGTGGAGATCGCCCTGCAGGGCCTCCAGCAGTTCCGCGCCGCCGCGGCCGATCGGCTCGGCCTCCGCGCGCAGCTGCTGCAGGTACGCGGGCACCCCGTCGAAGGCTTCCCGGATCACGGTGGCGGTCTTCGGGCCGACACCGGCGAGGGCCGTCCAGCTGTCCGTACGGCGCCGCGCGGCGCGCTGCTCGGGGCTCAGCCGGGCGACCACGTCGGCGGCGTGGCGGTAGGCCTTCACGCGGTAGCTCTCGGCCCGGTCGCGTTCGAGCCAGAACGCGACCTCCCGCAGGGCGTCCACCGGGTCCATGCGTCCATTCTCGCCACGGCGGTCCGTAGCGTGGGGCGCATGCGCACAAATGCGAGGTGGCGGCGGACGGTGACCGGAACCGCGATCGGGGTGGCCGGAGGGACGCTGGCGCTGGCCGGGGTCTCGGCCCGGGTCGCGGCGCCCGCGGCGGGGCGGCTGTACACCCTCGCCGACGCGCCGACGGCGCCGGTGGTGATCGTGCCGGGTGCCCGGGTCCGGAACGGATGGCCCATGCCGATGCTGCGCGGGCGCCTCGACGTCGCCGTCGCTCTGCTCGCGGACGGCCGCGCCCGCAGCGTGCTCGTCTCGGGCGACGCGGGGGGCCGGTCCGGGGACGAGATCGCGGCGATGACCGGCTATCTGGTGGCGCACGGCGTGGGACGGGAAGTGATCGCCACCGACCCCTACGGGCTCGACACATACGACACCTGCCATCGCGCCGCCCAGGTCTACGGCGTGACGACGGCCCTGATCGCCACCCAGGACTTCCATCTTCCGCGGGCCGTCGCGCTGGGGCGGCGCGCAGGGATCGACATGGCCGGCGTGGTGGCCGGGTGCGACTGCCGGCTGCGCACCCGGGTGCGCAACGTGCTGCGCGAGTATCTGCTGTCGCGGCCGAAAGCGCTTGTGGAGATGCGCTTTCCGCGGCCGCCGCGCGTGGGGTCGGCCACGGGCGGCGCGTCGACCGGAATCCTCGCCTAGGGTCGTCGCATGCGACCTTCAGCCCTGATCACCGGCGGCGGCCGCGGCGTCGGCGCCGCCATCGCCCGGGAACTCGCCCCCAGCCACGACCTGCTGCTCGGGGGCCGGCGCGCGGAGTCGCTCCGGGCGATCTGCGAGGAGATACCGGAGGCGGCGCCGTGGCCGGTCGACCTGATCGACCACGAGGCGGTGGCCACGGCCTGCTCGGGCATCGACCGGTTGGACGTGCTGGTGCACAACGCGGGCCTCGCCGAGCTCGGGACGATCGCCGACGGCGGAATCGCCCAGTGGCGGGAGATGTTCGAGTCGAACGTGGTGGCGGTGGTGGAGCTGACGCGTCTGCTCCTGCCGGCGCTGCGGGCCGCGAACGGCCATGTCGTGCTGCTCAACTCGGGGGCCGGGCTGAACGCGAAGGCCGGCTGGGGTGCGTACGCCGCCAGCAAGTTCGCGTTGCGCGCGTTCTCCGACGTCCTGCGGCAGGAGGAGCCGGCGCTGCGAGTGACATCGGTGCATCCGGGCCGGATCGACACCGACATGCAGCGTGCGATCGTCGCGAGCGAGGGGCGGACCTACGAACCGGAACGCTTCCTGAAGGCGTCGACCGTGGCGCGCGCAGTGCGCCAGGCGGTCCAGACACCGGCCGACGCGCACCCGACGGAGATCGTGCTGCGGCCGCGCTGAGCCGTCGGCGTCAGAACGGC
>NZ_JBSNCE010000056.1:0-5339 GCF_053764755.1 Rhodococcus sp. 2H158
AACGGGTGTTCGGCGGTGTCCTACTCTCCCACACCCTGTCGGGTGCAGTACCATCGGCGCTGGAGGGCTTAGCTTCCGGGTTCGGAATGGGACCGGGCGTTTCCCCTCCGCTATGGCCGCCGTAACTCTGTGAAACGACCCACGCACGCTGTTCGCGGGGGTCGGGGGCCGCAGGCCCACCCATTTCCTGGGGGGCAGCGTTTACTCCGACTCCTCGCGCAGCGAGTGTGAGTGTGTTGTTTCAGATACCGCACAGTGGACGCGTAGCTTCTTTGTGGTAAGTCCTCGGCCTATTAGTACCGGTCACCTGCATGCGTTACCGCACTTCCAGTTCCGGCCTATCAACCCGGTGGTCTGCCGGGGGCCTTACCCCCTCGAGGGGGTGAGAAACCTCATCTTGGAACAGGCTTCCCGCTTAGATGCTTTCAGCGGTTATCCCTTCCGAACGTAGCCAACCAGCCGTGCCCCTGGCGGGACAACTGGCACACCAGAGGTTCGTCCGTCCCGGTCCTCTCGTACTAGGGACAGCCTTCCTCAAGTTTCTAACGCGCGCGGCGGATAGAGACCGAACTGTCTCACGACGTTCTAAACCCAGCTCGCGTGCCGCTTTAATGGGCGAACAGCCCAACCCTTGGGACCTACTCCAGCCCCAGGATGCGACGAGCCGACATCGAGGTGCCAAACCATCCCGTCGATATGGACTCTTGGGGAAGATCAGCCTGTTATCCCCGGGGTACCTTTTATCCGTTGAGCGACACCGCTTCCACATGCCGGTGCCGGATCACTAGTCCCGACTTTCGTCCCTGCTCGACCTGTCGGTCTCACAGTCAAGCTCCCTTGTGCACTTGCACTCGACACCTGATTGCCAACCAGGCTGAGGGAACCTTTGGGCGCCTCCGTTACATTTTGGGAGGCAACCGCCCCAGTTAAACTACCCACCAGGCACTGTCCCTGAACCCGATCAGGGTCCGAGGTTAGAGGTCCAATACGATCAGAGTGGTATTTCAACAACGACTCCACCCACACTGGCGTGCGGGCTTCACAGTCTCCCACCTATCCTACACAAACCGAACCGAACACCAATACCAAGCTGTAGTGAAGGTCCCGGGGTCTTTTCGTCCTGCCGCGCGTAACGAGCATCTTTACTCGTAGTGCAATTTCGCCGAGTCTGTGGTTGAGACAGCAGAGAAGTCGTTACGCCATTCGTGCAGGTCGGAACTTACCCGACAAGGAATTTCGCTACCTTAGGATGGTTATAGTTACCACCGCCGTTTACTGGGGCTTAAATTCTCAGCTTCGCGGATTGCTCCGCTGACCGGTCCTCTTAACCTTCCAGCACCGGGCAGGCGTCAGTCCGTATACCTCGTCTTACGACTTCGCACGGACCTGTGTTTTTAGTAAACAGTCGCTTCTCTCTGGTCTCTGCGACCACCCCCAGCTCCGACCGTGAAGGTCCTCACCGGGACTGGTCCCCCTTCTCCCGAAGTTACGGGGGCATTTTGCCGAGTTCCTTAACCACAGTTCTCTCGATCGCCTCGGTATTCTCTACCTGACCACCTGTGTCGGTTTGGGGTACGGGCCGTGTGAAAGCTCGCTAGAGGCTTTTCTCGGCAGCATAGGATCATGGAATTCGCCTCATTCGGCTACGCATCACCTCTCAGGCTCAAATGCGACACGGATTTGCCTGTGTCACGCCCTACGGGCTTACACCGGTACAACCACTGACCGGCCCCACTACCTTCCTGCGTCACCCCATCGCTTGGCTACTACCACCGAAGGTCCCGTGCAGCAGGCTCTCGGCTCCCGAAGGAACTCGATCACCCTTTGGACGGTTAGTACCGATGATTCACCAGGGGCGCGTTCACACGGGTACGGGAATATCAACCCGTTGTCCATCGACTACGCCTGTCGGCCTCGCCTTAGGTCCCGACTCACCCTGGGCGGATTAACCTGGCCCAGGAACCCTTGGTCATTCGGCGGACGAGTTTCTCACTCGTCTTTCGCTACTCATGCCTGCATTCTCACTCGCGCAGCCTCCACACCTGGATCACTCCGGCGCTTCCCCGGCTGCACGACGCTCCCCTACCCACCCACACACCTGGCTCGCCCCCCGCAGGGAACGAGCGGGCTCGTGTGAGTGCCGCGGCTTCGGCGGTGTACTTGAGCCCCGCTACATTGTCGGCGCAGAACCACTTGACCAGTGAGCTATTACGCACTCTTTCAAGGGTGGCTGCTTCTAAGCCAACCTCCTGGTTGTCTCAGCGATCCCACATCCTTTTCCACTTAGTACACGCTTAGGGGCCTTAGCCGGCGATCTGGGCTGTTTCCCTCTCGACTACGAAGCTTATCCCCCGCAGTCTCACTGCCGCGCTCTCACTCACCGGCATTCGGAGTTTGGCTGATTTCGGTAAGCTTGTGGGCCCCCTAGACCATCCAGTAGCTCTACCTCCGGTGAGAAACACGCGACGCTGCACCTAAATGCATTTCGGGGAGAACCAGCTATCACGGAGTTTGATTGGCCTTTCACCCCTACCCACAGCTCATCCCCTCAGTTTTCAACCTAAGTGGGTTCGGGCCTCCACGACGTCTTACCGTCGCTTCACCCTGGCCATGGGTAGATCACTCCGCTTCGGGTCTAGAACATGCCACTCATGCGCCCTGTTCGGACTCGCTTTCGCTACGACTACCCCACACGGGTTAACCTCGCGACATGCCACTAACTCGCAGGCTCATTCTTCAAAAGGCACGCCGTCACCCCCAGCAGACCAAACTGCTCGAAGGCTCCGACGGATTGTAAGCGCACGGTTTCAGGTACTATTTCACTCCCCTCCCGGGGTACTTTTCACCTTTCCCTCACGGTACTAGTCCGCTATCGGTCACCAGGGAGTATTCAGGCTTATCGGGTGGTCCCGACGGATTCACAGCAGATTTCACGGGCCCGCTGCTACTCGGGTACCCTCCACGAGAGCCGGCATGTTTTCGTCTACGGGATTCTCACCCTCTACGACAGGCCGTTCCAGACCATTTCGACTAACACACCGGTTTCTTACTCTCGCCCACCATGACAGTGATGGGAAGAAGGGCCCCACGACCCCACGAGTGCAACGCCTGCCAGCTCTCACACACCCGCGGTTTAGCCTCTTCCGTTTTCGCTCGCCACTACTCACGGAATCACATGTTGTTTTCTCTTCCTGTGGGTACTGAGATGTTTCACTTCCCCACGTTCCCTCCACACGCCCTATATATTCAGGCGCGGGTAACACGACATCACTCGTGCTGGGTTTCCCCATTCGGAAATCCTCGGATCACAGCTCGGTTGACAGCTCCCCGAGGCATATCGCAGCCTCCCACGTCCTTCATCGGCTCCTGGTGCCAAGGCATCCACCGTACGCTCATAAACACTTACAACAAAGATGCTCGCGTCCACTGTGCAGTTCTCAAACAACACACAACACCCACTACTCACCCCACCGACCGGCGGGAGCTTTGATGAGCATCGTCGCTGACAAAACACTTGCGTGTTCTCTCAGGACCCAACAGTGCACCGATATAACTCCTCGGATCCCGCACAGAAACGGGACCCGGACGAGAAGTAGCTGTCAGCGTTCCACCCATGAGCACCACCGGATTACGTGTGAATCCGAAATGGCTCTGCCTCGCTCCCCCGGCACCTGTGTGCTGGTCCGAGCAAGGAGTTGCTCCTTAGAAAGGAGGTGATCCAGCCGCACCTTCCGGTACGGCTACCTTGTTACGACTTCGTCCCAATCGCCGATCCCACCTTCGACGGCTCCCTCCCACGAGGGGTTAGGCCACCGGCTTCGGGTGTTACCGACTTTCATGACGTGACGGGCGGTGTGTACAAGGCCCGGGAACGTATTCACCGCAGCGTTGCTGATCTGCGATTACTAGCGACTCCGACTTCACGGGGTCGAGTTGCAGACCCCGATCCGAACTGAGACCGGCTTTAAGGGATTCGCTCCACCTCGCGGTATCGCAGCCCTCTGTACCGGCCATTGTAGCATGTGTGAAGCCCTGGACATAAGGGGCATGATGACTTGACGTCGTCCCCACCTTCCTCCGAGTTGACCCCGGCAGTCTCCTGCGAGTCCCCAACCGAATTGCTGGCAACACAGGACAAGGGTTGCGCTCGTTGCGGGACTTAACCCAACATCTCACGACACGAGCTGACGACAGCCATGCACCACCTGTACACCGACCACAAGGGAAACCCCATCTCTGGGGCGGTCCGGTGTATGTCAAACCCAGGTAAGGTTCTTCGCGTTGCATCGAATTAATCCACATGCTCCGCCGCTTGTGCGGGCCCCCGTCAATTCCTTTGAGTTTTAGCCTTGCGGCCGTACTCCCCAGGCGGGGCGCTTAATGCGTTAGCTACGGCACGGATCCCGTGGAAGGAAACCCACACCTAGCGCCCACCGTTTACGGCGTGGACTACCAGGGTATCTAATCCTGTTCGCTACCCACGCTTTCGCTCCTCAGCGTCAGTTACTGCCCAGAGACCCGCCTTCGCCACCGGTGTTCCTCCTGATATCTGCGCATTTCACCGCTACACCAGGAATTCCAGTCTCCCCTGCAGTACTCAAGTCTGCCCGTATCGCCTGCAAGCCCGCAGTTGAGCTGCGGGTTTTCACAGACGACGCGACAAACCGCCTACGAGCTCTTTACGCCCAGTAATTCCGGACAACGCTCGCACCCTACGTATTACCGCGGCTGCTGGCACGTAGTTGGCCGGTGCTTCTTCTGTACCTACCGTCACTTGCGCTTCGTCGGTACTGAAAGAGGTTTACAACCCGAAGGCCGTCATCCCTCACGCGGCGTCGCTGCATCAGGCTTGCGCCCATTGTGCAATATTCCCCACTGCTGCCTCCCGTAGGAGTCTGGGCCGTGTCTCAGTCCCAGTGTGGCCGGTCGCCCTCTCAGGCCGGCTACCCGTCGTCGCCTTGGTGGGCCGTTACCCCACCAACAAGCTGATAGGCCGCGGGCCCATCCTGCACCGGAAAACCTTTCCACCGACAGCCATGCGGCCGCCGGTCCTATCCGGTATTAGACCCAGTTTCCCAGGCTTATCCCGAAGTGCAGGGCAGATCACCCACGTGTTACTCACCCGTTCGCCACTAATCCACCCAGCAAGCTGGGCTTCATCGTTCGACTTGCATGTGTTAAGCACGCCGCCAGCGTTCGTCCTGAGCCAGGATCAAACTCTCCGTTGAAGACTCACAATCAAACCCCGAAGGGCCGATCAGTCATAGACATCGAGCCAAATCACCAGCAAAAAACTCAAACTAGCAAAACACTGACCACCACAGACGGAAGAATGCGGC
>NZ_JBSNCE010000057.1:0-5067 GCF_053764755.1 Rhodococcus sp. 2H158
CCGGCCTTGGCGAGGGCACCGGCGATGGCGACCCCGCCGAGGTCCGAGCCGGAGAAGTCCTTCAGGGCGCCCTGCAGACGCCCCATCGGGGTCCGGGCTCCGGCAACGATGACAGAACTGGTCACGAGGATTTCCTCCGGTGGTGGGAGTGACGGCTTCCGCGCGGGCTCGAGGCCGGCAAGCCCATCCCGACGCATACTGATCTAACGTTAGCGCTACCGTCTTTATTCATGACTGAGACCTCCCCCACTCCGACTCCGCTCGCGGCGCTGACCTCCGGCCTCGTGACCGCCATCGACCACGTCGGCATCGCGGTCCCCGACCTGGACGCCGCCCTCACCTGGTACGCCGAGAACCTCGGGCTCGTCTCCACCCACGAGGAGGTCAACGAGGAGCAGGGCGTGCGCGAGGCGATGCTGTCGGTTCCCGGCTCGCCGGAGGGCGCGACCGCGATCCAGCTGCTCGCCCCGCTGAACGAGAACTCGACGATCGCGAAGTTCATCGACCGCAGCGGGCCCGGCCTGCAGCAGCTCGCCTACCGCGTCAGCGACCTCGATGCGGTGTCCGCCGAGCTCCGCGCGCACGGCGTGCGCCTGCTGTACGACGCCCCGCGACGCGGCACCGCCGATTCCCGCATCAACTTCCTCCATCCCAAGGACGCCGGCGGCGTGCTCGTCGAGCTCGTCGAACCTGCTGCGCACGGATCGCACTGACCGCCCCCATCTCACCCGGCCGACTCGCCGGGTTCACACCGCCGCAGCATTAGCACAACGCGGCGGCACGCGCAGCTCCGGCCGCTTCGAGCAGGTAGATTGGCGCCATGGTCTTCGATCGCGATCGCACCCCAAGCCACCTGCCCTTCTCCATCGTGCGCAAGGGATTCGACCGCGACGAGGTGACCAACTACTTCGCCCGATTCGAGGCCGAGCTGCGCGTGACCGCCACGGACCGGGATGCGGCCGCCGCCCAGGCTCGCGACCTGGCTCGACAGCTCGAGAACGCCCGCAACGAGATCGACGAGCTGCGTAAGGACGTCGATCGGCTGTCGGTGCCGCCCACGACGGCCGAGGGCATGAGCGACCGCATCTCCCGCATGCTGCGCCTCGCCTCCGACGAGGCGTCCGAGCTGCGGGCCCGGGCCGAGGCCGACGCAGCCGAGATGATCTCTCTGGCCGAGCAGGAAGGCATCCGGCTGCGCGGGGACTACGAGGCGATGATCGCCGAGCTCGCCGAGCGGCGTAAGGCATTCGAGACGGAGCACGCCCGGACGATGGCGGAGGCGCGCGCCCAGGCCGCCCGGATCATCGCCGCCGCCGAAGCGGAGCGCGACCGCCTCGCGGCGGAGGCGGAGGCCAAGCGGGACCGGGTCCAGCAGGACTTCGAGATCGCCATGAGCGAGCGCCGCAGCAAGGTCCTCGGCGCCCTCGACGAGCTCGAGCGCACCAGCAAGGCCGAGGCCGAACAGCGTCTCGAGATCGCGTCCCGCGAAGCGGCACGCCGGCTCGAGATCGCCACCGAACAGTCCGAGCGGAAGATCGCCAACGCCCGCGATCTGACCGAGGAACTGCGGGTGCTGCGTGGCCGCATCCTCAGCCAGTTGGACGGGGTGCGGGGTCAGCTCGAGGCCGTGCCGTCGATGCTCGCCGCGGTGACGCGCGAGGGCGAGCTGCTCGACCGCGACCGGGACGCGCTCACCACCGAGGGCGAGGCCGACGCGACCAAGGAGATCGCCACCGGGGAATCCGAGAAGGAACCGGCCACCAAGGAACTCCCGGCGGCCGGCGGCAAGCCGGAGGACAGCGACGGCGGAGCCGACTCGGCGAAGGAGGCACGGTCCGGCGACGACGCACCGCCCACCGATCGCCTCGGCCGCTCACCTGCAGTGGCCAGCAAGGTCCGTAACTGAGCCGCGATCAGGACACGACGGCTGAGCCGTCACTAGGACACGACGGCTGAGCCGTCACTAGGACCACGACGGCTGAGCCGTCACTAGGACCACGACGGCTGAGCCGTCACTAGGACCACCGCCGGGTCGGTCCGCGGGTACCGCGGCCGGCCCAGCATCCGTTGTGCCAGTGCCGGCGTTCGTCGGTGCCCCCGATGTCATCGGTGGGCCAGGCGACCACGTGGGGTGTTCCCGGCGCGATCTCGTGATCGCAGCCGGGGCAGCGGTACGCCTTCGTTGCTCGCGACCCGGGGACGGTGCGCACGGTGTAGCGCTCGGACTCCGCACCGGACGGCCCCGATTCGGTGCGGGAGGTGGCCCCGGAGAACGTCGACCCGCCGGTATCGGGCCGGCGCCGGCCCTGCGATCGGGGAACGTTGCGGCGGGGCATTTCAGAACAGCCGGAACTCGTTGCTCTCGGTGCCGCGCAGGGCGTCGTAGTCGAGCACGAGGCAGCGGATACCGCGGTCGGTCGCGAGGGTCTTGGCCTGGGGCTTGATCTGTTGCGCCGCGAAGACACCGCTGACGGGCGCGAGCAACGGGTCCCGATTGAGCAGCTCGAGGTACCGGGTGAGCTGCTCGACACCGTCGATCTCGCCGCGTCGCTTGATCTCGACGGCCACCGTGCCGCCGTCCGCGTCTCGGCACAGCAGGTCCACCGGACCGATGGCCGTGGGGTATTCCCGGCGGACGAGGGTGTAGCCGGGGCCGAGGGTTTCGACGTGCTCGGCGAGCAGTTCCTGCAGATGCGCCTCGACACCGTCCTTGATCAGGCCCGGGTCCACACCCAGCTCGTGGCTCGAATCGTGCTCGATCTCGTCGATGGTGATCCGGAGTTGCTCACCCGTCTTGTTGGTCACCACCCACAGGGCGTGCGCCTCGTCTGCGGACTCCTCGACCAGCCAGCACGGCGGACTCATCCAGTTCAGCGGCTTGTAGGCACGGTCGTCGGCGTGCACACTGACCGATCCGTCGGCTTTGACCAAGAGCAGCCGACGCGCCATCGGCAGGTGTGCCGTCAGACGTCCGATGTAGTCGACTCGACAGCGGGCAATCACAAGGCGCACGTTGCCACCCTAGAGGATCGCCCCGGACTACCCTCGAACGACCATGCCTCGCACCCGCCGCACCTCGCCCCTCGGCTCGCCCCTGCTCGGCGCGCCCGCGGAATCCGTCCGGCGCCAACGTGTTCGCGTGCAGACGTTGCTCACCCTGTTGCTGCTCGGCACGAACATCGCGGGAGCCGCGATCACGGCGTTGTTGATCAACGTCGTCGTCCCGGGCCCCTCGGTGCTGCGTCCGGAGTTCGTCGTCGTCACCGGCGTCATAGCACCCGTCTACGTCGGCGGTGCCATCGTCCTGGGAACGATTTTCGGGACCCGGCGCGGCCTTGCACAACTGCGGTGGATCCTCGAGGACCGGGATCCCACCCCCGACGAGCGACGTGCAACCATGCGATTGCCGATGCGCCTCACCGCCCAGCAGGGTGCGTTCTGGGCGGTGGGGCTGGTGCTGTTCGCGACCGCGTTTGGGGTACTGGATCCGCGCACGATCCCGAAGGTCGCGCTCACCATCGCCCTCGCGGGCCTGACGGTCTGCGGCTTCGTCTATCTGTTCAGCGAGTTCGCGCTGCGGCCGATCGCGGCCCGGGCCTTGGAGGCCGGGGCGACCCCGCGACGCCGACTCACCGGCACCAGCGGCCGCATCATGGTGGCCTGGGCGCTGGGCAGCGGCGTTCCCGTCGTCGGGCTGATGCTCGTGGCGGTCTTCAGCTTCGTCCGTCCCGTATCACCCGTCCGCTTCGCGGTGACGATCCTGACGATCGGCGGACTCGCCTTGTTGTTGGGGGCGTCGCTGATGCTCCTCACCGCCCGGACCAGCGTCGCGCCGATCGAGTCGGTGCGGTCCGGCATGGCCCGCATCGAGCGGGGCGACCTCGATGCCGAGGTGGTCGTCTACGACGGAACCGAACTCGGAGAATTGCAGGCGGGATTCAACCGCATGGCCGACGGCCTCCGCGAGCGCGAACGGATCCGCGACGTCTTCGGCCGGCACGTCGGGCAGGACGTCGCGCGGGCCGCGCTGGCGTCGTCGCCGCGACTGGGCGGCGAGGAACGCGACGTCGCGGTGCTGTTCATCGACATCATCGGCTCGACGACAATGGCGGCCGATCGGCCGCCCACCGAGGTCGTACATCTGCTCAACCGCTTCTTCGAAGTCGTGGTCGAGGAGGTGCACCGGGCCGGCGGGTTCGTCAACAAGTTCGAGGGCGACGCGGCGCTGGCTATCTTCGGCGCTCCGGTCGCCATGGCCGACGCGGCGGGCAGTGCGCTCGCGGCCGCTCGGGAGATGGCCCGCCGGTTGCGCACCGAGGTCCCCGAGTGCGAGGCGGGAATCGGGGTCACCGAGGGTCTCGCGGTGGCCGGAAACGTGGGCGCTCACGAGAGATTCGAGTACACGGTGATCGGCGATCCGGTGAACGAAGCGGCTCGGCTGTCGGACGTGGCCAAGACGATCCCCGGCCACGTGGTGGCGTCGGCCCGGGCGGTAGAGGTGGCCGCGGAAGCGGAGCGCACCCGATGGTCGCTGAAAGGTGAAGTCACCCTGCGCGGGCGGTCGGAGGTCACCCGCCTGGCGGTTCCGGTCGACTGATCCCGACGAAAGGGGCTCTTCGTAATCCAGGGTGTAGCAGCGGCCTGAAGCCGCCGGTCTCGAGTAGCGATCTGGCGATGTAGTTGGTGAGGTTGCGGAACCCGAGGGCGGAGCCGCGGAGGTGTTCGAGTCGTCCGTTGATCGCCTCGGTTGGGCCGTTGCTGGTGCCGGGTCGGTCGAAGTAGGCCAGCACGTCGACGGCGCGCTTCTTCAGCGTTCGGCCCAGCGTGGTCGGCAGCCAACCCAGCGGCTCGTGCGCCAGACGCCGGGTCACTGTGTCGCGCGGCGATCCCTCGCATCCGCAGCGACGACACCACCTCTCATCCGACCCGTCGGGCTCGACTGATGAGGCTCATCGAAAGTGCTCAACTGTGCCCGGTGGAAGTGCCCACCCGTGAGCAGGGTTCACTGTAGCGGTTGCCGGGTGCCGGTGGTGGCCTGCCGGAGCTTTTCGGCTCGGGCGTGGTGAT
>NZ_JBSNCE010000058.1:0-3979 GCF_053764755.1 Rhodococcus sp. 2H158
AACCAGCAGCCCGCGACGTCCGCGGGGCTTGCTTGAGCCGTATGCCGCGACGAGTGGCACGTACGGTTCTGAGGGGGCGGGGACGCAGTAATGCGTCCCCGCTACCCGACTCGGCCGCAGGGCTGGTACCCGTGATGCGACTGGCCGAGACCCGGTCTGAACGAGCTGTTCGGCCGGCATCCGAGCGTCGGTTCACCGACCCGGCGGTCAAGTCCGCGAGCATCGTCGCGGGGATGCTCGCCGGCGCCGACAGCATCGACGACCTCGATGTTCTCCGCCACGGAGCGATGAACCGACTGCTCGGCGGGGTGCGGCGCCTTGGCGATGGAATTGATTCGGTTGGGACACAGCGTGATCCTGTCGAGGACCTTCCACCGGGTGGTGAGCAGCGCGGCGGCGCGTTCGCCGAGGCACCGAAGTCCGGACAGCAGCGTGTGGCGGCAAACGGTGACGACATCGAGGGAGTTGCCGTCGGCAGGGACCTTCGTGGGGGTATGGATGCCGATGCCGGTGTTCTGGTAGCCCTTGTCCGCGAGGGCGGCAAGGCCCTGGCAGCGTACAGAGCCCCGGTGATCCGGTGCGTTCGGGCGGCGGTCAGATCGTGGGTGCTGCCCGGCAGTGCATCGGACACCCACCTACTGAGAAAACCTCACTAAAACCAAGCTCAGTCGCTGCGAACGCTCTGCTCCATGACAGCGGAACCGAGCCACTCGCACAATGCGAGAGCATTCTCCACGTCGAGCCGTCTCTCTCGGACGCTACGCCCGAGTAGTTGCTCGATCTTTCGGAGTCGGTACATGACCGAGTTCTTGTGCATGGTGAGGATGACGGCGGTGGTGGCGTAACTGCCACCACTCGCCAAGAATGTACGCAGCGTTTCTCGGTACTGTGCCATCGGCGGGTCGTCAACGGCCAACGGTCCCAGCACATCCCGCACCCATTCGCTCGCAAGGGCGAGGTCTGAGCACATCAGCGCCACCGAGCCTGCGCTCTCACTGAACACCACACGAAGATTGGGAACTTGCGAGGCCCGTGCCACCATCGCCGCCCGAGTGGCCTGCCGATGCGTGCGAACGAAGCCTTCGGCTCCCTCGTGCATCGCGCCTATGGCCATGGTCACCGAATCGTCACCCCCGTCGAAGGTCGACGCGATCTCGAAGAGGTCGGCCCCCCCGTCGGCCCCCAGCGGTAGCCACGCCCAGGCGGTGCGCTCATCGCGAGGTTCGAACAATGGACGCGACTGTGCACCACATCGTTTGGCGAGTACGGAAACCGCACTCTCCAGTCGGGCCAGCCGATCCTCGGAGGTCGACCGATCGATCCACGCGATGACCCCCACGTGCAATTGGTTCAGACGGTAGTAGAACGCTCTCTCGACGTCTCCGACATCGACAGAGCGCCCAGCGAGGATAGCTTCGATGAGGGCCGTTCGAGCAGCAGTACGCTCCCGCAACCATGTCTCGCGTGCGATCTCGTAATGGTGCAAGACCTGACGATAGAGATCATCGGTCCATGTGGTCAGTCGCGTCATGAGGTCGACGGCGGACCTTGCCACGACGACCGGGTCGTCACCCAACTCTCCGAGCCGTTCCAGGCACCAGCGCAGCATCACGTTGCGCGTCACGCGGGTCCCCCGCTCCAGGAGGTCGAAGGGAAAACCACGCTGCGCGACCACACGTGCATACTCCACAACGGCCCCCGGCACCTCCATCGAGGAGACGTCGAGGTCATGCTCGAGCATCTGCAGGTTGGTGACGACCGCGGCCTGGGCTCCCGCAGTCGCCAACTCGAGGAGGCGTTGATCGGCCTTGATCTCTTCGACTTCGTTGACGGCTTCGTCGACCAATAGGGAGACAATCTCATCGGCGTGCTTACCGGCGACCGCAGCAACGCGCATCACAAGCGCCCGCACCGAGGGGTCAGGATCGTGCATCGACTCGACCTTGGTGACCTCCGCAGTCATCGTCGTCCGAGTGCTGGATACGTCCCACTCCCCGAGCCTACCGTCCCGGGATGGGTCCGTGACGACTCGAGGTGATCAGTGCAGTGGCGGCGTCAAGGCACGTGGAGTTGACGGCAAGAGCGCGCAACCCGGTGTGGCAGCTTGATGCGATGTGTCATCGAGTTCGCCGCCGTCCTCCAATGCGGACATCATCACGACGGATGCGGGGTCCGGGAGTCCGAGGTCCCTGAACACCATCGGTACCATCACCGCGAGGTCACCGTCTGCGCAATCGACTGCCAGAACGATGTGTTCGGAGTCGTAACCTGCTGCCATGAGCAGCCGATAGGCGCCCACCGCGTCGTCGATACCGTCCCCGACGGTGTACTCGGGCGCCGTCCGATAGTCGACCACGAGCACCGAGGCGTCCAGCGCATCGCACAGCCGCGACACCAGACGACGATGGCTCGGCAGTTTGCAGCAGCGGCGCCCCCCCGCGTGCAGATACAGCAACACTCGATCGGAACGGGGATCTGTGGCCGCTGCCCACACACCCATGCACTTTTCCAGCGAGATCACGACGTGAGGGACCTCGGTGCCCATCCACGAATGGTCCGAGCGGCCGGACGCTCCGTCCCCGACCTGACGAGCCGCCGGCTGTGCGGCATCAGCCGGCATGCTGCTCTCGTCCTGCACCTCTACTCGGTCAGCTGTGGTCACGACAACTCCTCACCATGTGAACTTCTGAATCGGTCCATGATCCGTAGGCGTCGATCAACGCGGGTGAGCGCGATCGATGCGCATGCATCAGGGCACCGTCGAGACTAAGAGGTGGTGTGGCATGAATCACTGGGCGCGCGATACTGAGATCAGAGTCACTGTAGGGCTCTGGGCACATGGCCGACGGGTGACGGCGACGTCGGGACCCAGCAGAGTGCTCATGTCGCGGTAGCGAGAAGTCGAATCTGCGACAATCCGTGGTATGGAACCCCCGGTTCAGGCTGTAACAATGCGTTCGGTGCGGTCGGCGTCGTCGACGTGAGACGGGCTCCGGGTGGTAGATGATGAATGTTCCTACACCGATCGTCATCCGAGCACTCGGGAGCCCTGCGTCCGAACCTGAGATCTTCGGCGGTCCTCACCACCTGGCTCGACCGGCAGAGCGCCGCTTTCGGGACGTATCGAAGTGGTGGCGATGGACGGGTTCGGCGGCTACAAGCACGCCGCGACCAGCAGGGTTCCCGATGCGGCGACGGTGATGGATCCGTTCCACGTCGTGGCTCTGACCGGGACGAAGCTGGATCTGTGTCGCCAGCGCGTGCAGCAGCACACCTGTGGGCACCGCGGCCGTTTGGGGGATCCGCTCGACGGCCTTCGCCGCACCGCCCGCACCCGGCAGGAACTGCTCAGCGATCCGCAACGCCGACGTCTCGAGGCGGTATTCGGCGAGGAACAGCACCCGCCGTTCGCGATCACGTAGCGGGTCTACCAGGACGTCATCGATACCTACGCCGACCACGATCGTCGGCATGGCTAACCGGATACCGGCGGCGGACCATCCGCTATGAACGCCATAACAAGCACTTCGCCGGCTTTCTGCAACTCGCCGCCGCTCCGACGTACTGGCAAACTCCCCAATGAGACATCCTTTCCTTGAGGTGTCCTGAATAACGTCTCTACCGGATCCAAGGCGGTTCACGTTGACTTCGGATCAGCTCAGGCGCTCGAGGACCATCGCCATGCCCTGGCCGCCGCCGACGCACATGGTCTCCACGCCGAACTGCTTGTCGTGGGTCTGCAGGTTGTTGAGCAGGGTGGCGGTGATCCGCGCGCCGGTCATGCCGAACGGGTGACCGAGGGCGATCGCACCACCGGAGACGTTGAGCTTGTCCTCGTCGATGCCGAGCTCGCGGGCGGAGCCGAGCACCTGCACGGCGAACGCCTCGTTGATCTCGAACAGGTCGATGTCGGAGATGGTCTTGCCGGCGTGGGCGAGAGCCTTCTTCACGGCCTCGATCGGGCCCAGACCCATGATCT
>NZ_JBSNCE010000059.1:0-2953 GCF_053764755.1 Rhodococcus sp. 2H158
CGGGGGTGGTGGCGCACAAGGTGATGCCCGGCAACCGGCCCTCGACCACCCTGCTCGCCCCGGCGTTGACCCCGGCGACGCTGGGCCAGTTGATCGCGTTGTACGAGCATCAGGTGTTCGTCCAGGGCGTGATCTGGGGCATCGACTCGTTCGACCAGTGGGGCGTCGAACTCGGCAAGACCCAGGCCCTGGCCCTGGCACCCGCCCTGACCGGCGAGGCGGAGCCCGACACCGGCGACACCTCCACCGACACCCTCATCCGCACCATCCGGCGGTGGCGTCAGAACTAGAGCAGGCATCCGTCGTGGCGGGCTTGCACCGGTTTCCGACTGTGGAAACGGGGGCAAGCCCACCGATTCGGGCGCAAGCTCCGCCGCTCAGGCGGCGTGCGGGCGGGACCAGCGGCGAGTCGTGTGCACCCGGCCGCCGCTGTCCACGAGCCGGGCGGCGAGATCGTACTGCTCGAGCCACCGCACCGCCGGCGCCCCGCGGCGCAGGGCCGCCGCGGCCGCGGCGTCGGCCCACAGCGCGTCCCCGGCGATGACGGTCACCTGCGCCCACCGCCCGGCGACGTCGTTCCCGCCGTTCTCTTCCCCCTCGTCGGGTTCGGCAGCGCGCACGCGTGTCGCCATCGCGCTGCCCGCCGGAAGTTCGACCGTGCCGGCTCCGGGGACGGCCACCTGCCAGCCCCCGGCGGGGCTGTGACCGGCGGTGGCCGTCACGTCACCCATGCGCACCAGGACACCGCATTCGAGACTGCGTGCGACGGTCGCGGCGGCCCGATCGGCCGTGTCGGCCCTGGCCGTTTCGGTGATGTCGAGGTTGACGCCGAACGGGGCCAGCACGGTCTCGCCGTCGAGGTGGATGTCGCTGTAGTCCGGAAGCGGATGGATGGGCGGGGTGGCGTCCTCGTCGATTCCCGCGTCGTCGGCCGACAAGGGGCTCACCGCCCCATCGGTCATCCGGGCGACCCAGAGCGCCGAGCGCAGCAGCGCCGACAGCCGCGGACTGACCTGTACGGGAATGCCCTGGGCGAGATTGACCTCGTGGATCTCCGCGTCGCCACGCTGGGGGTTGCAGGCCGCCTCGGATTCCGCGATCGCGGCCCGCACCAGCGTTTCGGCCTCCACCAGTGCGGCGCACTCGGTGACGGCCACCTCGACCGGGACCCCCCATTCCCGCCATTCGCTGCTTCTGATCATGAGGGGCTCCGGCCTCGCTCGACGATCGTTGTCGTTACCCCAGTATGCCCTGCGGATCGTCACCGGTCAGATGCGCGCGAGAATCGCCACTGTTCAGATGCGCGCGAGAATCGCCGCGGTGTCCACGCCGGTCGGCATGGTCCCCAGGGCGATGCCCCAGTCGTCGCCCAGCCGCGTGGCGCAGAAGGCGTCCGCGACGGCGGGATGCCCGTGGCGCACGAGCTGTGCTCCCTGCAGCACCAGCGCCATCAGCTCCACGATCCGGCGGGCCCGGTATTCGACGTTCTCGAGGTCGGCGAGTTCCTTGCCGAGCCGGGCCACGGCGTCGTCGAGCCGGGGGTCGGCGCCCTCGGCGAGGCGCAACTCGGCGAAGAACGCGTCCACGGTCTCGGGTTGTTTGACCATCGCCCGCAACGCGTCGAGGGCGGCGACGTTGCCGGAGCCCTCCCAGATCGACATGAGCGGTGCCTCGCGGTACAGCCGCGGCATCCCGGATTCCTCGGCGTAGCCGTTGCCGCCGAGGCATTCGAGGGCCTCCGCGGCATGCGCGGGGGCGCGCTTGCACACCCAGTACTTGGTGACCGCAAGGGCGATGCGGCGCAGCGCCGCCTCCTGCGGATCGGTCGACGCGCGGTCCGTCGCGCCGGCGAGCCGCATCATCATGGTCGTCGCGGCCTCCGACTCGACGATCAGGTCGGCGAGCACGTTCCGCATGAGCGGCTGGTCGACGAGCAGGGCGCCGAACGCCTTCCGGTGCCGGGCGTGGTGCACCGCGCGCAGCGTCGCCGCGCGCATCCCGGTCGCCGAGCCGATGACGCAGTCGAGGCGCGTCATGTTCACCATCTCGATGATGGTGTTGACGCCGCGGCCCTCCGCACCGACGAGCCAGCCGGTTGCGCCCTCGTATTCGATCTCGGAGGAGGCGTTGGACTTGTTCCCGAGCTTGTCCTTGAGCCGCTGGATGTGGATGCGGTTGCGGCTGCCGTCGGGAAGCACCCGCGGCAGCAGGAAGCACGAGACGCCACTCCCGGTCTGCGCCAGGGTGAGGAACATGTCCGACATCGGGGCGGAGGTGAACCACTTGTGCCCGACGATGCGGTAGCTGCCGTCCGCCTGGGGAGTCGCCGTCGTCGTGTTGGCCCGCACGTCCGATCCGCCCTGCTTCTCGGTCATGGACATGCCGGCGATCAGGCCGCGCTTGGTGGACGGTTCGCGTAGCCCGAAGTCGTAGTGCGGGGCGGCGAGCAGCGGCTCGTACGTCGCGGCGAGTTCCGGGTTGTGCCGCAGCGCCGGGATCACGGCGTACGTCATGGAGATCGGGCACATGTGTCCCGCCTCCGCCTGGCCCCACACATAGAACTTGGCGGCCCGGGCGACGTGCGCACCGACCCGGGGGTCGCGCCACGGTGCCGCGTGCATGCCGTGTTCGACGGCCACCGTCATGAGGTCGTGCCAGTGCGGATGGAACTCGACCTCGTCGATGCGGTGCCCGTAGCGGTCGTGGGTGCGCAGCACGGGCGGGTACTCGTTGACGAGCCTGCCCCAGTCCTGCGCGCGCACACTGCCGGCGAGCGCGCCGATCTCCCGGACCTCGTCCTCGGCCCAGGCCGCGCCCTCGCGGCGCAGGCCCTCGAGCAGCGCCGGGTCCGCCGCCGCCTGGTAGGGCACCAGATCCGGGACCTGGTTGAACACCTCGTGAGTGGCGGGAAAGGTCACCGGGTGGGGGGCGGGCGAGTGCACCGGGTGGGGGG